>JBCCLB010000006.1:0-206004 GCA_039027095.1 Myxococcota bacterium
GCGCGGCGGGGGGGCCCCACACCGACCCGGTACCCGGGAGGGGGGCGCCATCTCGCCCCCGGGTGGTTTCGCCGTGGTCTGCGGCCGCGGGGCGGGCCACGGACGTGCCCGCGGCCGAGACCGCGCCTCGGGACGAACAAATCGATGCCGCGTACGCTCGCGCCGTCCGCACGGCGGCGATGCCGGCGGACGCGCCGCGGGACGAGGTCATCCGGGTGACGACGGGCCAGGGCGCGTTTTGGATGCTCGTGGCGCAACCATGTGCCGTCGGCGACGAGACCGTCGACGACGCGGGACAGACCGCGCTCGCGGCGGCGGCGCTCGCCGCCGCCGCCGACGACGCGCGACACGACGACACCACTGCGGTCGTCCGGCCTTGGGTCACGACCCGGGGCGTCGGGCTGCTGGCGCACGCCGTTCCCGCCGTCGACGAGCCACCAGGAGCCCTGGCGGCTCGCGTGGGCGATACCCTCGGACGCTGGCTCACGGCCCTGCCGCACGACCCGGCGGCGGTGCGCCGGGCGCGACATGCCGTGACGTCGCTCCTCGATGACGGCCGCGCGCGGCTGCTCGCCGCCGCCGCGGCCCGGCGCTTTTCCGGGAGGACCTCGACGTGGATGCCTTGGGGCGCTCGGGCTTCGGTGGTCGAGGCGGACGTTCCTTCGTTGATGGCGCGCTGGCGCACCGTGCTCCGTCGGGGGGCGTGGCGGGTCGCGGTGGCCGCCAATGCCGATGCGGCCCAGAGCCGCATCGGCATCGACGCGTTCCGCCGGTGGTTGCCGGCGACCCATGCGTCGCCGGACGGCGAGGCATGCGTCGCCGACGCCGGGATGGACCCCAACGCGGCCGCTCGGTGGTCGCCCCCGACCACCGCGCCGAGCCCGGAGGCGACGACCCTCGTGGCCTACCCGGTCGACGATGTCCGCCGGGCTCGGCTCGTCGCCGCGGTCATCGCGCCGAAGCTCTCATCCCTCCCCTTCGAGGCGGGAGCGCAGCTCGTTGAGGGGTCTGCCCCGGCGCTCATCGTATGGGGACGAGGCGCCACGGCGGACGCGACGACGCACCGCGAGGTACTCGAAGGGGTCACGACGGGCAACCTCTCCCCCGAGGCGCTTCCGCGTGCCCGAAGGCGGGTCGCAAAAGCGCGTTCTAAAGCCCTGCGCGCGGCGGAGGTGCGTCTCGCCGCCGCGTGGTCAGGCGACGACGAACGCGCGCCCTCATCTCGCGATGCGCCCGTCGACGCCAACACCCTAGAGACGTGGTGGCGCGGCATCGTAGCGGCAGGCGGGACCTGGGTGCACGAGCCGTGAGGGACGACGCCGCCCGACCGTCAGGTGTCCCCGAGAGGATAACGGCGCCCTCCGAGGAGGATCGCGGTGCCGGTCTCGTCGAGGAGCGGCGCCATGGCCAGTTGCGCGGTCCTTTGAAATCGCGCCGGCATGTCGCGGCGGACGACGCACCTCAAGTGGCCTTCCCCATCCACGCTGAGCGTTATCGGGTCCAAGGGCTCTTCTCGCCCATCGAAGAGCCGAAGGACCACCTCTCCCTCGGCCGCCGGCGGCCGCAGCCCCTCGACGAACAACGGCGTCGCCTCCACGGTCAGGTAACACCAATCGTAGTCGTTGCTGAGGATGTAGCGGCCGTCTTCGGGATGACGGCGCACCCACGCCGCGAACGCGCGATGAAGGCCGCGGTGGGCGACGATCGCCCCGTCGTGAAAAAAACGCCCGGTCGCGTCGAGCACGATGGTGCTTTCCCGACTCCGACCCGGAGGGGCGGGGAGACGGAAGAACTCGGGATGGTCGCCGGGCTTCATGAGATGGTGACGCGGAGAACGAGACGAGGCGCATGAAAGGGCATCACGAAACCGACGGGGGGGCGAGTGCGGATCATGCCAATCGGGTCTACTACGATGAGTTCGCGGCCGCGTACGAGGCCGAGCGCGGCGGTCGGGTCCCCGGGGGCTACCACGACTTGATCGACGAGCTGGAAGTCGGATTCCTCGCGCGCTTCGCGGAGGGGGCGGACGTACTGGAAGTCGGCTGTGGCACCGGCCTCATCATGGTGCAGACCCAGCGGTTCGCGCGCCGCGTCACCGGTCTGGATGTCTCTCCGGGCATGCTGGAACGGGCGCGCGCGCGCGGCCTCGATGTCGTCGAAGGCAGCGCCACCGCGCTTCCTTTTCCCGACGACCATTTCGACGTCGTGTGTGCCTTCAAGGTACTGGCCCACGTCCCCGACTTGGCGCGCGCCCTCGACGAGATGGCACGCGTCAGCCGCCGTTGGGTCATCGCAGAGTGCTATAATCCGTTCAGCCTCCGCGCGCTGGTGAAGCGCTTCGGGCCCGCGGGCGCGATCAGTGGCCGCACACGCGAAGACGCGGTGTACACCCGCTACGACAGCCCGGCGGCGGTGCACCGGGCGCTGCCCCCCGGGACCCACGTCGCCGCCTCACGGGGGATTCGAATCGTCACGCCGGTGGCGGGCGCCCTGCGCTGGCCGGTTGCCGGACCTCTCCTTCGCACCGCGGAACGCCGATGGTGCGACGGCGCGCTGAGCCGTTTCGGCGGCTTCTGGATCGCCGCCATCAGAACCGACCGCTGAGTCCGAAAAACGCCCCGTCCGGGGTGATGATGGCGTCGGGGGTGATCGGAGGCGGGATGGGACGCTTGGTTTTGATCACGCGTTCGGACTCGAACGAAACCTGCGCTTCCACCACCCCCGTGACGAGAAGGGCCAAGCCGGCGACCGAGCTGGCCCAATTCACCCCCCGGCCGATGTCGAAGCGATTACGAAGCGCGCTGCAGGAGACTTCACGGAGGTTCCCGTCGGCATCTTCAGCCGTGTCGTTGCCGCAATTGATCGACTCGGGAGCCGGGAGCCGCTCCACGTAGATGAACGAAACAAGCGCGGCCCCAAACGTCAGGCTCTCGCTGATCGCGAAGAACGCGCCCCAGCCGAGGTCATCGTTCTGAAATTGTCCGATCCCGAACGGTACCGTGGCGATCCAGCGCGAGCGGGTCGTGACCACGAGGCGCTCGGCTGCCATCCGCTCCAATTCTTCGAGCCGCGCCGCGCGCGCTTTCGCCAAAGCCGCCCGCCGACGGGCGAGGCTCTGTTGCCCCGCGACCACGCGTGCCTTGCGACGCTCGAGCTCATCGCGATGGGTGGCTTCGACTTCGATGAAGCGGTCGACGACCGGCTGGGGGAACATGCCCCGCGGGAGTTCGTAAAAGGGATCATCACGATACTGGTCGAGGATGACCGCGTCGGCCTGTTCGGGCTGGCCGAGGGCGATGAGACAAGCGGCGTAGAGAGGGCGTGCCTGCAGGTAAACCTGGCGGCGCGCCCGCCCGGCGTCCGTCGTGGGATCGACTTCGACCCGGAGAAGCCCGGCGAGGATCTCCGCCGCTTTGCTGTAATTCCCCCGCTCGAATCTCGTCGTCGCCAGCTCGAGGAGACTACGCGCGTCGAGCCTTGGCGGCGACGGGCCCCCGCTCGCGTCATCGTCGTCCCGAGTCGGAGGGGGGGGAGCGGCGGCGCTGGTGCGCGGCGGGTCGTCGTCTTCGCCCGCGGGGGATGTCGCGTCGGCCGCGGGAGTTTGGGCCCACGCAGCCGTATCGACGCCCTGCGTGACCGCGAGGCACGCGCCGACCGTCACGGCTGTCCGCAATGTACGCAACAGGGCTCCCCTCGGGTTTCTAACGGAAATGCCCCGGCGCGGGCACCAGGATTCCGGAGGCGTGCGCCGAGCGAATCGTCTCCTTCGAGGCCGGTCGCCCTCAGCTCGGCGGCCAGCGGATGACCTTCGTCTGCCCCGCCTTGATGGTCACGCTCTGTTTTTGCCCGTTCGAAAACGTGCATGTCTCGAGCGACTGGATCGACTGCATTTCGATGGCGATCGGGGGACCGGTGGTCGTCTTTC
Organism: Myxococcota bacterium; assembly: GCA_039027095.1. Classification (GTDB taxonomy): domain Bacteria; phylum Myxococcota_A; class Polyangia; order Polyangiales; family Polyangiaceae; genus JAPYTK01. The sequence continues at coordinate 3,926 of JBCCLB010000006.1, forward strand.
CCCGACACGTCACCGTTTGCCCGGCCGGGGCTTCGCTGAGGGCGATGGCGGCGTCTTTGATTTGAACCGACACTTGGACGGTCTGCACCGCATCCGGGTCGTCGGGCGGCGCCGGGGTGATCGTCACGGTTCGCCGGGAGGCGTTGCAACACTGGGCGCCGATGACATTGGACCAGATTTCGTGCGGGCCCACGGGGAGCGTCACGACGTTGCCGAACCACGGTGTCTCGACCCCGTCGACGCGAAGCGTGGCGCCTCCGGGATGAACGGCAAAGCGGACACGCCGCGTCCCGTCGTTCGTCTCCGGCGGGGACGGCTCGGGCTTGGCCCCGGTGCCCGCCATCGTCGCTCCGGGCGCGGTCGTCACCTCCGGGACACGGGCCGTCGTCGTGGGCGTCGTCGCCCCATCGTCGCGTGCGGTGGCGCCCATCCCGTCCGCGGCGGGAATGGGGCCGCCGTTCAACGTCGTCGGGGGCACGCCCCTCGCCGAGGGTTCCCGGTTCTGTCGCAACGTCCCGGGCGGGTCGTCCCCGGCGCCGCCCGGATCCTCGAGGCCTGCCGCGCCACGGCGGCCGTCGCCGCCGGTCGCGCGGGCGTCGTCCTGTTCGTTGGGGCCAGAGCGCGCGATCGACGCGTCGGCGGCCGCGGCCGCCGGCCGAAGCAACTTGGTGATGCCGTACGCCGCCCCGCCGAGCGCGACCGACCCCAGCGCGATCGCCCCAAAGCGCGCGCCGCGCTGGCGCCACACGGCGTGGGCGCTGAGCGAGCTGACCCGCTTCAAGATCGTGAGGTCGTCGGGTCGCAGCGCCAACGCACGATTGAAGTCGGCCGCCGCGTCAGGGGCGCGACCTTCGCGTCGTGCGCGTTCCCCCCGTCGGAGCAGGATCGGCAGAATGCGCTCGGTGAGACGAGGGGCATAACCGTCGGGGTCGGCGAAGTAGTCGAGCAGTTCGTCTTGCGGCGAGAGGATGCCAAGGGCCTCGAGCTCCGCTTCGATGGCCGCGCCGAAGGCGGCGGCACTCGGAGGTCGCCGTTGGGGATCGAGGTGCAGCGCGGTCGCGACGATGCGGGCCCAAGCCTGACCTACTTCGGGCGCTTCGGCGTCGGCAGGGGGAAACTCACCGGCCAGAACACGCCGGAGCACCTGCGCCGGATTCCGCCCCTCGAAGGGCAGATGACCGACGAGGCACTCGTAGAAGAGCACGCCGAGGGCAAAGACGTCGGTGGGCGGGCCGATCTCTCCGCCCTCTATCTGCTCAGGCGCCATGTGCGCCGGCGAGCCGAGGATTTGCCCCGTCGAGGTGACACCCTGGGCGTCGAGCACTTTGGCGATGCCAAAGTCGGTGAGCTTGATGAGCACCCGCCGGCGCCGGCTCGAACGTCGCGCCTCCCCCGACTCCCAGGGATGGCGCGACGATTCCGTGGATGATGATGAAGGCGTCCGCCCGAGGTCCTCCCGCGATTCGGCGTCGGACGACGACGATTTGCTCGACGACGAAGGTACGCGCTCCTCATCATCTCGGTCGGCCCCGTCGTCGGACCGAGGTGCCTCCACCAATACGTTCTCGGGCTTGATGTCGCGATGCACCACGCCCGACCGATGCGCGTGCTCGATGGCGTCACAGAGGGTGGCGACGATGATGGCTCCGATCTCTGCGGGGACGCGGGGTTGCGCTTGCAACCAGTGCCGAAGGCTTTGGCCGCGGATCAGTTCCACGACGAGGTAACGCTCTGCGTCCGCCTCGTCGGATACGTCGTACACGTCCACGATGCCCGGATGCCGCAATTTGGCCACCGCCTTGGCTTCAGAAACGAAACGGCGGCGCACTTCGGCGTTCTCGCGGAGGTGCTTGTGGATGACCTTGACCGCCACCTCGCGCTCGAGCCGAAGGTCGCGCGCGCGGTAGACCGTCGCCATGCCGCCGTGCCCAATCTCCTCTTGGAGCTCGTACTTTTCGAGCTGAGGAACCCCTCCCCGGGACGACGAGACGATGGCGCTCACGCGACGACTTTCACCCGCAGGGCGTTGGTCGATCCCGAGACGCCGACCGGCGCGCCGAAGATCGTGACGAAGCTGTCGCCGGGAGAGACGAAACCATGGGCCAGAAGCGAGGCATGCGCTCGCTCCACCATAGCGTCAGCGTCCCCGGTAGGCTCGATACGAAAGGGGGTGACCCCCCAGAGCAAGCACATTTTCCGCAGCGTCGAAGGGTCTGGAGACATGCCCACGATGGGGACGCGAGGTCGGGTGGCGGAGAGATGAAGGGCCGTTTGACCGCTCTCCGTGAACGCGACGATCACCTTGGCCTCGACCTCGGCTGCGATCGCGCTCGCGCCCCTCGCGATCGCCTGGGCGAGCTTCGTGCTCGGCTCAGGCTCGAACGCGGCGGGGTCGTAGAATCGGCTCCGCTCTGCCGTTTCCACGATGCGGACCATGGTCTCGACCACGAGCGCCGGATGTGCGCCCGTCGCGGTCTCGCCCGACAGCATCACGGCGTCGGCCCCTTCGAACACCGCCGTGGCCACATCACTCGACTCCGCGCGCGTCGGCCGCGTGGAGGTCGTCATCGATTGCAACATCTCGGTGGCGACGATGACGGGGCACTCGTACTTTCTCCCGAGCCCCAACATCTCGCGTTGAATGACGGGGACGTGCTCCGGCGAAAACTCGACCCCGAGGTCACCGCGGGCCACCATCACGCCGTCGGAAACCGTCATGATGGATTCGAGCTGAGCCACCGCCTGCGGCGTCTCGATCTTGCTGATGACCGGCGTGGGGCGGCCCCATGCCTCGCAGATCTCGCGCACGAGTTCGACCTCGGAGGCCTTGCGCACGAACGAAAGCGCCACGAGGTCGACCTCGTGGGCCAACCCGAACGCCAAGTCACGTTTGTCTTTCTCGGTCACGGTCGCGATGCTGACGCGCTCTGCCGGGAGATGGACGCCGACGCGGTCGCGAAGACGTCCCCCTTGGGTCACGAGGCACCGCGCGCCCCCGTCGTCGGTCTCCTCGACGGTCAACCCGATGCGTCCGTCGTCGAGCAGCAGTTGGTCGCCGGCGACGAGGTCTCGTCCGATCCCATCGTATTGGATCGGAATGGTGTCCTCGCGTCCTGACACCTCTCCATCGTCGTCGACCAGCCGCACGGTCCGCCCGCGCACCACGTCGCAACCGCCGCCGACGAACCGCCCCGTACGGATCTTGGGACCACACAGGTCTTGAAGGATCGCGACATGTTGGCCTCTCTCCGCCGCTACGCGGCGAATGGTCTCGATCCGCGCGCGATGCTCGTCGTGGGTGCCGTGCGAGAAGTTCAGTCTTGCGACATCCATGCCCGCGGCCATGAGCGCCGCGAGCTGGTCCGGCGCGTCCGACGCGGGTCCGATGGTGCACACGATCTTGGCTCGTCGTCGTCCCACCGCGCGAATATCGCACGTCCATCGCGCCACGCTTCAGACAAACTGTCGCTCGCCCGCGGACCTCCGATGGTCGGGGGTCAAGGCTCGCTGCTGGTACGGCGGCGCTCGTCGGGGGGACGCCAGGAGGCGACCTTCTGCGTGGCGCTCCGCTTGGGGGGAGGCATGCTGCTGGTTCGCGACGTCGTGGGGTGCGCCACGAAGCCCTCGTCGTCGATGGTCACGTCGACCCCGAGACCCCGACACCGGCGGGCAAGACGGTCGGGCTCGACGGGCGCCTTCACGAGCAACCCACCCGGGGGCGACGGGTCGACGAACATGTCGGCCGTGTTTGAGGACGACGTCAACAGGCGTCGCACCTCGGGATCGTCGACCCAGAGGAAGCCGCCGACCGCCACGAGCGAAGCCCGTCCGATCACGGCTCCGGCGCGATCGAGCGCCGTCTGGAGCGCGGTGGGCAACGGAGCAAACGCCGACAGCGCCTCCCCCATCTCCGCGGTTTGAATCCCCAACGCGAGGCCAGCCGCGAGGGTCGGGCGGGTCACCTCGAGTTCGAGACGGCGGTCACTGGCCCGAACTTCGGCAAAGGGGAGCAACGCGAACACTTCCGCGACCCGCGCGGTGGGACCGACGGCCAAGCGGAACACGAGGTCCTCTCCCCCCCCGATTTCACCGTCGACGACGAACGCGCTGTCCTCGCCGCGGGCATCGACGTCCCCGGCGAGGAGGCGACGGCCGCGGGCGGTGAGTCTGAGGGCGAGTTGGTGATGCGTTTGGGGGTCGACCGGCGCGACGTCGCGGTCGGCGCCGCCGAGGTCGACAACCCCGAGGGCGGGGAGAGACGAGACCAGCATGCGCGCGGCGACGTCCGCCGCGGAAGGCGCACTGAGGCCGACGCGACCCGCCCAGCGCGCGGCCACCCGATCGAAGCCAGGGCGGCGGGGGTCCGCGTTTAGGTAGGCCATCAACGCGGACATCGGGACCCATTGGTCTTCGCCGAGGTCCACGAGGGCATCGAGCACCATCTCTCGCACGACCCCGGCCGGACTCACCTCGCGCAACTCGCTCGGCGCCCGCCACACTTCAGGCTCCTCCCGCCCCTCGTCCCACACCCCGCCGCGACGCCAGGCCTGAAAAAGCGCGAGGGTCAGTTCGGCCAACGTGACGCTCCCCGGCGGGACCGCGGCGCTGATCGGATCGCGCTCCCAGAGTCCGATCGCGCGGCTGAACGCGATGAGCATCGACGCCGTCGCCGGCTCGCGTCCCACCCGCGAGGCAAGCCGTTGAACCAACGTCTTCGGCGTACCGACCCCATCCTTGACCTCGCCCTTGGTGCGGCGCGCGTGGATCGCGAGCGCCAGGGCGACCGGAGCCGGGTCCGCGGCGAACCGCGCACGCCGAGGCAGGTGGTCCTCCGCGAACACGTGCTCGCGGATCTCTTCCCGTCGGCGTTCGCGAGCCGAGCGCCGCTCGGCGCCGACGAGATGTGCGATCTCGGTCGGAACCACGTAGCGGTTCGGGTGAAGCGGAAACAGAAATCCCCGCTTTTCCAACGAGAACGCGGCCCCCCGGCGACCCGCGGCGACCCCGTAGGCGCCCCGTACCCGCATCGGCTCCCGCTCCAAGTCCATCAGTTCCTGCGTTTCGACCTCGCCTCCGACCTCGTCGATCTGCTGCAGGAGGCGCCGCTCTTGATGGCTGACCGCAGCCAGTTCCTTCGCCCGTCGGGACGGGTCGCCGAGAACCTCCCATGCAGCCTCGAGGCCGAGGGCGACAGGGGGGGTGCTGGGGCGGCCCAAGTGATGGCTCGCCACCGCCCCCGCCGTCTCGAAGGGCGCCTCCGCCAGGAGCACGCGTAGCGATCGGGGATCCTCGCCGTCCCAGGGTTTCATCTGGATGAGAAACGCGGTGGGGAGCACGAGTTCGATCCCGTCGTCGTCTGCGCGAGCGTAGAGCACCCCGCGGCGCACCAGCAGCTCGAGGCCCGACGGGAGCGTCACGACCCGAAGCGTTCCGTTGGCTTCGGCCACGCGTCGCAAAAGCTCCTTACTCGCGGAAGGAAGGCGCGAGGGGTCCCGAAGCTCGGGCAACCGCACGAGCGCCCGCGCGACCTGCGCGGGGGAATCGATGCGCTTTTTCAGGTCCACTCGGATTTTCATGCGGGCGATGAGCGCCTCGAGCTCACGGGGCGGAAGCGCCCTCAGCACGGTCTCGAGACGTCGGTCGGCACTGGTCGGGGCCGATGTCGCCCTCGCGGGCTGCACGCGGGCCGCCGACGACCGACCCGCGGGCGGAGCGCCCTCTTCTCCCGTCTCGGGGGGGGCATCATCGGAGATGGCATCGATGGCTACGGTGGCGCGCCTTTTCTTTTTCGCCGCCGCTTTGCGCTTGGCTTGGGGTACCCCCGCCTTGGTGGTGCGCTTTCGCGCCGCTGTTCGTCCGGACCCTCCGTCGGTCGTGTTTTTCGCGCCCGGTTTGCTCGGCCGACGCGTCTTCCTGGTGGTGCGCTTCGTCGTCATGTCGCTCCCGCGTGCGCAGCGCCCGTTCAGCCCAACGTCATCGCTCGCCCAGCCGACAAGCTATCTCGATGGGTACGCATTGGCCAGAGGAGCCGCGAAAGCGCCCCGCGTGACCCCGTCGGTTCGCGTTCGGTTCTACCGACCAGACTTTCGGTATAGCGTCTCAGCGCGTGCTGCTCCGCGATCCGGTCCACGGTCTCATCGCCTTCGAACACGAGGAAACCTCCATCGTCGTGCGTCTTCTTGCGACCCCCGAGGTGCAGCGACTCCGGCGGATTCGACAGCTGGGACTGACCTCGCTGGCTTTCGTGGGCGCCGAGCACACGCGGTTTGCGCACGCGGTCGGGGCGGCCCACGTGATGAAGCTCTTCGTGGCGCGCATGCGACAACTCCACGGTGATCTCCCCTTCTGGCAGCGACTGACGAGTGAGCGGGCCCGCGATGCGTACGCGGCGGCGCTGCTCCACGACATCGGGCACGGCCCTCTCTCGCACCTCTTCGAAGATGCGGTGGCGCATACCCGGAGGGTCGTGGCGGAACGACGTCACCGCACGTCCCTCGGAGTGACGGCGGCCGCCGACGGAAAACCGTCTCCTCCTTCGCCGCCACCGCGAACCCGGCGTCATGAGGAGTGGACCGAGCAAATCTTGATGGACCCCGGAACCGGAGTTCATCAAGCCCTCGTCCGCGACGACCCCGAACTGCCCCGCCGCGTCACCCAGCTCATTTACGGTGAACACCCGCTGCCTTACCTCGCCCGCGCGGTGAGCGGTACCTTCGACGTCGACCGGTGTGACTACCTCCTCCGCGACGCCCATGCGACCGGCGTCGGCTACGGTCGCTACGACCTTCCCTGGCTCCTTTCGACCCTTCGTTTCGGCATCCCCGACGAGGCCTCGTCGGCGCCGGCCCGCGACGGCGCCGGCGCGGCGGCGGCGGATCTCGCTCGTGCCCCGGGGCTCGCGATCGACGGCCGCAAAGGGCTCTCGGCCATCGAGTCGTTCATCCTCGCGCGCCTGTTCATGTTTCAGCAGGTCTATTTTCACAAGTCGACGCGCGCAGCGGAGTGGATGATCCGGATGATCCTCACCCGCGCGATGCACCTCCTCCAGGACGGAACCCGGTTGGAACGCGTACCCGAGGCCCTGACGGCCATCGCGGCCGGCGAGACCCCCACCCTCGGCGCCTACCTCGAACTCGACGATCAACGGCTCCTCGAGACCCTCAACGGTTGGCGGCACGCCGCCGACCCGGTCCTCGCCGACCTCTGCGAACGGCTGCGACAGCGCGATCTCTTCAAGACCTACGAACTGTTCGGGGAGCGGGCCGAGGTCGGGGCCCGGACCGAGGCGCTCCAAACGCTGGAGGCCATCTGCCGGGACGAAGGCCTCGACCCCGACTACTACGTCGGTCTCGACGTGGCTCGCGACACCCCATACGCCGACGATCGTTCGCTGTCGGTGATTTACCCCGGGCGACGCCCTCGGCATCCGGCGGAAGTTTCTTTCGTGCTCGACCGCTTGCGCGACGAAACGCTGAGTCGGGTCCGTTTGATCTTCGCGCCGGAGCTCAAGGGCCGGCTCCGCGAGGCGCTCGACTGACGTGAGGACCACGAGAGGGCGCGGTGGGTCACGGGGGGCACGTACGAGACCGCGCCGGAGCCGCGAGGCGACGTCGTGGGCGCTGGTCGCGATGGTCGCCGCCGCCACCCACGACCCTGGAGCCGCCCGGGCTGAGCCCTCGTCCTCCGACGGGGACTACGGGCGGCTCGATGACGACACGCACGTCGCCGTCGAAGTGGGCGCGAGCGTGGCGGTCGGCGCCGACGACGACCCCGGCGTGTCCCTCGCTGCTCGGGTGTCGTGGTTCTACCTCCGCACCGTTGGTCTCGTGGCGGGCTACGACGAGAGCTTCGACCGCGACACGCAACCGCTGCGCCGTTCCTTTTCGGGGGCCCTCGAGGTGCGACCGCTGTTTCTCGGTAGGTTCGCGAGCGATCTCGAACGCGGCCCCGCCTGGGCCGACCTCACGCTCGATTCGCTGGCGTTCTCGTTCGGCGGGTGGGCGGGCCTTCCGCGGGACCGTTCCTGTCCCCCGCGCACGTGTCCCATCGACTCGGGGATCGCAGCCGGCCTCGGACTCGATCTCCCCTTGCAGCCTCGGGCGAACCGTCTGTTCGTGGGGCTCGACGCCCGCGTCCTCTGGACCGTCGACGGGGCGCGCCACCGCGAGGGAGCATCGTCGCTTCGCGTACCCCCGGCGTTCATGCTGACGTTGACCCTCGGCTATCAGCACGGATGGGCGCTCGGCCTGGTCGACGCTGGAGACGCCGTGCCGCCCTAAATGCACCTCGACCGCAACCGTGGATGGTGTCGCGGTGCTGACACCGGGCTCGGGTCGACGTAGCTTGCCCCCATGCGGATCGGGTGCGTGGGGTCAGCGGCGCTCGTGTTGGCTCTGAGCGCCGGTCTAAAGGTGCCAGCCGCCTCTGCCACCGACCTGAGGATCGAAGCCGGCGAAGAAGGTACGCTCGCGGGGGACCAGCGCTATGGCGACGTCGTCGTGGCGGGAACGCTGCGCGTCACGCCGTTCGATGGCGCGGATCCGGCCCGGGGGTGGTTGCATCTGCGCGCGAACCGCATCGAGGTCCGCCCCGGAGGCGTGATCGACGCGACCGGGGCGGGCTTTGTGGGCACCGCGCCGCTCGGAGCCGTGATGGCGGGTGGGCCGGCCAGAGGCGCCTCCCCCGACGCCGATGCCGCGCCCGGAGGGCTCCCCGGCGGAGGGGGCGGACACTTCGGAGCGGGCGGACCGGGCCGTACCGCTTCGTGTGCCGCACTGGCCGCCGCGGCGGGGGGGGCATCCCGCTACCGCGACATCGCCGCGTTCGACCCCATCGACCTGCTCCAGAACCCGGGCGACGCGTTGGGAAGCGCGGGCGGTCGGTCGTGGACGGGCCCGCTCCGGCCTGGGGTGCGCTGGCGCGGGGGCCACGGAGGCGGCGTCGTCGTGCTCGAGGCGGGTCACGTCGTGCTCGGGGGTGCGGTGCTGGCCAACGGTGAGCCTCGCTTCGAGGAGGCGCGTTTTCAGACCGGGCCCGGCGGCGGGTCGGGCGGGGCCGTGATCGTCCGCGCGGCCGGCCTCGATGTGGGCGCGGAGGCCTCCATCCAGGCGCGGGGTGCGTCACCCGGTACCAGCCCCGGGGAACCGTCGACCAGTCGCGGGGGCCCGGGGGGCGGCGGCATCGTGTGGATCGTGGCGCCCCCTACCACCGAGGTGGCCGCGTTCGTCGACGTGGCGGGCGCCGACGATCCCGTTTGCCCGGGCGCCCCCCCCGCCCAGGACGGCCTCGCCGGGGGCGCCACGTTCACCGGCTGTCTCGACCTCGACGGCGACGGGGCCACGAGCATGGCGTGTGGCGGTCCGGACTGCGACGACGCCCGCGCCGACGTGGGTCCAGACGCGATGGAGATCTGCGATGGGGTCGACAACGACTGCGACGGGTTGACGGATGGCGAGGGCGACGACCTCTGCCCGGTCGGCAGCGGCCAGACGTGTCGCGACGGTGGTTGCGTCGACGCCGATGACACCGCCGGCCTTCCCGCACCTCCCCCGGCAGCAGCGCCCGGCATCACGCTCTCCGGCGGACGCTGTACCGCCGTCGGCCCGGGACGCGACCGCGGGTCGGAGGGCTTCGCGGCCCTGCTGCTCTTGGGGGGCGCCGCATGCGGTCTCCGACGTCGCCGCGGCTGACCGCTGGCGGTCGCGCGGACCGCTTTTGCGCTTGGTTCGCGACGCGGTTCCGACCACCCTGCCGGCGGCATGAAGGAACGTGAGCGCGCCGTCGCGATGTACCGACAGATGAAGCTCATCCGTCGCTTCGAAGAGGAGTCGGCCCGAGCCTACTCACAGGGAAAGATCGGAGGCTTTCTTCACCTCTACATCGGCCAAGAGGCCATCGCAGTCGGCGCGGAGGCGGCCATCCGGCCGGACGACTACACGATCACGACCTATCGCGACCACGGTTTGGCCCTCGCCCGTGGCATGACCCCGCGCGCGGCGATGGCCGAGCTCTTCGGCAAGGCGACGGGGTGTTCTCAGGGCCTCGGAGGCTCGATGCACTTCTTCGACGTGGGCCACCACATGTACGGCGGTCACGGCATCGTCGGCGGTCACATGCCCCTCGCCACCGGCCTCGCCTTCGCGGCAAAGTACCGGGGCGAAGACCGCGTTGCGCTCGGGTTTTACGGCGAAGGTGCATCGTCTATCGGCGCCACCCACGAGGCGATGAGCCTCGCGGCCCTCTGGAAGCTTCCGTGCATCTTCATCTGCGAGAACAACGAGTACGCGATGGGGACGTCTCTGGACCGCTCGCTGTCCCTGACCGACATCTCCCGAAAGGCGGACGCATACGGGATGGCGAAGGATCGATTCGTGGCGGATGACGTGTTCATGGTGCGGGACCGCATCGCGGCGGCGGTCACGCGCGCCCGCGCCGGAGAGGGCCCGACGCTGCTGGAGGTCAGAACCTATCGCTACCGGGGTCACTCGATGAGCGACCCGGCGAAGTACCGGACGAAAGACGAAGTCGATGAAGCCAAGCAGCGTGATGCCCTTTATCGGCTGGCGGCTCAGCTCGACGAGGACGGCGGGGCGTCGGCCCGGGAAGACATCGACCGCGAGGTCGAGGCGGCGGTGCAGGATTGCCTGCAGTTTGCAGAAGATAGCCCCGAGCCCAGCGCCGACGTGCTGGCGGCGACGACATACAAGGGAGCGTTTGCCCGATGACGGAGATGCGGTTCCGAGAGGCGGTCCGTGCCGCCATGGCCGAGGAAATGGAGCGCGACCCCGACGTCTTCGTGATGGGAGAGGAGGTCGCGCAGTACCAAGGCGCCTACAAGGTCACCGAGGGCCTGCTCGACCGCTTCGGCGACAAGCGTGTGATCGACACGCCGATCGCGGAGGCCGGGTTCGCGGGCATGGGGATCGGGGCCGCCATGGTGGGCCTCCGCCCCATCGTGGAATTCATGACCTGGAATTTTTCCGGCGTCGCCTTCGACCAAATCCTCAACAATGCGGCCAAGCTCCGACAAATGTCGGGCGGGCAGCTCGAGGTGCCCATCGTGTTTCGGGGCCCCAACGCATCGGCCCGCCAAGTGGGGTCCCAGCACTCGCACGCGATGGAGCATTTCTATGCGCACATCCCGGGCCTGAAGGTGGTGGCCCCCGCGACGTGCGCCGACGCCAAGGGCTTGCTCAAGACCGCGATCCGCGACGACAACCCCGTCGTCTACTTGGAGAGCGAGACGCTTTATTCGCTCAAGGGCGACGTCCCGGACGACACCGACTTCACCGTCCCTTTCGGCCGGGGCACGGTCGTGCGCCCGGGTCGTGACGTCACCATCATCAGCTACAGCCGGATCGTGCACGTGGCGCTCGAGGCGGCGGAGACGCTCAGCCGCGAAGGGATCGAGGCGGAGGTGATCGATCTCCGCAGCCTGCGCCCGCTCGACGAAGACCTGATCGTCTCGAGCGTCGCCAAGACCCACCGGGCGGTGGTCGCCTACGAGGGGTGGCCTTACGGCGGGGTGGGGGCTGAGGTCGTCGACCGCATCCAGCGCCTCGCCTTCGATGAGCTCGACGCCCCCGTGCTCCGGGTCACCACCCTCGATTACCCCATGCCCTACAACGCGGCGCTCGAAGCGCATTGCATCCCCCAAGCCCCGCGCATCGTCGCGGCGGCCAAAACGGTGTCCTACCGGGAGTGAGTGGATGGCCAAGCTCGTAGAAATGCCCAAGCTGTCGCCCACCATGGAAGAGGGCCAGATCGCGGCCTGGCACGTCCGCGAGGGAGATACGATCGACGTCGACGATCTCCTCGCCGAAGTGGAGACGGACAAGGCCACGATGGAGTTTCGGTCGTTCGACCGAGGCGTGTTGCTGAAGATCCTCTCCGGAGATGGGGCGATCGTCCGCCTGGGAGATCCGGTGGCCATCATCGGCGAAGCCGGGGAAGACATCGCACCGCTCGTCGCGGCAGCACGGTCCGGCGGCGGTGACGTCGCCGTGGCCGTTCCCGACGCATTATCGTCGACGTCCCCGCCCTCTCCTCCTGCTCCCGACGCGCCCGCGACGTCCGGCGCGGCCCCCTCCGGTCGTCGGCCCCCCCCCGCGGCGGAAGCAGCGCGAGATGCGTCCGCGGCGCCGGTGGCGGCGAGCGTCGATGCGACGGGACGGGTCAAGGCATCCCCCTACGTGCGCAAGCTCGCGCGGGAAAAAGACCTCGACCTTCGAACCGTCGCTGGAACCGGGCCCGGGGGCCGCATCATCGCCCGCGACGTCGAGGCGCTCCCGGCGGCCCCAACGCCGCCGGCGGCGGCCGCGACCACCGCCGCCGGAGTACCGCTACCTCGCGCGCTACCTCACGCGGGGCGAGGGCACCCGGCGAGGTCCAACGGGGTCGAACCTCCGGAGATCGTGCCGCTGACGATGATGCGCAAGACCATCGCGCGGCGCCTCACCGAGTCGAAGCAGACGGTCCCGCACTTCTACCTCACCATCGACGTCGACGCCGGACCGCTGTTCGATCTCCGCCGCCGGCTCAACGCCGACTTGGCCGACCTCGACCCGCCGCAAAAGGTCAGCTTCAACGACTTCGTGATCAAGGCGGTCGCGGTCGCCATCACGCGCGCGCCCGCCGTCAACGCGACCTTTACCGAAACGGCACTCGTCTACCATCGGCGTGTCGACATCTCGGTCGCGGTGGCGGTCGACGACGGCTTGGTGACCCCCGTGGTACGTGATGCCGATCGCAAGAGCTTGCTCGCCATCAACGCCGAGGTCGCCGACCTGGCCGCACGGGCGCGCGCGAAGCGACTCACCCCCGAAGAGATGTCCGACGGCACGTTCAGCGTGTCTAACCTCGGGATGTTTGGCATCGACGCCTTCGCCGCCGTCATCAACCCTCCCGAAGGCGCCATCCTCGCGGTCGGGGGGATCCGGTCGGAGCCCGTCGTGGTCGCCGACGCCGTGGTGCCCGGTCGCCGGATGAGCATGACCCTCAGCTGCGACCATCGCGTGGTCGACGGGGCCGTCGGCGCCACGTTTCTCGCCGAATTGCGTCGACTCCTCGAGCATCCAACGCAAATTCTCGCCTTCTGACGTTCCGGTCGAGACATACATGCGCCTCCGGGTATCGCCGCGACCCTCGTTCCTCGGTCGGAGCGTTCCCGTCCTCGGGAGCGCCATCGGCGTCGGTACCTTGGTCCTGTTGCTGTCGGGCGCATGGACCGTACCGAGCGGGGCCGAGGAAGACGCCAACCCCGTGACGGCGGCGCCCGGGCCGCCGAACCGAGAAGGCCGCCCTCTCCGCGCACCCGCAACCGGCATCGCGCCGGCGGGGCCGCGACGCATCGCCACCCGCGGTCCTTCCCGTCGCACGTTGCTCGTGTTGCGCGCGCCCGGCCCCCGACGGGTGCTGATCCGAGGGGGCACCTTCACCATGGGGGCGACCATTCCCGCCGTCGCCACCGCGCAGACCATGTGCCGGGCCGAACCGCTCGGCCGCGCGTGCACGGCGACCCTCCATGCGGATGAGTTGGTGCCCCACCCGGTCCGGCTCCGCGACTTTTGGCTCGACCGGACGGAGGTCACGGTCGCCGCCTACGCAAGGTGCGTCGAGGTGGGCGTATGCCGCGCGCCTCCTCACGAAGCGGCACGGAAGTGGACGGCGCGTCCAGAGCATCCCATGACCCTGGTCAGTTGGTACGACGCCCAGCGCTATTGCGGCTTTCGCGGCGGACGCCTCCCGACGGAAGCCGAGTGGGAACGGGCGGCCCGAGGATGGAGCGATCGCGTCTTTCCCTGGGGAGACGTGTTCAACCCGCGTCTCGCGAACCACGGTCGCTTTTCGACGGTTGCCCTCGACGCGGGGGACGGCTTCGCGGAGCTGGCTCCGGTCGGGGCCTACCGGGCCGGTCGAACGCCCGAGGGGATCTACGACCTCGCCGGCAACGTCGAGGAATGGGTCGCCGACTGGTACGCCCCGGGCTACGACGACGGCGAGGTGACGAATCCAACCGGACCGGCGGTCGGAGACCTCAGGGTCATTCGGGGAGGAAGTTATCGAGACGGCCGGTCGTGGCTGCGAACGACGGCCCGCGCGAAGGCCCTCCCGTCGACCCGCCGCGCCCACCGCGGCTTTCGGTGCGCTTGGGATCGTCGTCGGGACCGACTGCCGCGCATCCGGTTCCCACTCCGCCCGAACGGAGCGGGCCCGAACGGAGCGGGCCCGAACGGAGCGGGCCCCAACGGAGCCCGTCGCCGATGAGAATCGCCCATCTCTCCGACCTCCATCTCCTGGCCCTCGAAGGCAATGGACCCCACCGATTCGCGAATAAGCGCCTCTCGGGATGGGTCAACCTTCGGTACCGCCGCAAGGCCGTCCACAAGCCACAGCTCGCCGAGGCCGTCGCACGCGAGGTCAAGCGACGAGGTGTCGACCACGTCGTCATCACGGGCGACGTCTCCAACCTCGCCTTGGAAAGCGAATTCACGCGTGTTCGTGAATTCCTCGACGATGCCCTCGGGCTCCCCGCCTCGAGCGTGACCATGGTCCCTGGCAACCATGACGTGTACACCGGCGGAGCTCATCGTCACCGGCGCTTTCAAAGGTACTTCGCGGAGTACATCACCGACGACCTCCCGGGAGCCGGTGGCGTGGTCGACGACGGGAGCCAATTCCCCTTCGTCCGCATCCGCGGGCCGGTTGCCCTCATCGGGTTGAGCACCGCCGTACCCCGCCCGGTTCTCGTCGCCTCCGGCGAACTCGGGGCACGGCAACGCGCCGCCCTCCGCGCCATCCTGGACCATCGAGACGTCCAGAGTCGCCTGCCGGTACTCCTCCAACATCACCCCTGGCACAACCCCCCTCGCCGCACCAAACGCTACCTCAACGGGTTGGCCGATGCAGACGCGGAGGCCGAAGCCGTACGTGGTGTGTCCGCGGGCCTTCTTCTCCACGGCCATCTCCACCGCCGGGTATACCGGCGCTTGCACACCGGGGGCGGCGGGGCCATCGAGGCGATTGGCGGCCCCAGTGCATCCCTCCTCGATCCTCGCGACGACCGCATGGGGGGATTCAACGTGTACGACGTCGATGAGCTCGGCCGCGGCGTGCCTTCGCTCAGCCGCGTGGCCAGCTTTAAGTGGCATCCCGAACGCCGAGACTTCGTCCCCGCCGTCCTCTCTCCGCCCTAGATACAGTTTTCGCGACCCCTGCTCCGACGCCGATGCGCCCGTTGCTTCCCGTGAGGAGGCGCTGTTAGCGTGGAGCGCATCACTGGGCATCGAGCGCCCACGGGCCAAAGCATGATCGGCATCGTGATCAGCGAAAAAGGCGGGGCCGAGCGGCGCGAGCGCTACCACCAGCCGGAAGTGACCATCGGCAGGGTGAAGGGCAACGATGTCCTTCTCCCCAAGGGCAATGTCTCGAAGCGGCACGCGCGTCTGATCCTTCGCGACGGACGCTACATCGTCACCGATTTGAAGAGCACGAACGGGACGTACGTCAACCACCGGCGCATCACCCATGCGACCCTCGTGCGCGAGGGCGACCGCATCTACATCGGCGACTTCGTCATCCGCATCGAAGGCGAAGATGCGTCATCATCCGCCTCCGCATCGGACGAAAACGGTCGTGAAGGGGGCAGAGCTTCCGTGGGCCCTGGGCTCGGGTCCGACGGCGTCAGCCCCGCCGCCGGCCCTGCGGCCGGTGCGTCGTCGTCGTCGTCGTCGTCCGATCGGGTCATGCTGCGGCCATCGGACGCGGTCTCTTCGAACGAATCGGTGGGCCCTCATCACGGGGTCGTGAGTCACTTTCCCATCGAACACGATCCCGATGAATCCTCACCCTCCCTCGCGGTCCCTGCCCCGCCCCCGGTGCCTTCGGGGCTCCGGGCCAGCAGTGGGGCACACGCCATCGCGTCGGTGACCCACCCGGCGGGCAAGGGCGTATCCGTTCCGCGCAGCGCGGAGCCTCCTCCGCTCACCTCGGAAGTGCCGAGCCCACGGGGCTCGAGTCCGGTCTCCTCTTTTTCGGCCACGGCACAGCCAACGGCGCCGAGCCGGGCGGCGGAGGCGATCGACCAGGCCCTCCAACGTCGGCAAGACCAGCACGATGCGCTCGTGGTCGCCCTCGTCGCCGACATCGGGGAAGAGCGGCTCGCCGTCCCCCGGGTCGACGATGCCACCCGCGAAGAAGTCGCCGAGAAGATCGAGGCCGCCACGCGCGAGGCCAAGCTCGCGCCAGGGACGGACGCGACCGAGGTCGCGGGCGCCATCGAGGACGAGCTGTTGGCCCTCGGACCGCTGACCGCGGTCATCGACGACGAACAGGTCAACCGCATCGAAGTCGATCCGAGTGGCTTCCGCGCTTTTCGTCGCGGTCGCTTGT
The DNA here is from genome assembly GCA_039027095.1 of Myxococcota bacterium. Taxonomy (GTDB): domain Bacteria; phylum Myxococcota_A; class Polyangia; order Polyangiales; family Polyangiaceae; genus JAPYTK01. The sequence goes on from JBCCLB010000006.1 coordinate 20,315, forward strand.
TGCCCCCCGAGGTTCCGGGATTCGCGGACGACGCCGGGATCGCACGAACGCTGCTCCGCCTGGCCCACCGAGCGGGGACCGAGCTCCCGGACGAAGGCGGCTTCGTGAGCTTCGCCCTCGACGCGGGCCGCCGCGTGGAATGCGCACGCCCCCCCTTGTCCCTTCGGGGCCATCTGCTCACGCTCACCTCGCGTCGACACCCGATCGCCACGCTGGAGCGATTGGTGCGGGATGGCGCCCTGTCCCGCGGCATGGCCGCCCTCGCGGAATACGCGTGCTTCGCTCGAGCCAACATCCTGGTCTCCGGAAGCCCCGCCGCGGGCGCGGACGAGGTGATCGAAGCCCTGGCGGCCGCGACCGGGGCGCCAGGTCGAACGCTATGGCTCGTCCCCGACGGCACGCCTTGCCCCGATGGGGTCGCCGGGATGCGGCTCGACGGAACGACCGAAGCGCGTGCGGGCGTCGTGAACGCTGCGGCGAAGCTCGCGCCGGAGCATCTCGTGGCCCCGGCCGCGGAGGGCCCCGTTCTCACGACGCTTCTCGACCGGATGGGTCGCGGCCAAGCGGGCGTCATCATGGGCACCCCCTGCGCCACCCTGCGTCAGGCGCTCGCCCGACTCGCGGCCGAGATCTCAATGACACGAGGGGGGTTGGCGCTGGCGACCTGTCGCGAATGGCTCGCGGCGTCGTTCGACCTCGGCCTCGAGGTGACGCGCGTTCGCGACGGTCGGACCCGAGTTGTACGGTTGGTCGAGTTCCGGACTGCGGCCCAGGGCGTGACCGCCCGCGACATCTTCACGTTCTCCTTTCACGGGACGGCGGCCGGCGGCTCGGTCGAAGGCACGTTCAACGCCTCCGGGACCGTGCCCCACATCGTCGAGGATCTCGCCTCGCGAGGCCTGGTCCTCGACCCGGCCCTCTTTCGGCGTCACCCCAGTTCGTAGGGGCCCAGCTCGTGAGGGCCCAGTGCGAAGGGGCCCCGTTCGTAGGGGCCCCGTGCGTAGGGGCCCAGGCCCGGTGCGTAGGGGCCCAGGGCGTAGGCTCCGTCGCGCCTTGACAGGGGCCCCGCTTCGACCACCATGTAGTCTCATGGCGGTGCGACCCATCTTGATGTATCCGGACCCGCGGCTGAGGGAGGCGGCACAAGACGTCGAGGTCTTCGATGATGACTTGAGGCGTCTCGTAGACGACATGGCCGAGACGATGTACGCGGCGCCGGGGATCGGCCTCGCCGCGCCACAGCTCGGCATTGGGAAGCGCATCTTCGTCATCGACCTCGCCGACGAGGACACCCCCAGTGCGCTGCGGGTGTTCATCAATCCTCAACTCGACGGCCTGCAGGGCAAGCAATCATGGCGTGAAGGGTGCCTCTCCTTCCCCGACGTCAGCGAAGAGGTGCAGCGGGCGGCCGAGGTCACGGTAAAGGCGAAAGACCAGTTCGGAACCCCCTTCGAGCTCACGAGCGAGGGCCTGCTCGCGGTTGCCATTCAGCACGAGAACGACCACCTCGACGGCAAGCTGATCATCGACCATGTGGGCGCGGTAAAGCGGCGGATCATTCACCGAAAGATGCTGAAGCTACAGAAGGAGCGTCGTGACCCGGACACCGCCCGTGAATGACGGCCGCGGACGGAGATGGGCCGCGCCATAGCAGAGGTCCATTGAGGACGAGGCCACTGGGGACGGGGCCCCTGCCGCGGTAGAAACGGCGGCGATTTCTACGTCACCCTTCAGTCTTCGGGCTCTGGATAGGCGAGGCGCCCGTGAACGTAGGCGTCGTGGCCGCACACCTCCCAGGTCGGCTCCACCACGCGGGGCGCGTCCGTCGGGGTCTCGGGCCCGGCCCAATCGACCGCACCGGGCCGACCCCGAGGGCCGAGCAGGATGGGCGCCAAAAAAGCATGAAGCTCGTCGGCGAGTTGACCCGCGAGGAGCGTCCCTGCGAGTTCGGCGCCCCCCTCAACGAGGACGCTCACGATCCCGTCCGCCGCGAGGATGGTGAACGCCGAGACGAGGTCCACCCTTCCTTCCGCCGTGAGGGGGACACGATGCACCCGGCACCCTGCATCGACGAGCGCCGCCTCCGCTTCGTCCGGGGCGCCTTCACCGCCAAAAACCCAAGTGGGGACGTCTGAGGCGGTGTCGACGACGTGAGCCGACCGCGGAAGGCGGAGTTTTGTGTCGAAGATGATACGGACGGGAGGCTGGCCGTCTTCGGGCAGCAGCGCCGCGTCCCGCACCGTCAACCGGGGGTCGTCGCTGAGGGCGGTACCGATCCCAACCGCGACCCCGTCGTGCATCGAGCGAAGCTGCTGGACCTTCACGCGCGCCTCGGTGCCGGTCACCCACTTGCTCGCGCCGCTTCGACTGGCAATCCGGCCGTCGAGCGAGAGCGCCAATTTGAGCGCCACGTGGGGCAGTCCGGTGGTCGCATGCTTCACCCAGGGGGCGATGAGCGTCCTGGCCTCGGCCCCGAAGGGCATGCTCATATCCACGACGAGCCCCGCATCGCGGAGGCGATCCGCCCCGCCGCCCCGACCCGTCGACTCTGGATACAAGCTCCCGATGACGACGCGCTTCACCCCGGCCGCGAGAATGCCGTCCACGACCCCCGCTTCTTCGGCGTTGTTCGGCTCGAGGGTCGCGTAGAGCGTGGTTCCTTGGGCGGCAGCGCCCAGCGCCGCCAGGGCGTCCAGCACCACGGACGTCCCCTCGGCGTCCGCGCGAAACCCCTCGGCGATCAAGGTGCCGTCGGCGCGCGCGAGGATGAATCCCTCGGGCGGCTCGGGCGACGGACGGCCTCGCCGGGCCTGGGCGAGGGCCGCCGCCATCAGGGGGGCGTCGTCGGGAGGTGCGGCGTCGTCGGCGGCGTCTTGCATCGGGCTGAAACCAAAGGCTCGTCGGCACGAGCGTCGTCGTCAAACGCGAGAGAGAACGAGTGCGGCGTTGGTCCCGCCAAAGCCGAACGAGTTGCTGAGGGCGTGGTCGACGGCGCGTTCCCTCGCCTCGAGCGGTACGCAATCGAGACGCACCTCTGGATCGAGGGCATGGAGATTCAACGTCGGGGGAACGGCGCCGCGCGCGACGACGAGCGCCGACACCGCGGCTTCCAACGCGCCGGCGCCCCCCAGTAGGTGCCCCGTCGCCCCTTTGGTCGAACTGACCCAGAGCCCCCCAGACCGCGTCGCGTGGTCGCCGAAGAGCGCTTCGATGGCCTTCGCTTCCTGAGTGTCGCCCGCGGGGGTCGAGGTGGCGTGGGCATTGACGTAGCCCACCGCGTCGGTCGCCACTGCCGCATCACGCAAAGCCATCTCCATCGCCCGGCGCGCGCCCGTCCCCTCGGGGTCGGGTTTCGTGATGTGGAACGCATCACAACTCGCGCCATACCCTGCGACCTCCGCATAGATGCGCGCGCCCCGGCCCCGGGCCCGAGACAACGACTCCAGCACCAACGTGGCCGCCCCCTCCCCCATCACGAAGCCATCGCGTCCCTCGTCCCAAGGTCGGCTCGCGGCCTCCGGGGCATCGTTCCTGCGCGAGAGCGCGAACATCGTGGCGAAGCCCGCGAGACCGAGTTTGGTGATCGTCGACTCTGCCCCGCCGGCGAGCATCACGTCCGTGCGGCCGAGGCGAATCTGATCCGCGGCGTCGCCGATGGCGTGAGCGCTCGAAGCGCACGCGCTCGTCGTACAGTAGCTCGGACCCTGCAAGCCTTGATCGATGGCCACCTGCCCGGCGGCGAGGTTCGCGATGACCTGAGGAATGAAGTACGGACTCACCTTGCGCGCTCCGCGTTCGCGCAAGACCTGGCTGTACTTGTCGATCTCTTCCAAGCCCCCGAGCCCGACCCCGATGACCGTGCCGCAGCGTTGGCGCGTCTCGTCGTCCAGCTCGAGGCCAGCGTCGGCGACCGCCGCCCGCGACGCCACGATCGACAGCTGCGAGAAACGTGCGGTTTCCTTCCGTTTGACCCGAGTGAGGTGGGCGTCGGGGTCGAAGCCCGGAACCTCACCCGCGATGGCCACCGGAAAGCCGTCGGGGTCGAATTGGGTGACCCGCCGAATCCCGCTCGCTCCATCGAGGAGCGACCGCCACGTCTCGTCCGTGGTGAGACCGCAGGGGGTGATCAGGCCGATGCCCGTGATGACGACGCGCTCCATGGCTTCGTGCCTTACACCCAACGCCACCCGATGAGATCGGTGAATCTACTCCCAGAAGAAAAGGAGCGAAGAACGGAGAGAGACCGTGACGGTCGCGTCTCGGCGCAGGAATCACCCGAGCCGGCCGCAAAACGCGAATGGTGTCGGGGGTTCTGACGACCGGCGGGGGTTCGGGCAGTCGCCAGCGGCGGCGCAAAGGACCGCCGCCCCCGACGCGCCTCACGCGTGCGGCGTCACTTCCCCGCGTTCTTCTCGATGTACTCGATCGCGTCGCGGACGGTCCGGATCTTCTCGGTATCCTCATCCGGGATGTCGATCTCGAAGGCTTCCTCGAAGGCGAGGACGAGCTCGACGAGGCCGAGGGAGTCCGCTCCGAGATCGTCGATGAAGGTGGATTCCGTCTTGATGTCCGCCTCGTCGACGTCGAGCTGCTCGGTGATGATCCGCTTGACTTCCGCGGTGATGTCGCGCCCTTCGGCCATGCTCTTCTCTCCTTGTCACCCGCCCGCCGAAACCGCCCCGGGATCAGCCCCATCGCGCGCCTCAGCGTCGAGGCACGGGGGCTATACCGCAGAGTCACGTGCAGGGGCACCAGAATTGACCGTGACCCGACGACCCGACGTTCGGGTCGGTCGATGCAATGTGCGCGCACGGTCGGCGGTCACACGTACATGCCCCCGTTGACGCGAAGCGTTTCCCCGGTGACGTAGCCGGCCTCGTCGCTACACAGAAAGGCGACCGCGGCGGCGACGTCCTCCGGGCGTCCGATGCGACCCAGGGGCACCGCGCGCTCGAGGTTGGCCTTGACCTCGTCGGACAGCCCGGCCGTCATGTCGGTGGCGATGAATCCGGGGGTGACGGCGTTGACGGTGATGTTTCGGCCCGCGTATTCGCGGGCCAGGCTCTTCATGACCCCGAGGAGCCCGGCCTTGGTGGCCGCGTAGCCGACCTGACCGACGTTGCCCATTTCGCCCACGACCGAAGAGACGAAAATGACCCGCCCGCGGCGTTTCCGCATCATGGGCTTGAGCGCACCCTTGGCGCTGGCGATCGCCCCTTTGAGGTTCACGGCGAGCAGACGGTCTAGGTCGGGTTCCTTGACCCGTAGCAACAGCCCATCGATCGCGATCCCGGCGTTGGCGACCATGATGTCGAGGCGACCGTGTCGCTCGGCCACCTCGGCGACGGCCCGCTCGGTCGCCGTCATGTCCGCGACGTCGAACCCGAGTCGCTCGGCTTCCCCGCCCGCCGCGCCAATGGTGTCGACGACGTCTTGGGCGGCCGCTTCGCCCGTACCGTAGCCAACGACGACCCGCGCCCCGAGCTGGGCCAAGGACATGCAAATGGTACGGCCGATGCCGCGCGACCCTCCGGTGACGACGGCGACCTTGTCTTTGAGATCAAACACGGGCTTTTTCTCCTTCGAGGAACGCGGGCACTTCGTCGATCGTTTCCAGGCGGTTGACGCTGAGCACGGGCAGGTCTCGCCCCACGATGCGTTTCACCAACCCCGCGAGAACGCGGCCGGGTCCCACTTCGAGGGCATGGGTCACCCCCATCGCCTGCATCGCCCTCACGGTCGCCACCCATTGCACGGGCTGGTCGACTTGGTCGACGAGCGCCTGGACGACGGCATCGGGTTCCGATCGCGCCTGCGCGTCCACGTTGGCGAACACCTCGAACCGTGGCGCCGTCAGCTTCGTCGACGCTAGGGCATGCCGCAGCGGCTCCCGAGCGGGCGTCATCAACGCACAGTGAAACGGCGCGCTCACGCGGAGCGGAATCACCCGCGCGCCTTCGGCCTTCGCCGCGTCTCCCGCGCGCGCCACCGCCGCGACGTGTCCGGCGATCACGGTCTGTGTGGGCGCGTTGTAGTTGGCGGCGGCGACCACGGCGTCCGGCGAGGTCAACCCTTCGCAGAGGCGCGTCACCTCGGGCCCTGTCGGCCCCATGACCGCCGCCATGGCGCCACCGTCGGCCGGCGCCGCTGCCTGCATCGCCGCGCCGCGGACGCGACAGACGTCCGCAGCGTCTTCGGGAGAAAGCGCTCCGGCGGCGCACAGGGCGCTATATTCGCCGAGCGAGTGGCCCGCGGCGCAGACGGGTTCGGGGAGGGCATCGCCCAAACGTTCGCGCATCGCCGCCAGGATGGCCATGCTGGTGGTCACGATCGCGGGCTGCGTGTTTTCGGTCGCGGTGAGCGTTTCGGAGGGACCTTCGAAGCACAGGGTCGACAGCGCTCGTCCGAGGCGTCGGTCTGCCGCCTCGTATACCGCGCGCGCCGCCGGCGAGGCTCGCTGCACGTCCGCGCCCATCCCCACCGCCTGCGCCCCCTGCCCGGGAAATAGCCACGCCACGACTGCCATGCCCAGGGGCTACCACACCGTGTCCCGCGCGTGACCGCCACCACGACGACGACGACGACGTCCATCACCACCACCGCGGTACTGGCGCCGCGTGGTCGACCGAGGTACCCCGTCGAGGCACCGTGAGCGCCAACGACCCTTCGTCCCGCCGTCCGGGCCGACCGGCCGGTACGTTTACGCAGCACCGGCGGATGGCGGAGCTCCGCCGACTGCTGACCTCTCATCCGCGCGGCCTGACCCTTCACGAGATCGCCGTGCACCTGGACGTCACGCCGCGGTCGGCCCGTCGCTACCTTCGGGCCTTCCCCGCCGAACTCGAATCGGAGACCGAGCGGCCATCGGGACAGAAGCGCTGGCGGATCACCGCCGCGGACCTTCCGCGACGCGTAGCCCTCCGGCGCACCCAGGCCTACGCGCTCATCGCCGCCCGAGACCTGTTCGAACCGCTCCGAGGCTCGGCGCTGTACGAAGAGATCGACCTCGCGACCCAGTCGCTGCTCGGGGTCGCGCGTCGCCCCGGACGGGGCCCGAACGCAGGGGTGCACGAGGATGCATCGCTCGAGCAGCGCTTTCGATTCCTCCCCTTCGCCCCCGCGTCCTACGCCGGACGGGCGGAAGACCTCGACACCGTTTTTCACGCCGTGGCGGAGCTTCATCCGCTCGACTGCAGCTGTCTGGAGCCCGATGGAACTTGGGCTCGCCGACGGCTCTGGCCGTACGCCCTGGTCTTCTATAAGGACGCCCTGCACTGTTTGGTCGGGGATGCACGGGACGGCGCCGTGGGCGCGCGCAGCCTGGAGCACCTCCGAGCCCTCCACTGCGTCACGAGCGAGCGGTTTCGGATCCCCGAGGACTTTCGCGTCGAGGACTACGTCCAGGGTCACTTCGGCCTCTGGCGCAACGACGCATGTCCTCATGCGGTCGTCGTCGACCTCGACGAAACCGTCGCCTCCTCGCTGCTCTCGCGACGACTGCACCCGAGCCAGCAGACCACGGCGCTTCCGGACGGGGGGGCGCGGCTCGAGTTGCGACTCGGCAACCTCGACGAAGTCGTGCCCTGGGTCCTGAGCTTGGGTGCCCACGCCGAGGTCGTGGCGCCTGCCTCGCTTCGGGCTCGGGTCGCGGCAGAACTGAACGCGGCGCGCGCCCGATACCTCCCGGTCGCGGCCTCCGATGCTCCGACGACATCGACATCGAGGCCGCCGCCGTAGTTAAGGGCTGCATCGACGCCAACTGCATCGATGCAACTACATCGACGCCAACTACATCGACGCCAACTACATCGACGCCAGCGTGACGTCGGCGAGGGTCCGGTAGCGCTGGTAGTACATGAGCACCTTCACGACGTAGTTCTGGGTCTCCTCGTACGGTGGGATCCCGCCGTATTTCATCACGGCGCCTTCCCCGGCGTTGTAGCCGGCGATGGTCAGTTGAAGGTCGCCGTTGAAGTGATTGGCGAGGATGCGGAGGTACCGGGTGCCGGCGAAAATGTTGAGGCGCGCGTCGAACGGATTGCGAACGTTCATCCGCAGCCCCGTCTCTGGCATCAGCTGCATCAGCCCCTCGGCCCCCGCCGTCGATACGGCGCGAGGGTCGTAATCGCTCTCGACTTTGACCACGGCCCGAATGAGGGCCTCCGGAATTTGGTACAGGGTCGCGGCCTCACGGATGTGTTGGTCGTACCGGGTGAACCGTTCGAGCGAACGGTCGGATGGCGGCCGGGGGGTCACGCCGGGTCGGCGACGCGCCTTTTTTCGGGTCACGCGTTTGGCAAAGAGCTTGCCGCGAGGTCGACCAGCGTTGCTGAAGTGTACGACCCCCGCGTCGTCGGTCCACGTGTAGATGTCCGCGGTCGCGGGCGTCGACACCGAACAAAGGGCCCCCGCGACCACACTCATCGACAAAGTCGTGAGGCTCCGCCGAGGAGGCCCCTTTCGTCGGGCGCGGTTCACGAGCTCACTTCGCCGGGGCATGGTGCCATTGTAGGGACACAACCGTCGGCGGTGCCACTTTCATCCCGCCCGACCCTCGTCACCGGGGCCAAAACCGGACGGGGAACCCGTCGCCGTAGTGCAGGGCGAGCCCATCCATGAGCAGGGCGACGGTGGCGTGGATGAGAAAGCCTCCGTAAATGCTCCGGGTCTTCATCGCGAGCGTGCCCAACGCGACGCCGGCCAGGAACGCCGACGAAGCTTCGAGGTACGGTTTTCCGAAGTGAATCATCACGTACGGGACACACATCGCGAACACCGCGGCGGTGCCGAGGGTTCTCTTGAGCGGCACGAGCATGAACCCTCGGAAGAACACCTCGAGCGCGAAAAACTGCCCCAGATAGAGCGCTTCCCACACCAAGAAATCGAACCAGGACCGCGAACAGCGCTTGTAGAACGGGTAGTAGTTCGCGAAGTCGGGCGACTGGGCGACGACGAACACGGTCGGGATGATGATGATCAGCAACAGGCCGTAGATCCGGACGTGCTGTCCGAGCTCTCTCGTCCGCAGCGCCATCACGTCGGCCAGGGGGTCGCGGCGATAGACCAACTTGTAGAGGGCGACAGGAACGACCGTGTAGCCGGCGATCCGGGTGCCGGCCCACCACGCGTATTGATAGAGCTCACCGTAGAAACGAAGGTCGATGCGACTCGCGTGAACGATGCCGTCGGGATCCCCGCTCGTCCACGCGGCGGCCGCAGTTCGCGCTAGCCACGGGCGCACGTACGCATGGTAAAATTCATACCCGCCGTAGTACTCCTGCATCGTCAGGACCACCGCGACGATGGCGAGCACCAGAGGAGGGCGGAAGTCGTGCGCGTCGCGCTCACGGAGCGACTGACGGTAGGCAAGCGCTTCGTCGTCGATTTGGCGCCAGGTGCGGCGAAAGAGAAGCCAGAAGACCGGGACCGCGGCGACGTACGCGACCAGGGGCAGAGCCATCTTGGCCAACGCACCGCCCACCCCATCGAAGAGGGCCAGATTGTCGCGCGGCCCGGCCGCCACAGCCGCCGCGTTCAGCAGCATCGTCGTCGTCACGGCCGCTCACCCGCCGCCGTCGCCATGGGCGAGGGCGTGGGCCGCGTCGAGCCGCGCGACGGTCTCATCGCGACCGAGCTGCTGTATCACGTCGAAGAGTCCGGGAGATGCCGACTTTCCCGTCAGGGCGACGCGGGCCGGCTGCGCGATGGCGCTCAACTTGATGTCTTCCTGGCCGGCCCAGGCCTTGACCGCTTCTTCGAGAGAACCGGCTTCGAACGGGACGTGCGTCGCGACCAGCGCGCGGAGGGCCGGCAGATGCGCCACCCGCTCCGGGGTGAGGAACTTCCGCTTCGCGCTCTCGTCGAAGACGACGTGGTCCGCGAGCAGCCAATCTACCCGCTCCGCGGCATCGACGTAGGTCTTGGCTCGGGGTCGGACCAACGGCATCGCCTCCGCGAGCTGGTCGCGGCGCGTCCCCGCGTCGTCTCCGTAAGCGTCTCGCACGTATGGGGTCCACTGGTCGAGGTACGTCTCGGCGTCGGTCAGTTCGTTCGACTTGAGGTGCTCGAAGTTGATGGCGAGCAGCTTGGCCGGGTCGAAACGACCGTCGGCTCGGTTGCACCGGGCCCAGTCGAAGGCGCCCACCAGCTCGTCGCGTGAAAACACCTCCCGATCACCGTACGACCAGCCGAAACGCGCCAGGTAGTTGAGCAGCGCGTCGGGCTTGAACCCCGCCCGTCGGTATTCGTCGACGCTCACCGCCCCGTGGCGCTTGCTGAGCTTTTCGTTCTTCTTGCCGAGCATCATCGGGAGATGGGCGAACTGGGGTACGGGCCACCCGAGCGCCCGGTAGATCAGCACCTGGAGCGGCGTGTTGATCATGTGGTCGCGGCCACGTGCGACCAACGTGATCCCCATCGTGTGGTCGTCGACCACGCATCCGAGGTTGTAGAGGGGTACCCCCGACGACCGCATGATCACGAAGTCTTGCATGGCCGACGTCGGGAAGCGTTGGGGGCCGAAGACGAGGTCTTCGTACGTTACGTCGCCTTCGTCGGGGACCCGGAGCCGAACGACGAAGGGGCGGTCGGACGGCCAATCGGACGGACTCTTGTCTCGCCACCACCCGGGGTACTTGAACTGAGCCTTTGGGTCCGTGGCCTTCAGCGCCGCCCGCGCCGCGTCGAGTTCTTCCTTCGTCGCATAGCATCGATAAGCGCGCCCCGACGCGATCAGCTGCGCCACGGCCCGTTCGTAATGCTCGCCGCGCTCGGTTTGGAAGTAAGGACCAAACGCCCCGCCCACCTCGGGCCCTTCGTCCCAGGTGAGCCCGAGCCAGCGCAGATCGCGGAGAATGACAGAGGTGTTCTCGGGCGTACTTCGTGCCCGGTCCGTATCCTCGATGCGGAGCACGAACGTCCCGCCCTGCCGGCGGGCCCAGAGCCAGTTGAACAGGGCGGTTCGAACCCCCCCGATGTGGAGGGTTCCCGTCGGAGACGGCGCGAACCGAAGCCGTGGGCTCGAAGGCGATGTCGCGCTCACGGGGACGAGCTAGCCCCACCCCGGGACCGGTGCAAGCGAGGTGGCAAGCCCTCGCGCGGCGACCAGGCTCACGACCAAAACAGCCATAGGCACAGGGCGAGCATGAACGTGAGGGCGAGCGCACCGACGACCCACGCGACGGCCGGACGCTGGACCGCGAGCGCGACCACCGACCGGAGCGCGGGGGCGGTCTCCACGGCGGGCACGCGACGATGGAGGCGCGCCTCGTGAATGCCCGAACCGGGGGCGAGGTTCGGCAGGGACCGATGCGAGGACCGGGGCGTCATCGGGACCATGGGCGGCGCCGACGGGGCGGGCGACGAGGGGGGCAGCTCGAGAGACGCCTCGACCCGCGCGGCATCCTGAAGGGTGACGATGGCCGCCTGGTGTTGCCCGGTGGCGGCGAGGTGAGCTGCGACCGCGGCGATCCGCGCGGCTTCGGCGCGCTGCTCCGCCAGCGTCGACGCGAGTTGCGCCGCCGCCGCCGCATCACGGGCGGCCTCCCCGAGCCGTTTCGCTTCCGCCGCGATGTCGAAGACCTCGGATGCGGGGGCCGACACCCCCGCCCGAGGCGATGAGGGCGGCGGGCGAGACGTCGCGTCCCGCGATGCCACGGGAAGCGGGGGTCGGGGTCGCGATCGACGCGGCCGAGGGGGGACCGGGGGGGGAGCCGAGGCGGGCGCGGACCGACGGGACGGCTGGGCCCGGCGACGTTTCACCTTGCGGGTGGTCACCGTCTCCGGGTCTCGGTCAACGTCCCCGCGCGGGACGGGAGGGACCTCCGGGTCGGGGGGGGCGATGATGCCGAGGGTGTCATCATCGGTGTCCCGCGCCTCACGGAACATCTCGGCCATCCGAACACCGACGTCCCCCAAGGGAAGCGCGGCGTTGGGCTCCGAGCCGGGCCCCCGGGACGGCACGGGCCGGTGACGTCGGAGGGTCCGGTTCGCATCGTCCTCCGAGTCGTCGACGGCGGCCGGCGCCGGCCGAGACGCCGGGCGCTCGGGCCGGGTCACGGTGAGGGTCTCGGGGTCCCGCCGAGCGCCGGGCAGCGGCTCGGGAGGCTGGACCAACGTGGGTCCATCTTCGCCCCAGTCGACGGCCGGCACGGGGGGTTCCGACCCCCCCGCCGCGACCTTTCGATCGGTGGGGCTCCCGCTTCGCTCGGGCTCGTGGGGAAGCGCAGAGGCTTCGGTGGCGAATTCCCCCGCCACGGCACGATCGAACCAGCGCATCTGACGCATCGCGTTCCTGCGTACGAAGCGGGCCAACGAGCGGTCGTTGTCGGCGCGGTACCCATGGCCGTCGAGCCAGGCATCGAGTCGATCGCGCAGCGCCGCCGCCGTCGGCCAGCGGTCGTCAGGCGCCTTATGAAGACAACGGTCGACGACCTCGACGAGCGCCGGATCGATACGCGGACGCAGCGTCGCCAGGTGCTCGGGCTCGATTCCGGAGATGGCCTGCATCACATCCAGACCCGTGAACTTCGACCACGGGCGGCGGCCCCCAAACAGTTCGAACAGCACCACCCCGAAGGCAAAGAGGTCGCTGCGGCCGTCCAGGGGGAGACCCGAAACCTGCTCGGGGGACATGTACTCGGGGCGACCCTTGAGACGGCCGGTCAGGGTGCGGGTGAGGCGCTGTTTGGCCTTGGCGAGTCCGAAGTCGGCCACCTTCACCTGGCCATCGAAGCCGAGGAGGATGTTGCCGGGGGTGATGTCTCGATGAACCAGTCCGAGGGGCTCTCCTTCGGCGCTGCGGAGCGCGTGCGCCGCGGCGAGGCCGTCGCACACGCAGCGGGCGAGGTAGACCACCATGCGCTCGGTGAACATCTCGCCCGTCTCGAAGACGGTCTTCATCAAGCGCAGCAACGAAACGCCACGCACGAACTCGACCGCAAGCCAGGGCCCCTGCCCATCTTCGCCCCATCCCTCGACGGCCAGGACATGGGCGTGGCGCAATGAAGCCGTGAGCCAGACTTCGTCGCGAAACATGTCCAAAAACCGTGGGTCGTCGGCGACGTGGGGATGCAGCCGCTTGACGGCGACGAGGGTCCCCGCCCGCGGGTGAGGGGCGCAGATTCGAGCCAACTCGACCCGCGCCGTGCTGCCCACGGCGATCTCGGCCAGGGTATCGAACGAGAGGGCGTCCGCCTGGCTTTCGCTCCCCTGCATCGCAAGCGATGATAGCGAAGACGGAAGCCTACGGGGTGTTCCTGAACGCTTGCGGTGTCGCGCCCGTCGAGACGCCCCGCGCGTCGCCCTCGAACAGGCGACCGAAGGGCGCCGCGAAGCGGTCAGCGGCGGGCTTGCTGGACCGCCGCGATGGAGGCTCTGATCCCCGTGGGGGTGGCTCGGAATTGCACGTCTAAGTGGTCGTCCTTGGTCTGGATCCCGGCGATGGTGACCACCGGCACGGCGACGTCGAGCGCCCGTCGCACTTGGGGATGGTCCCGGAGTTTCGGAACCTTCATGAGGTCGACCGTGATGCGGTCGTCGACGGCTTCGATGAGCAATTCGGGCCGCTTCGGCATGTAGGCGACGAGGTTACCGGGTTTCGAGAGGTCCAGCGCACCGGACTTGATGAGACCCGCAACCGGCGAATCCTCGCCCTCGAGCACTTCGAGCTCGAGATCGGCGATACGCGCGGTGACCATCGCCTTGTCCGCCCCGAGGTCCAGCTCCTCGATGAAGACCGTCACCCGTACGCGAATGGTGGTCCCCATCGCGCGGATCGTCAGTCCGGCGCGCAGGCCCGGCGGGACGGCTTCGATCACGACGTCGGTCGGCGCCTTGGGGCCGGTCGCGACTTCGGCGATCAGATACCGAAGCGCGTCGAGAGGAATCCCCGCTCGGAGTCCGACCGCGCTACGAAGGGCGCGCACGACCTCTTCGGGATGTGCCTTGAGGTAATCGGTCGCGGCGTGGACGAGCACTTTGGGGCGGAGCTTCGGCATGACGGGTCGGCGACCCTCGCTCAACCTGCGCGTCGCCTCAAGCTCCGCCGAACCCGCCTGGTGCGCGCCTCCCGGGGCCTTCGAGGCGCGCCCTGAGTTCGCGGTGCATCGCCTCGACCGTCTCCTGCGTCGCATCGCGGAGTCGCTCGACCCGCGCTCGTTCCTTCCCCTCCGACTCGGGATGGATCGGCGCGCCGATCGCGACCAGGACGCGACGGCCCCCTTCCCTGCGATCGCCGGAATCCGCGGCGTGCTTGTCCATCAGCCGGTGGGTTCCGTCGAGGGCTACGGGCACCACCGGACGACCCGCCCGGACCGCGGCGTAAAACCCACCGGACTTGAACGGCTTGACGGCTCCGTCTTCACTCCGCGTTCCCTCGGGGAAGACGAGCAGAGGCTTGTCGTCGCGCAAAACGGCCTCGAAACGCTCGATCACGGCCGCCGCGGCCCGGCGACCGGCGCGACGGTCCACGGGCACATGCCCGGCGAGGCGAAGATGCCACCCGAGAAAGGGAATGCTCATCAGCGAGCGCTTGGCCGCCCACTTCAGGTCCCCCGGGAGCAAGGCCCCAAGGACCAAGATGTCGAGCAAACTCTGATGATTCGAGGCGTAGAGGACCCCGCCCGTCGGCACGTGGGCGGCGCCTTCGAGATTTGCTGCGACGTCGAGCGCATCGAGGCTCGCGCGGGACCACGCCTTCATCGCCCAGGTGCTGGCGGCCCGTTCGGAGGTCAGCGGTCCGAGGGTGAGCGACACCGTGCCGTAGGCCGCTGTCCGCGCCCCGAAAGGCACCCACTGCGCCACCCAGCGCGCCATCTCACGGGGCGACATGTCGTCGCGCTTCGCGATGATCCCCCATTCCCCCTTGGCCCATCGCAACGTCTCCCGCACGCCCATGGCCTCCAGATACACCAGTTGCGGGGCCGCGCTGCTACTCCGGCATGATCATGCCCGGGCCTACGACGAGGGGGGCGCCGCTTCGGGTCCGTTGCACCGTGTACAGCCCGAGTCGGTCCCAAGCGCGGAGGGTTCCGGGGACCATCCGTCCGCGCCAGACCACCCGCACCGGGTCGCCAGGTCGGAGGCGAGGGCGACCCTCCCGGGGAAGCGATGTTAAGGACGTCTCCGGCACCAGATCGATGGTTCCGTGGTGGCCCACCGTCAGCCATCGACGCACGCCATCGGGATGCACGGCCGCCGACACTAGGGTGAGATGCTCGAGCCCCTCGGGCGTGGTGCGCGTCGCAAATCCGCCCGGACGGAGGCCAGGGCCGAGGCTCCCCACCCGCTCGGGGTCGAGTCGCTGCAGTCCGAGCGACGTTCCGAGGTCGGTGAATTGCACCAGGATGCGCCGCGCACGACGCCCGGAGACCACCCCGTGGTGCAGTCGGCCGCGGTAGCTCGCGATCACACGGGTGCCCCGACCCAACCGACCGCGGCGCTCCGGCACCACGACGTACGCCGGGTGGATGGGATACGTCGGCCCGTGACCGACCCGAACCAACATCGTGCCGTCGCCAAGCCCCCGGTAGTACGCGGCCCGGAGCTCGAGCACGCGCCCCGGCGCTAGCGTCTCGAGCATCTCGAGAGGCACGGTGAAGATTCGCCGGCCCACGTCGAGCCCCTCGGGCATCGGGGCGGGCGGAAGGTCGAGGGGGTTCGGGTCGTGGGGGCGCTCCGGGGGCAGCACGAAGGCCTCCTCGAGAGACGAGGTGGTGGCGTCCGGCGACCCCGTGCCCAGCGATGCACCACGTTCCGCATCCCCTCCATCGACCGCGTCGACGCAGCCCCCGACCTGCACCCCCAACCCGAGGGCGAGCGCGGCGAGACGAGTCGGTAGGGGCGGCACGGGGTGAGCATGGGCGATCACGACGCCACTGTCACCGTGGCCAGCCGATGGGAACGCTGGGGCCGAGAGGGCAGCGGGAATGCCAGCGCGACGGCTCAGAGTGCGGTAGTCTTCGTCGGTGTCGAGGGTCGTCGAATTGCCCGCGCGGGGTCGGCTCATCGTCGGCACCGACCTCCAGGGTCACGTCGAGGACTTCGACCGGCTGGAGGCGGTGTTTCGGACGGCCGCGGCGAGCGACCCTGACGGCGCGACCCTCGTGCTGACGGGCGACCTCGTTCACGGACCCGAAATCGACCGCGGCGACTGGCCCGACTACCTCGGCTCCTTCTTCGAAGCCGACTCGGCGCGTATCCTCGAGCGCGCCCACGCGCTCGCCGAGGCGTACCCGGGCCGGGTTCACTACCTGCTCGGCAACCACGAGCACGCGCACGTCGGCGGACCCGTGGTCAGCAAGTTCTTCTCCGACGAGGCCGAGCGTCTCGAAGTCCTGATGGGGCCCGAGCGCACCGCGCGTCTGCGGGCCTGGCTCAACCGCTGGCCTCCGGTCGCCTACGCCCCCAGCTGCGGGTTGCTGCTGTTGCACGGCGCCCCGAAGGCCGACATTCAAAGCGCCGACGACCTCGAGCGGGTGCCCCTGTGCCCCGGTCCCGGCGACGACGTCATTCACGACACCATCGCCGGCGTGCTGTGGGCGCGAACCACGACGTCGGCGCGCGCGCGCGCCTTCATGCGCGCCATCGATCCCTCGCTGACCGTCGCCGTCTACGGCCACGACGTGGCTCGAGAGGGCTTCGCCATCGACCGTGAACCCTTACTGTGCCTCTCGACGAGCTTCGGCTGTTACGATGGCGACAAGTTGTATCTGGACTGGGATCTCACCACCCCCGTGGCGTCCGCCTCGGAGCTGGCCCGGAGGGGACTGCGCCCCCTGTGCCCCGAAGCATCCCCCGTTTACCGGAGCCCGGCCGCAGCGATGAGCGACGCGTAGCCCTCGCGGTAACTGGGGAAGCGAAAGACATAGCCACTCTGTCGAAGGCGTAGGTTGCGCACACGCTTGTCGCCGCCTCGACCGCGAGGACCATCTTCCGGCGCGACGAGCCCGCTCGGGTCCCGTCCGAGGGCCTCGCAGAGCCATCGCTCGACCTCCGCGAGGGGGGCGGGGTCGTCGTCGACCGCGGCGTAGACGTCCTCGACGGTGTCGCGCGCGAGGAGGTGGCGCATGACGCCGGCGCAATCATCGCGGTGGATGCGGTTGCCGTGGCGCACTGGACCCGCTGCGATGCGCCGCCCAAGGCGCACGGCGCGCACCGTACGGTCCCGGGTGGGCCCGTAGATCCCGCCGTAGCGAACGGCGCTCGTCTCGTCCGCGATGCTTCTGATGCTCGCTTCCGCTTCGACGAGGATCTCGCCGGAAAACCGCGTCGGCGCGACCGGCGTCGCCTCGTCCACCCAGCCCCCCGCGGCATCCCCGTATACGGCGGTGCTCGACGCGAAGAGAAAGCGGCGGATCGAAGACAGCGCCCGACCGGTGGCGGCGACGACGTCGAGGTACGCGCGACGGTAACCGGCCTCATCACCCCGGTCGGGGGCCGTGAGACAGCATACGTCCACCGGGCGCCGGGCGAGCGGGGCGAGCGCCTCGCGCAACGCCTCGCCGTCGGTGGCATCGACGGCCACCGGTCGCACCCCAGGGGGCATGTCCATCTGACGCCGAATCCCCCAGACCTCGTAGTCGGCCTCGACCAAGTCCCCGGCGAGCGCGCGACC
This sequence comes from Myxococcota bacterium, assembly GCA_039027095.1. Classification (GTDB taxonomy): domain Bacteria; phylum Myxococcota_A; class Polyangia; order Polyangiales; family Polyangiaceae; genus JAPYTK01. Next base: position 37,929 of record JBCCLB010000006.1, read on the forward strand.
GACGTAGCCGACGCCGATCACGACGATCGGGAGCCGCTGACGTGTCATCCCGGAAGCTCCCGTGCGACCTCCGCCACCATCCTGAGTCCACGGTCGATCTCCTCGTCGGTGACGTAGGGGGCGGGACCGAGGCGAAGGAGCGGCCCTCGTGCGTCGACATAGACACCGCGGCGCCGGAGGGCGTCCACCATCGCGCCGGCGGAGGCACCGAAACGGACCGTGACGAATCCGCCCCTTCGTTCGGGAGTTCGCGGCGAAACGACGCGATCCCCGAAGCCGGCGTCGTCGAGCCGATCGATGATGCGCGACGTCTGCCGTCGGTACTCCGTCGCGAGCGCCGGGAGGTCGAGCTCGAGACGGTCCCAATGATCGAGTACCGCCCTCGCGCGGTACAGCGCAGACGCGTCGAAGGTTGCGCCCGCGAAGCGCTGCGCGCCCGGGCCGTAGCGGACGGGGGCCTCGAGGTCACGGGGGCCCGCGAGGCTCTCGAAGTCGGCGAACCAGCCGGTGTAGGCGGGGCGCAGGGTGCAGTCGCGGGGGATACGCAACCAACACAAGCCGTTGCCGAAACCCGCGTACTTGTATCCTCCGGAGGTCACGAAGGCCGAGGCGACGCCCGACCCGTAGTCGACAGGGACACAATTGTAGGAATGGTAGGCGTCGACCAGGGGTACCGCGCCGATGTCGGCCGCATGCTGGACGACGTCAGCGAGGCCGTCGACCACCCAGGCGTCTTCGAAGAGCACCGCGCTGAGCGCCACCATCGTGGTCCCGGGCCGGGCGGCCGCGATCATCCGCGCCGCGAGCGTGTCGCGCGGGTCCTTATCGACCCAGACGACCTTCATCCCTTCTTCACGCAGCCGCGCGAGCTGACGGCAGAGCGAGTGGAATTCGCCTGTGCTCGCGACGATCCGCGGCCGTTCGCGAAGCGGAAACGCACTCAGGAGTCGGAAGACGAGCTGGTGGGAGCTCTCGCCGAAGGCGATGGTGTCTTGCGGGGCCAAACCCATCCGCGCGTTGATGCGACGGCCCACCTCGGCCTGCAGCTCGAAGACCCGACCCCACTTGTCGTCGACGAGCTCGGCCGCGTCGTCGAACGGTTCGAGCTGCGCGTCACGCGCGCAATCGGGCCATGCCTGGTGCGAGTGACCCGAGAGCAGAATGCGGTCGTCGCGCAGAAACCGGCTGTATGCGCGGCGGATCGCGGCCTTACGATCAGCGTCCATGCCGCGGACTTTGACCCTCGACCCCCGCCGCGTCCAGCCCGCCGCGGCCTAAGCGCACGACCTCCGTGAGCTGGATGGCCGTGCGCCGCGCCGACGTTGGCGCGCCGGGGGCGGTGAGGTCGAACACGAGGTCGGTCGCGAGCTCGCCGGTCGACGCCACCGGCCAAAAAAACCCGAGCTCCTGGGTCACCAACCGCTTTCCGAGGGCGATCCCAGACTGCGTTCGATGCGTCACCACCTTGCCGTCGATGTCGCGGGCCGGCCCGGAAATGGCCACTTCGCGTACTTCGACCCTGGCTTGGCCGCCCTCGCGACCTTTGTCGCGCTGCCACCGCACGCGCTCGAGCCGGAGCAACATCGCGCCGGCGCGGCGCCGACGACTCAGGCTTTCCCACTGCGCACCGTCGCCGATGGAGGCGCCGGGGGCGATGACGAAGCCATCGGCGAGCGCGGCCCACACCGACGCCAGAAGCTGTCGCTGCGCCCGCGCCGCCGGACTCGGGTCGGGAGGCGGGGGCGTGAACACACCACGAGGCGACAGCCCCATCGTGGCGGTCGCGCCTTTCAACGTCGCCGCGATTCGCGCCGCCGGAGGGTCCTGCCCGGGCGCGGCGTCCCCCGGTTGGCGGCGAGACATCGCGACCGACGCCACCGTGGCGTCGATCCGCGCGCCGCCGTGCACGGCCGGCGTCATGACCACGTCGACCGCGACCGCGATCGCCGGAACCGGCACCTCCTCGGTCGCATCTCCGTCGCGGACCGACATCGCCGTCTGCACCTCGACCGTGAGCCGCTGCGGGGTGTTTTCCGCGGGGACCGGGTACCGGAGCGGCACCCGCGGTGCGACCCCGCGATCGATGAGGTACACCGCCGCCGTCTCGTGGGATGGCAATCGTCGCGCGGCCTCCGCGGGGGAGATCGCGCCGACGACCTCGGGGAGCGAGAGCGGAGCGTCTCGTCGGCCCACCACCGCCGGACGCGGTCGGTCCACCGTCGGGGATGATGGGCTCGTCCGACTCGAGACGGTACCCGTAGACCCGGCGTCGGCCCGCGCCGCGGCGTCCTTCGGATCCGCGCGACACGCTCCCGCGAGCAAGGACGTGACCGCAAGCGCGACCGCGTGCGAGACCAGAGGCGGGCGACGCAGTCTTCCCGGTCGGACCTCCGTGGTATCGTCGAGGCTCATTGCGAGAGGGCTACCAAGTCGCTCCCTCCACCGCCACGATGGCCGCCAGCGAACACTTTCTCGCCCGCCTGCTCGAACTCCCCCGCGTACCCGACCGCGAGGTCCGCCGGGGCATCTTCCGCCAGACCATCACGGCCCTCGGCCAGGGGGACCAGGCGGGCGGCCCCCTCGCGCTGGCCGGCGTCGACCCGGGCGCGCTGGGAAGGAGTGTCGAGCAAGCCATCGCCGACGGTTTTCTCGACGACATCGACTTCATCGCCCCGGCCGTGGTTTCGGTCGCGCTCTACCAAATGGCGGGGGCGCTGCCCCTCGCGGTTGAACGTCGAACCCTCGGTCGACGCGTCCTACGTTACCTCTACGAGGGCGATGCGGAGACCTTCGCGAGCCTCGCCTCACGCATGGCGATGAGCTCGCCTCGGCCGCTCCGTGGGGCGGGGATTCGCGCCCGGGTGGCGCTGTCGATGGGACTTCACGGGCGCGGGGACGCGGCCATCGACCGGTTGGCCCTCGCCATCGCGCTGCGCCGCGACCTCGTGCGGACCTGGATCGATGGCCACGCCACCGGCTCGCTGCCCGACCGCCGCCTTGCCGCGCAAATTCTGGAACGCGCCGCCCGCGCCGCGGCGAAACGGGCCGAAGCCGGCGACCCCCACCCCCTCCGCGCGTTTCGCGCCATCGTCGACCCGTCGGTGCGAAGCGCCGCCCGACCGGGCGATGACACCGTTTTGTCGTCGGCGTGGAACGTGCTGCTGGCCGACCGGGAGACGTTGGTATGGCGGCACGTCGCCATTGCACGGGGCTGGCTTGCGGGGGGGGCGAGAGCGTTCGCGGACGAGGTGAGGTCGATGCTGCGCGACGACCTCTCCCCTACCGAGTGGCGAAGAGGCGCGACGTCGCTCGTCGCGCGCATCGCGCTCGATCGAGAACACGCTTTCCGCGAGGCCTTCGCCCTCCTGGAAGGTCCGCTTCTCCGTCGCGATCCGGGCATCGCCATGGCCATGGTCTGGGGTCTCGTCCCGGTCGCGGAAGTTGAACCGGAAGCAGCCGAGACCCTCGCCGAGGCGATCGCCCGCTGCTCGCCCATCTCGATCGCGGAGAGCCTCGTCGCATTGCGGCGCGTGGTCCCGGGGTTCGCACCCGGGGCGGCCAGGACGTGCGCGGAGGCCCTCCGCCAGAACCTTCAGACGCCGGAGCCCGACGACGGGCTCCACGCCCTCGCGACGGCCATCCTCGCGGACCTCGAAGCCGGGGCCGATGCGAGCCCGCTCCAACGGGCCGTCGATGACGCTCTCGACGCCTTTGCCGTCGAAAGTACGGTGGAGGCCTACGCGCGCGCCGAACGCGCCCTCGGGATCGCAGGAACGCTCGTGGGAGAGCTGGAGCGCCTCGATGTCCGATATGGCGACGACGAGGCAGACGACGAGGCGACGTCGGCCCGGCGGCGCGCGATGACCCTGCTCCGCCAGTTGGACCGCGGCCTGCACGAGTCTCGAGAGCTGACGGATCTCCTCACCCTGAACCGCCCCCCGGGCCGAGATGCGCGCGCCGTCGTCGACGTCGATGACCTCGACGCACGTTTGGCGCGGTGGTTGCTGGATCGAAAACGGCGGTCGACGGTGAGCGATGAGCTCCGCCGCCACACCACCCTGCATCAGCGCCAGCTGCGCACGCTCCTCCATCTGGTCGACGGGAGCAGCACCGACTTCGGAGAGGATACCGAGCGCCGCATGCGGGTGCGCGCTCGATGGTCCACGGCGATCCGTGTCTTTGTCGCCCATCTCGTCGACCAACCGTCGACCCGCCTCACGCGCGCGATCATCGCCACCGTCGCCCGAACGTTCGATGCGCTCGTCCGGGACGGGGCCGCGGAGCCCGTGGACATCTTTCTCTTTTGCATCGATCACCTGACCGATCCCTCGCACATGAGCGTCGTCGCCGAGGCGAGCATGCAGCCCGACGTCGTGCAGCTGCTCCGGCATTACCTCCAATTCGTGCGCGTCGAAGCGGCGCCAGCCAAACGCCAGGGCGCGCGCGAGGAAGGCGACACCACACATTTGCCCGCTTTTCTCGCCTTCTTGGAGGCGTTTCCGCGTGAGGCCGCAGCCCGCGGGGAAGCGTTCCGCGTCACGGCGCTCCGCCTGGCACGAGGCCTCAAAGCGGTGGCCGAGGCCGAGGCACTACGGGACCTCGTCCCCACGGAAGGGGCCGCCGAGACGGGACCGTTGGCCATGGTGGAGGATGCCGTGGCGCAGCTTCAGCAGTTGGTGATCGGCGCCGAGCGTCGCTGTTCCGACCGCGTGCGGCATCGCGGCGTCCTCGCCCGAAGGCATGCGCTCGCGCATGCGGTAGAGACCGCGGTCAACGCCGACGAGCCGGGCCCGCTGAGCGACCAAGTCCGAGCGGCGGTCCGAACCGCAGAGGCCAACCTCCCGGCGCCCGTCGCCCGCCTCGTCCGCGATGCCTTGCCCCGGCTCACCCGATTGCCGGTCGAGCGGAGCGAGCTCGCGCCCATTCCGCTCGTGCAGGAGAAGCGAGGACAGCTCCCGGATTGGTTGCCTTCCCGACGCATCGTGGGCGGGTTTTACATCCTCCGTCAGCTCGGCGGGGGCAACGTCGGCACGGTATTCGTCGTCAAACGCGCCGAGGAGCGTCATGACCCCGAGGCCGAACTCTTCGCCCTCAAAGTTCCCGAGTTCAACGCGACCGCCGCCCGGACGATCAGCGAAACGGAATTCCTCAAGCTCTTTCGTGAGGAAGCGGGCGCCCTGCTGAGCATTCCCGAGCACCCCAACGTGGCGAAGTTCGTCACCTTCGACGCCGGGGCACGGCCCAAGCCGATCCTGGTGATGGAGCTCATCGCGGGGACGAGTGTCGAGCGGCTCGTCAACGCCCGGTCGCTCACCATGCCGGCCGCCATCGAAATCGTCGACGGCACCATGGCAGGCCTCGCCTCCATGCATGCCGTTGGGATCGCCCACCTCGACGTCAAGCCCTCGAACACGATCGTGCGCGAACGGTCTGGTGTCCCCGTGCTCGTCGATTTCGGTCTCGCCGGTCGGCGCGTTCGTCCCGGCTGCGCGACCCTGTGCTACGGCGCGCCGGAGATCTGGGAGACCGCCCCCGGCGCGATCGCGCCCGGCACGGCGGCGGCGGCCGACGTCTACGCCCTGGGCTGCTTCGCCTACGAGGTCCTGACGGGCACCACCCTGTTCGACGGCGACAGCGACGTGGCGCTCATCTCCGCCCACATCACGCACGATGGCCTTCCAACGCCGCTGGATCGCATGGCGAGCCACGCATCGCTTCATCCGCTCGCCCAGTTCTTTCGTAGCTGCCTGCGGTACGAGCCCGCAGACCGTGCGGGCCTGGGTGCGCTCCGCGCGCAGTTTCGCCGGCTGCGACCGCTACTCTCCGCGCAGTCGTGGCCCTTGGAACGTCCCGCGTGAACACAGGCCGACGCGCGACGACGCATCCGGTCCCGCGAGCGCCGGCCGATGTGGTATTGTGTCCTACAGTTCGGGACGTTCGGAGCGGAGGCGTCATCTGGCCGCGCTTCGTGGTGGGCCCGAGCCAACGGGAGGCGCGTGATGAAGAAGTGGCAATGGACGTTGGTGGCGGTCGGGGCCCCGTGGGCGGTGGCGGCCGCCGCGGGTGCCTGTTCGGTCGAGGATCAGAGCTCGATCATCGGCAACGACGACGACGACGACCGTGACGGCGCAGGGGGCGAGGCGAGCACCGGCGGACCGGGCTCAGGGGGGACCGAGACCATCACCGTGGCGGTGGTCGGCAGCGGCGGCAACACGCCCGGCAACTGCATCACTGACCCTCAGCTCGACGACGACAACGACGGCTTCTCCGAAAACGACGGCGACTGCAACGACTGCGACCCCAATACCAACCCGAACGCCATCGAGGTCATCACCGACCCCGGGGGCGGCACGGGCGGCGGCATGGGCACCGGGGGGAGTGGCGGCGGGCCGCCAGAGCCGGCCGACGAGAACTGCGATGGCAACATCGATGAGCCGCCGACGACGTGCGACAGCAGCCTCGCCTTCAACGACACCAACGCGGCGAGCGCCGCGCTGGCCCTCGACTTGTGCGAGGTCGCGGGCTCCGGTCAAGACTGGGGCGTCGTCAGCGCCAACTACGTACGCGCCGACGGGGCGCCTCTCGCCAACCCGGGGTTGGCGGTGGGGCTCGTGCCCCAATTCGGCACCAACGCCGTGGCCCAGAACGGTGCCGCGATGGTGGTGCTCTCCTCCGGTTACGCGCGGCCGCTGAGCCACCCCGAGGAATGTGGGAACACGAGCTGCTCTCACAGCGGCTCCGGAACCGCGCCCCCGAACTTTCCCCAGGACGTCCCGGGCTGCACGGGGGGCACCAACATCAACGACGATGTCGCGTTGGAGCTTCAGCTCCGCGCCCCGAGCAACGCCACCGGCTACTCCTTCGACTTCGCCTTCATGTCGTTCGAGTTCCCCGAGTACGTGTGCACGACGTTCAACGACCAATTCATCGCGCTGGTGCAGCCACCCCCCATGGGTTCGGTCAACGGCAACATTTCCTTCGATTCTCTCAGCAACCCCGTGAGCATCAACATCGCGCTCTTCGATCACTGCGACCCGAGCGCGATCGGGCAGTACACCGGGCCGGTACCCCCCAACCCGTACTGCCCCCAGGGGACCGCCTTCATGGCCGGCACGGGATTCAACGCGTGGGACACGTTCAGCGGCAGCGGGGCGACGGGATGGTTGCAGACCACGGCCCCCATCGGGCCCAACGAAACGTTCACCATCCGCTACGCGATCTGGGATACCGGCGACACCGCCCTCGACTCCACCGTCTTCATCGATAACTTCCAGTGGATCGCCGAGGCCGGCGTCCAGGTCGGTACCGGGGAGATCCCCGACCCCAAGTAGCAAGGTGTCGGCTCCCGCATCGTCGGGGGGGACGACGACCCGCACGGATCGCCCGGGCCTCGAACCACAACCAGTTCGTCCAGCATGGAGCAGCGACGGGAACGACGGTCCGGATACGGCGGGATCAACCTCGAGGTGCAGCGCTTTGGGCCCCCTTCGGACCACCTCGTGCTCCTGCTCCACGGCTTCATGGACGCCGGGGGTACGTGGGACCTCGTCGCCCGGAAACTGGTCGCCTTCGGCGTGCACGTCATCGCTCCGGACCAGCGCGGTTTTGGACGCAGCGACCGCGTGGGGCTGCGGTCGGCCTACCACTTTCCGGATTACGTCGCTGACGTCGACCGGCTGGTGGCGGACACCGTCGCCCCCGGGCAGCGTCTGAGTGTCGTCGGCCACTCGATGGGCGGGACCGTCGCGGCGCTCTACGCCGGGACGCGGCCGGAACGTGTTCATCGCCTCGTGCTCATGGAGGGCGTAGGGCCGCCGGCGATGGCGCCTCCCCTGGGGGTGCTCCGCATGCGGCGGTGGCTCGACCAGGAGGCGAAAGACGTCGCGGCCAACGGAGAGAGCACGATGGCACCGACGCGCATCACGCTCGACGGGGAAGAAGATGCGTTGGCGCGTCTTCAGTTCCACCACCGTCGCGTGCCGGTCGAAGTGCTTCGCACCCGCATTCCCCATCTGGCCCAGCGAGACCCGGACACCGCGACCTGGTCATGGTGTTACGACCCGAGACACCGGCGAACCTCGCCGACGCGCTTCGACGTGGCCACCTTCTGCGCGTTCGCGGCCGAGACGCGCTGCCCCGTACGGGCCGTGTCTGGCGGTCCGCTCGGTTTTCACCCTGATGACGAGGACGAGCGGCTGGCTGCGTTTCCCGGGTACGTCGACCGGATCGAGATCCCGGAAGCGGGGCACATGATGCACTGGACCCAACCGGCGGCGAGCGCCGCCGCCATCGGTGGTTTCATCACCGATGACCATGGCGCGGGATGATGCCCGGGACCCGTGCGGCCCGCGCCCGAGCCTTGGCTCGGGTGACCCTCTTCGGCGTGTTCGTCGCCGCCTGCGCTCCCGGCACCAAGGCGTCTCGTGGCAACGCATCGACGGCTCGGGACGGTGGTCCGGAGGGCAGAACGGCGCCCGAAGCGAAGAGCGCCGCCGCACGGGTAGGCGCCGCGGCACGAAGAAACGGGGCCACCCCGGACCTTCCCACCGACGGATTACATGACGCCGACCGTCGTCGGGATGCGGGCCCCCTCCGCTTGCGGTTTCTGGGCAACGTCGACTTTCCACCGCGCGCTGCGACGGAGGGGAGGGCCTTCGGGGGGATCAGCGCCCTCGCATTTCTTCCCGTTCCGAGGACCCTACTGGCGCTCTCCGATGGTCACGACGGCACCGGCCCCCCGCGGGCCTACGAGTTGGACTTCGACCGCGACGCCTTCGACATCCGCGTACGCCACCGGTTCGAGATCGACCTCTCGGGAACCGGCGTGGCGCCGGAGCATTACGACCCCGAGGGCCTTGCCCTCTCCCCGGTCGGTGACGTTTTGGTCGCCTCCGAGGGCGACCAAAGGGGCGACCGCCGCATCGGACCGCGCCTCGATGCGTTTCGCCGCGATCGTCACCGCTTCGTCCCGGTACGGAACGTCCCTCTTCCCGCTTGGACGAAGCCCGAGACGGGTCGGGGCGTCCGGCCCAACCGCGGGCCCGAGGCGCTCACGCGCGCGACGCGCTACGTCTTCGTGGGCTTCGAAGAGGCGCTGCGTCAGGATGGTCCTCCCGCCGCGGCGCGGCCCCCACGAGGAACCGACGTCCGCATTCTTCGCTTCGGCGTCGACCTCACGCTCGCGGGTGCGCATCACTACCGAACGGACGTCCCTCCGACCGTCACCGGCACCGGGCAGCCGCCGGTGTCGTCGTCGGTTGGCCTCACCGAACTCGCGGCCATCGACGACGAGCATCTGCTCGCTCTCGAGCGGAGCACCTACCAGGACGACGGAGGCCAGATGCGGAACCGGATCCGGCTCTACCTCATCGACGTGGGGTCGGCGCCCAACGTGCTCCGCCGGGAGACGCTCAGCGGTCACGCCCCGATCGCCAAGCGTCTCGTCCTGGACTTCGATACCATCCGTCACCGGCTCTTCCCGAAGCCTGAACTCGACAACTTCGAAGCGATGGCTGTCATCACCGACGACACCGGCCGATGCCGCCATCTCATCGTGGCCAGCGACGACAACTTCCGCTCCGACCAGCGGACGAGCTTCGTGCTCTTTGCCGTCGACGGAACCGCCGACGCCGCCGGGAGCGGACCTCCCCTCCCCTCACCGATCCCCCAGAACCGCTGAGGGCGACACACCCCTTCGGGGTTGCGTTGCATCCAACCTTCCGGCTAAAACGCCACCCCTCGCCACTTTAGCTCAGTTGGTAGAGCAGCGGTTTCGTAAACCGCAGGTCTGCGGTTCAAGTCCGCAAAGTGGCTCCAGAATCACCGCGGCTCCCGAAATACCGTGTGGCTCCGAAGTCAGCGGGGTTCACCCGTCCGCGTCGGCGGGTCCGCCTCGGGTGGCCTCGAGGCCCGCGAGGATGAGGCGAGCGGCGTCACTGACCTGATCGACGATACGCTGCTGGCCGTGGAGCTTGGCCGACCAACCGACCAGACCGGCAAACCATAGGTTCTGGAGGTAGATCGCCACGTTGATCTCATCGACGGTCGGGGGCTCCTGGTCCGCGAGCTCGGACGGCGGGCATCCGCGCTGCGCCGCCACGACCATCCGCGTGACCGCCACTTGGTGCGCCACGACCTTGGTCGCGACCTCTTCGCCGCTCGTCATCGCCTTCAGCAGAGCGCGCGCGTAGCTCGGTTTCTTCAACAAGGATCGGGTCAGCGTCACGAACAAAGCCCGCAACCGCTCAGCCGCGGTGTCGCCTCGGGCCGGCTTGCGGTCGAGGCGCCGCTCCAGCGTTTCGGTCTCGCGATGGAGCGCGGCGGCGAGGATGTCCTCTTTGCTCCGAAAACTCTTGTACAGGGTTCCCAGGGCGACCCCCGACAGACGCGCGACGTCGCGCTGCCGCACGTTGTCGAAGCCGCCATCTTCGGCGAGTTGAATGGCGACATCGAGGATGCGGTCGCGACGTTCGTCGGGTCCCAGAGGCCGTGACGTGGCGCCGCCGCCGCCGCCGCCGTGAGCACCCCCACGGTCATCCGCGCGCGACCGGCCTTGCGATGGCGCTCGCTTGGCGCCCCTCGCCGCTCTCTTTTTTGGTCGCTGGTCGACCCCACCCATCGTGGCCTGAGCCTACACCGAAAGATCGGGTGCCGTATCGGCGTTGGCTTCGAGGACGGCGTCCGGAGCCTGCACCAGTTCGATGAGCACGCCCGCTCCCCCGATGGGCGCATCGCCGCCGTCGTCCCCCTTGGGGTGAATGAAGCAGACGTCGTGGCCGGCCGCCCCGGGCCGGATCCCGCCCGGCGTAAAGCGCACCCCGCGCTCGGACAACCACACCACCGCGGCTTCGAGGTCGTCGACCCACAGCCCGAGGTGATTGAGGGCGGGTTCGTGGACCCGAGGTTTCTTCTCCGGGTTGAGGGGGGTCATGAGATCGACCTCCACCGCGTTGGCCCCTTGCCCACATCGCGCGATCACTTCGTCGACGTTTTCGCGTTCACTCCGGTAGACCCCCACTCGGGTAAGCCCGAGGAGGTCGAGCCACAAGTGCGCGAGGACAGCCGCGTCGAGACCCCCGACGGCAACCTGCTGGAGGCCGAGCACGCGAAAGGGGCGACCCGAAGATGCTTGGCGGGCGTTCATCGCCACGGGGTTCCCAAGCCGGCTAGACCTTAGGCCCGGCCGCCCTCACCTCCGGGGACGCCCCCGCCTCGTACTTCGCGAAGTTGGCCGCGAAGTCGCGCGCCAGCTTGCCGGCCATGGCGTCGTAGGCCGCCGGGTCGGCCCACGTGTTCTTGGGAATGAGCACCTCGTCCGGAACCCCGGCGCACCGGCGCGGCACCTCGAACCCGAAGACGGGGTCGGTTTGCGTTTCGACCTCCGCCAACGAACCGTCGTGAATGGCGTCGATGATGGCGCGTGTGTGCCCGAGGCGCATGCGCTTGCCGGTCCCGAACGCGCCTCCGGACCAGCCCGTGTTCACGAGCCAGACCCGCGCGTCGTGCGCCTCGATCTTTTCGGCCAGAAGCTCTGCGTACTTCGTCGGATGCCACACGAGAAAGGGCCCGCCGAAACACGGCGAGAACGTGGCCTCGGGGTCGGTGACCCCCATTTCGGTCCCTGCGACCTTGGCCGTGTACCCGCTGACGAAGTGGTACATCGCCTGAAATTTGTCGAGCCGGCTCACGGGTGGGAGCACGCCAAACGCGTCGCAGGTGAGAAAGATGACGTTCTTCGGATGGCCCCCGACGCACGGAATCTTCGCGTTGTCGATGTACTCGATGGGGTAGCTGCCCCGGGTGTTCTTCGTGAGTGAGGTGTCGGCGAAGTCGACCTCCCGCGAAATCGGATCGACGATGACGTTTTCGAGCACGGAGCCGAAGCGGATCGCACCGTAGATGTCTGGCTCGGCCTCCGGCGACAGGTCGATCATCTTGGCGTAGCAACCGCCCTCGATGTTGAAGATGCCGTTGTCGCTCCAACCGTGTTCATCGTCGCCGATGAGCTTGCGCTTGGGGTCGGCCGACAGCGTGGTCTTTCCCGTCCCCGAAAGCCCGAAGAGGACCGACGTCGAACCGTCGGGGCCCTCGGTGGCCGAGCAATGCATGCTCAGCACCCCCCGTTTCGGCATGAGGTAATTCATCACCGTGAACACCCCTTTCTTCATCTCCCCGGCGTACTGCGTGCCGAGGATGACGAACTCACGGTGCTTGAACGACAGGTCGACGCTCGTCGTCGATGTCATGCCGCTCGTGTAGCGGTTCGCCGGGAAGGACCCCCCGTTGTAGATGACGTAGTCGGGCTCCCCGAAGCTCTCGAGCTCCTCGGGCGAGGGTCGAATCAGCATGTTGTGCATGAACAGCGCGTGGTAGGCGCGCGCGCAGATCACCCGCACCCGGATGCGCACATCGGGGTCCCAACCCGCGAACCCATCGACGCAGTACAGAGACGCACGCGTGTTGAGGTAGTCGATGGCCCGCTCGCGGTTGACCTGAAACGTGTGCTCGTCGCACTTGATGTTCACCGGCCCCCACCAGATGTCGTCTCTCGTCTCGTCGTCGTCGACCACTCGCTTGTCGGTCGGGGAGCGGCCGGTTTTTTCGCCGCTATAGGCCACGAGGGCCCCGGTGCTGGTGATGACCGAACCCTTCTCGAATTGGAGCGCCGCCTCGTAGAGGCCGGCGGGAGCCGCGTTGCGGACGATTTTTTTGACGTGGATTCCGTGTTTTTCGAGCGAGAATTCAGACGACACTTGAAGCTTCCTGTGTGGTCGAGGGAAAGGGCCCAACGTAGCGTTTGGTTGCGGGGACAAGCCGGAGCGGGCGGGCCAGCCCGAACCCGCGGGAGAGATGGATCGCGTCGCCCCGCTCCGTGACGGGGTCGCATGTTAGTCGGTAGGCGTGAAGCTCATCAAGACGCGCCCCCGGGTTCGGCTCGTGCTTCCGACGTTCGTCACCCCCGGCGATGAGGTCCGGGCGGAGGTGCTGCTCGATGCGCGTCGGCCCGTCGCCGTCGACGCCGTGGCGGTTCATCTGGAGGGGTGGGAGTCCGTGGGTTCGAGCCGGGGCGAGCACCGCCGCGAAGAGCATCACGCCCTGGTGGGACAGGCCGCGACGCTCACGGGACCCACCACGCTGCCGCGTGGTCGCACGACGATGGCGTGCACCTTCCAGCTCCCCCCCGAGCTCCCCCCGACGTACGACGAGCGGGCCGGACTCCTCTGGGCGCGCGTCCGCTACCAGGTGTCCGTTCACGTCGACATCCCGTGGTGGCCCGACCGCCATGAGCGCTTCGCCATGGTGGTCCAGCCCCGCCCTCAGCGACGCCTCCAACCCGACAAGACCATCTTTTCTCCCTCCCCGCGGGGCCCTCGACGCGAAGAGCCCCACATCGAGGTCGCAATCGACGATGCCCTCGTCGTCCCCGGCGGCACCCTTCGCGGGCAGCTCGCGCCCTACAACGTAGCGTTCAACCGCTACGGCCGGACGGAGCTGGCCATCGTGGGGAGACAACAGATCACGCTCCGGGGCCGCGCCCTCGTCGCGGAGGTGTTGCGGTTCTCCATTTCCCTGGATCTCTCGGCCGTCGCGGAGGCGGACGCGGTCCCCTTTTGGATGAAGCTTCCGAAACGTTTGCCCGTGAGTTTTCAGTCGCGTCGCTGGCGTCTCGACTGGTTCTTCGAAGTACGTGCCCGCCATGACTTCGTTCGTCACCTGACCTTTCAGGTCCCCATCGAGATTCTCCCCCCGGGCTCGGAGACGAAGCGTCGTCGTCGCCAGGCGCCTCTGGTCATCGGCTCCGAACGCATCCGACGCATCTGGTCGGACATCGCGCGCGATCTTGACTTCGACTACGACCCGGAGCGGGGGGAGATCGAGACCCGCCGCCAAGACACCCACGTGACCATACGGCGCGAACATCGGGGCGCCGACGGTATTTTTCTCGCCGCCACGTTGCGCTTTCCTTCCCTTCGCATGCGCCTCGACGGCGGCTCGGCATCGAGCCTGAGGCGCGTGGTCGGGGGTGGTGTCAGCCTCGGGGACACGGGCTGGGACCGCGACCACTACCTCACGGCGCGCGAACACGCTCAGGTCGCGTCGCTGCTCCGGCCGTTGGCACCGCTGCTGCTGCCCGTGCGTCTCTACGACATCGACGATACGACCCTCGTCGTCCATCATCGCGACGCCGGCCAGTCGCCGCGTCAATTGAGATGGTTTGCGACGCATGTCGGAGCCCTGGCCGACGCCCTTCGCGGCGCCCGCGTCGGCGTGGTGCCACCGGCGACGATGGCGGCCGATCGACCCGCCTGGGAAGCGCTGGCCCGACGGATGGGCGCATCGTTGCAAACCACGAGCATGGCGGTCGAAGCGCGGATCGAGGGTCATCAGGTACGGGTGCTGACCGAGTGGGCCGAGGACGATAACCCTACCCACACCCGCATCGAGCTCGAACCGCCGCATCAGGTGGCCGAGCGTCATCACCTCTCGTGGTCGGCACCCGATACGCTGCGCCGCGGAGACCTGGCCGAGCTCTCCCCCGCGGCGCGCGCGGGCTGGATCCGCCTGTGCGCAGGCGCGCTTGCGGTCGACGTCGACCGCGCGCACCTCGTGGTGGTCCGCCCCGCTCCCGCCCCCGATCCGGAAGCCCTCTACGGGGTCGTCGAGACGCTCCTCACCTTCTTCGAGGCCCTCACGGCGACCCGAGGCCCGTACCGCTAAACGCGTTGCCCGCAGCGACGGCGACGACCCGCCTCTCTCATCCGGGGGGAGCCTCCAAGCGGCTGCGGCGCCGCATGTTGATCAGCTCGACGAGGAGAGAAAAGGCCATCGCGAAGTAGATGTACCCCTTGCTCACGTGCTGGTCGAATCCCTCGGCCACCAGAAGCACCCCGATCAAAAGCAAGAACGACAACGCCAGAATCTGCATCGAGGGGTGTCGGGTGACGAAGTCACCCACCGGCTGGGCGAAGAGCATCATCACCACCACCGCGATGATCATGGCCGTAGCCATCACCCAGAGCTGATCGGCGATCCCGACCGCAGTGATGACCGAATCGAGGGAGAACACGATGTCGACGATCATGATCTGCGCGATCACCGACGCAAACGTTCCCGTGCGGCCGGCCTCACCGTCGGCGCCAGGCGCATCCGCACCTCCCTCGACCTTCTCGAAGATCTCGTGCGAGCTCTTGTAGAGCAAGAACCCGCCCCCGAGAATCATCACGAGGTCGCGTCCGCTGAGCCCCTGGCCGAAGATGGTGACGAGATCGGCTTTGAGGCCGGCGATCCACTTCAGCGTGAACAAGAGGAGGAGACGCGTGATGAGCGCGCCGCCGAGGCCGATCCGATAGGCCAACTTGCGTTGTGCCGTCGGCACCCGCTGGACCATGATCGCGATGAACACGATGTTGTCGATCCCGAGCACGATCTCGAGCGACGCGAGGGCGATGAGGCTGGCCCAGACCTCAGGGTTGGCGAGCGCGTCAGCCATGACCCCGCGATGATGGGACGGGAGACGTCAAAACGGAAGGGTCAGCCACCCCGCGCGTTCCGCCAACAGAAGCCCGATCCAAACCAGAACCAAAGAAAGCAACACCGACGAGACCACCAGGGCGATACGGACGGCTCGGTTGTCTCCGTTCCCCGCGGCGGAGAGCCCCGTGGTGCCTCCGGGACCGACGACGGTGGACGTGCCTCGTTGGGGCGCCCACGCCCCCAACGCGCCCCCCGCAAGGATACGGTCGACTTCAGACGTGTAGCCCCCCTCGGCGCCAGGGACGCGGCCCACGCCTTCTCCCGCTCGCCCTCCCGGGTCGTCATCGCCCGGGCCGTACGCCGACCGTACCGCGTCGAGAGAAGCCTCGATGGCGGCCCTCGAGCCCGAGGCCTCACGCCACGCCGACCCGCCCGGCGGCGCTGGGAGCGGAGCGTCGTCCTCGCCAGGGGGGGCATGCTTCCCCCATTGCGAAGGAGGAGAGGGCGAAGGAGGAGCGGGTGAAGGAGGGGAAGGTGACGTTGGAGCGGGTGACCGAGGCGGTTCACCCCCGGTGGGATCGGGAACGTTCGACAGGTCGAGCGCCGGGACGTCGTCTCCCTCCATCAGGATCGTCCCCGCCTCGCCCGTCGGCGCGCCGACGTCATTGAGGTCGTCGTTCTTTCCCGCTTCTCGTCTTGCTTTCGCCGCCATCGCGGCGGCTATGGCGTCGCCGACCTCGGTGCCCGCTTCCGTGTCCATCAACACGGTCGAGGCCTCTTCCGAATCTTCGTCGTCGATCGGATACCCCTGTGGGAAGCCCCCAGGCGCCGCGCGCGGGGGGGGACGAGGCGGGCCGGTGACCGCCAACGGAGGAGGAGGCGGCGGCGCGGGAGGGGCGGCAGGCACGTTCCTCACCGACACCCCTCGCTGCCGGTCGAGCTGTCGCAAATGTTCACGGACATCACTGATGTCGCGCATTACGGTTGCGATCTCTTCTTCCTCGTCATCGGCGTCGCTGAGGCTGTCGGCGTCTGCCTCGTCCAAGGGGGGAAGAGGATGGGGTTGCCCTCGTCGCTGCAACCACGCTTCCAGGCTCTCTCGAAACGGAGGCAGCCGCCGTCGCCGCAGGGTGTCGTCGCGCTGCAGGAAGCGGTCGATGAGCTGTTGGAGCGCATCATCTCCCGCATCGAACACGGCGAGGGGAGCCGGCGGAGAACCCTGCATCCGCCGCAGAACCTGGGCCGTGGTCGCCCCCGGAAAGGGCAACACCCCCGTGACCAAAAAATAGAGGGTGACCGCGATGGCCCACGTATCGTCATCGGGCGAGATCCCCGCGCCTTCGAGACGCTCGGGCGCGTGGTACGGGGGCCGAATCGCGGTGTGCCTTACGTCGGCGAGCTCCCCCCGACCGGACGCGTGGGGTCCGTCGGCCACGATGCAGCTCGGCGAGAGGCCGCCGTGGGCGACGCCCATGCGATGTAGCTCTTCGATCCGCTTGGCCAGACGTATCACCCAGCCCACCGCGTCCTCGGCCGGAAGCGGTCCGTCCCGTTGGACTCGACTTTGAAGTGTCTCCACGTCGTGCTCGCTCGAGGTTACACGCGATCGCGCCGGATCGGCAGGGCGTCGAAGTCGACGCGGGTACGTCGGAGAATGGCCGCCCTCGGGTCTTGCTCGCGGTCGAGCCCATCGAGCAGGTCATCCGCCGGGCACCGACCGGCGGCGACCAACGCGGCGAGCGGCTCGAGGTGTCGGCGCTCGTCGCGGCCCGCTTCGTCACGACGCCCACGACGGGAGAGACCCTCCAGCGCGAGCGCCATCACCCGCTCGGCCCAGTGGCGCACGGGGCGGCCGCAGAGCTCGGCGTTCAAGGCCTCCCGCGCGATGAGAGGTCGCGCCGCGACGAGCGCGGAGGGCGACCACCGAGCGACCAGCGCCTCGGCGGCCGCGAGCGACGTCTCGTCGTACATGAGGCCGGCCCAAAATGCGGGCAGCGCCGCCAGGTGTTGGACCGACTGCATGTCTGCGCTTCGGACCTCCAACGTCTTTTGCAGACGCACCTCGGGAAAGAGGGTGTTCAAGTGTAGGAGCCAGTCGTCGTAGCGGGCTCGGTGACCCTCGTAGCCCCGGTCACGAAAGTCGCGGAAGGACTGGCCGGTGTTGGCCACCACCCGACCGCCGCGCTTGATGAAGTACATCGGTACGTCCAACGCCCACGCGACATAGTCGCGGTAGCGACGGCCCGGTTCCATCAACGCTTCGAGCAAGCCGGCCCGATCGCGATCGGTGTCGAGCCAAACGTGGGCTCGCTCCGAGCGCCACCCGTGAGCCCTCCCCTCGGCGAACGGAGAATTGGCGAATATCGCGGTGGCGATCGGCGACAGTTTCAACGCGACCCGAAGCTTGCGCATCGCGTCCTCCTCGTCGTGGTAGTCGAGATTGACCTGTACGGTCGCGGTGCGTCGCATCATGTCGAGCCCTCGCGTTCCCACCCGAGGGAAGTAGGCCCGCATGATCTCGTAGCGTTCCTTGGGTACCCAGGGCAGTTGCTCGGGACGCGCGAAAGGATGGTAGCCCACGGCCAGCCAATCGATGCCGCACGTCTCGCTGACGGGCGCGATGTCGGCCAGGTGCTCGGCGAGCTCCGCCTCGACGTCGTGGACGGTTTCCACCGGGGCCCCGGACAGCTCGAGTTGGGCGCCGGGCTCCAGTGAGATCACGGTGCTGCCCCCGACCTTGCTCAGGGCGACCACCGGTCCTCCTTCTCGCTCGCGGTAAGGCGCCCAGTCGCCTCGGGCCATCAGACCATCGAAGATCTGCACGATACCGCACGTCCGCCCGTCGTAGCTCACCGGGGTGGCGTTCGGCCGGAGCACGCCAAACTTCTCGGACTCGGTGCCGAGCCACTCCCGACGGGGCCCCGAACGCGCGAAGGGGCGCTCCAGGTCCTCACCCCGTAGCGGGGGCGAAACGGTCGTCGCCTCGGCCGAGGCGTCGTCGTGGTCGACAACGGACATGCACGCTCCTTACACCGGTGCTCGGCCGGGAGCGGCGGATTTACGTAAGCCCCGTCGCGCGGCGCTGGCGACCACGTCGAAAGCCGCGGTCGAACAACCGCACCCGTCGCAGCAGCAGGTCCAACAGGAACACCACGACCGCCGCCATGATGGCACGAGGCCACAGCTCCTCGTTGTACGTAATCTCCTCCCCTTGGGGGTCGAACGCCACCCGGAGGTCGGTCGGCTCGAACGTTCCGCTCGTCGCGAGCGCAGCTCGCTCCAACACCACCCGGTCCGGCTCGAAGCTCGCGTATTCGCGAGGATACGGGTGAGACACGTGTCCGCTGCTGGTCGCGATGGGTTGCAGCGACCCATCGTCGAGCACACGCGCGTGCTCCGCCCGAAGAAGAAACGAGCCGAAGCGCACCATGTCCGTCCTCGCCTCGTAGCGGCCGGGCGCGATCTGCTGCATCTCGATCGTGCGCGTCTCTCCGCCCGGCTCGGGCCCTACGACGGTGAGCTTGCTCACCAACTGATTGTCGAACCGATCGTCGGCGGTGAACGCGTCGATGGTCGCCACCAAGGTGCCGTCGACGATGTCCGCCTTCATCTCGAGTTCTCGTCGGTCTTTCTGCCGCATGTGCTCCCGCACGAGCTGACCCCAAAAGCGCTCCCAACCGGGCCACGTCGTCCACTCGGTCGCCCAGCGGGCCTTCACGTCGCTCGTCCACGCGAGGGACCAGCCGGTGCCGACCCGCCACCGTGCGAGAATCGGTTCTTCGGTATCGGCGCTGGCGAGAAGCTCGGTGGCGGGGGTCGGTTTGAGCCGCGTGGCGACGTACCCGCGGAGATAGGGGGCGGTTCGAATGTCGAGACGTCGCAGGAACGCGGCGTAGCCGGTCTGGACCACGGGAAACCACTCTTCGACCGCCGCCTGCCGGGCCACCATTTCGGTCTCCTTGGTGAAGATCCGCGGGAGGCTCAGTGGGTCTGGTACCTGGTGGTAATTGCCTCCCCCCACGTCGGCGATCATCTTGAGGAGCTGCTCGTCGACATCGTCGCCGAGCCCGACCGTCGTCACCGTAATGCCCTCTGCGATCATCGCGGTCACCAGGTCGCGGATGCCGGCGCTGGGCGCCTTCCCGTCGGTGAGGAGAATGACGTGCTTCTTGCGCGCCTGGAACACCGTCATGTCGTTGTAGGCGGCGTCGAGGGCGGGAAAGATCGCCGTGCCTCCACCGGGCGTGATCCGACTGATCTGACCCCGGATCCGTGAGCCATTGCGCGCCGGCTGCATCTTCACGTAGCGGTGCGGCTGCCCGTCGAACGCGATCACGCCGATGGCGTCATCTCGTCCGAGCACTTCGACCGTGGCTTTCGCGGCCTTTTTGGCCATGTCCATTGGCAGTCCGGTCATCGACCCGGAGCGGTCCATCACGAGCAACATGGCGACGCTCGGCATCTCTTTGCGCCGCTCGATGTCCATACGGACAGGCAATAGCCGCGCGACGGTCGTGCGATCCCAGCCCCCGAGCCCGTAACCGTTTTCCCCGCCCGCAAAGAGGAAGCCACCACCGAGATCGCGGATGTACTGCTCGATCAAGACTTGGCTCTGCAGGCCCACCGCCTCCTTGGGGGTGTCGCTGAGGATCAGAAAGTCGTAGCGCTCGAGTTCAGACAGCGACCCTGGGAAGCCCACCGGGGGCCGTACGTCGACGTCGAACTGTTGCGCCGTCAAGGCCCGGGCGAGCGGACCCGCGTATTGGGGCGCTCCTTCGACGTAGAGGACCTGGGGGCGCCCGGGGACATCGACGGTCGTCGCATAGCGATTGTTGGCGACGAAGCGATCGGCCTCGAGATCGCTCAACGCGAGGGTGTACGTCACTTCTCCCGCCACCCGCACCACGGACTTGAAGACGACTTCATTGTTCCCCGGTTTCAGCTCGAGCTTTTTGATCGGCTCCAGGCCGTTGAGGGTCTCTCCCATCGAGAGCCGCGCGGTCGCACCCGTGGCCCGGCTCGCGTACACGCCGGCGACGACCTTGAAGGTTTCTCCCACCTCGACACGGCCCGGGAGGCGGAGGTTTTCGATGGCGACCTCGGGGGGGAGGGGCCGGTCATATGCCAGCGTGTGCAGCGTGATGCCATACTCCGCGGCCCGGTTCGCTTCGGCGAGGACGTCACCTTGCGTCTGCAACCCGTCGCTCACCAACACCGCGCGTCGCAAATACCCCGGGGGGTAGAGGCCGTACGCGAGTTGAAGGGCGGCCTGAAGATTCGAACCGGCGCCGGGGTCGTCGGGGACGTCGGTCGGCCGGTCGTCCGATGAAGACGATGCGGTCGCCGACGGCAGGGATGCCGGCGACGACGACGACGATGTCGTGGCCCCGGACGTCGACGATGGGTCGCCGTGACGGGCGACGGTCGGCGGTTTCGGTGAGGCGCCGTCTTCGCCTCGGACTTCAGGGAGAAGGCGGGGCCGTTTGGCAAAGGTGACCACGCGTACGAGGTCGTCCTCTCGCCTCAACCCGAAGGCTTCGTCGACGTGCGTCTGGGCGTCGGCGAGTGCTTCGTCCGAGACGGAGTTCGATACGTCGACGAGGTAGACGGTCGCGATCTTGTCGGTTTCCGCCGGTCGAACCGGACGACTCAGACCGAGGGCCAGCAAAGCGACGAACGCCATGCGGGTGAGCACCGTGATCACCCGTTGGGGCCACGGGAGATCGGCAAGGGTCCAGCCCAATACGAGGAGGAACCACGGTGCAACGAGGCCAACCCCCAACATCCTCGGATCGAGAAGTTCGTACGTGGCGTCGCGGTACGCGAGCTGAAACGTCGGCTCGAGGCGGGTCCACACCCACCGGTGGTAGGCGTACCCCAGACCAAAGAAGAGCGCGACGCAGAGCGCCGCCCACGCGACGCGGGCCCAGCGGCGCGGGTCCCGTTCGGTTTCGGTCCGCCGCGTCACACCGTGATCCTCCGGTGGTAGGTCCACCACTCGACCGCCGTGACGAGCAGGACGAAGGCCAACAAGTAAATCCAATACTCACGACGAACCCCCGCCTCGAAACCCGAAACGGGGCCCGCCGTGGTGTCGCCGACGGCGAGCTCCGGCACCGGCGTGATCGCGCTTTCGAAGGGGTCGGACAGGTTGGCGGCAAATCTCGTCAATTCCTCGTCCGCGTCTCCCTCGGTCGCACCGGCGGCGGGCGCGCCCGCGTCCCCATCGTCGTCGCGCGGGCGGAGAAGACGAAAAAAACCGGCCTGCTGCCCGAGAAAATAGGCCCGCCCGTCTTTCACGGGGACGCGCTGTTTCACCCCGCCCGGAGCTTCCAGGATGGCGGTCGTGAGCTCCGAAGGCGCGGGGATGCGCCACACCCGACCCGTGCGAAACGAGGAGATGTAATCGGTATCCTCCTCGACGAATGCATTGATGGTGTTGAGCAGCAACAGGGGCCAGGCGATGCGGAGCGGTAGGTCACTTTCACGTACGTCGAACCCGAGGGCGGCGAACTTGAACCCCGGGCGGCGTCCGGCGAGGAGGATGGTGCCTTTGAAGCTGGCCCCGACCTTGGTGTCCTGGTCCCGCCCGCGCAGGGCGTGGGCACGCCCGATGTTGACGTCGCCCAGGGTCAAGCCCCGCACGATGGGGTGTTTGGCCTCGATCTCGTCGAAGCCCACGGTGTAACGCGCCGTCGATGTGATCTCGTCGGCCACTTCGAAGGGCGTATCGCCATCTCGAGGCGGGTCGAGATAGAGGCGATGGCCCGCTCCGTCGGCGACGCGGGGCGCGACCCCATCGAAAATCGTGATGTCGTATGTCCCGGACGCTGGAGGGTAGCCGGCGGGGGCCACCGTGTTCACCTCGAGGTACTCATCGAGCAAAAGAGCGGCCTCGAGGTACATGTTGCCCTCGGTCACGACCAGCACCCGCGCCCGTCGGCGCTCGGGCAAGAGTGCGTAGGCCGAGTTGTCGGCAGGCAACCGGTCGGGGGGGCCTTCACCCTTCAACGTCACGCGCGCCTCGATCGACTGATCGGCCCCAGAGAGGTTGGGGAAGAATCGCAGCGCGGTCTCGCCTCCTGAAAGCGTGAGCCCGACGATGTCGTTCAGCGCGCCGTCTCCGTAGAGTTCCAGGTCGATCTCGGCGGGATCGTCACTGGTGTTCGTCACCTCCAGCAAAACTTCGTAGCGGCTCTTGTCGAGGGGGTAACGCCGCACCGAGAACTCACTGATGGCCACGTTGCGCCCCTCGGATCCCACGGGAACGAAGGAGAACCGGACCGCGCCAAGGTCGATCGGGTCCGTCCCGTCGACGGCATCGCCGAGGGCACCGTCGCTGACCAACAAGATCTCGGGGTGGCCGAGTCCCACCAGCGAATCGAGGGCAAAGCGAAGCCCCCGGGGGTAGTCTGCGCGGGCATCACGGACGTCGACGCGGTCGAGCGCAGCCTCGAGTTCGGCGATGTCGCCCGTCATCGTCGAGAGCGGGGTCACCGCCGCATCCATTTGGGCGATCAGCATGCGGTCGCTGCCCGACAACCCCCTTATCACCTCACGGATTCGCTCGCGTCCCACGTCGAGCCGCGTGCGCTGGCCGTCGACACGCTCCGGTGGGACGGCCGGCGCGACCTCGGGCGGTCGCGCGCCATCGGTCGCCCCCATGCTCGCGCTGGCGTCGAACAAGACCACCACGTGCCGTCCTTCGATCTCGTTGAGGGCCGGTCTCGGGTCGCCGAGGGCCCCGAGCAGCAGGGCGAGGAGGGCGAGTTGCAGCAACAGCGACAGAAGACGTTTCAGCTGGGAGAAAAGGGTCGTCGCCTGCTTGTCGCGAAGCACGCGCTCCCACAGCGGCGAGAACGGCACCGCGATCGGACGCCGCTTCAACCGCAGGATGTAGAACACCACGACGACCGCCCCCAGCGCCGCCCCCGCCCGGAGCAGCGTGGTCGGGTCGACGCCCGTGAAGGTCAACGGAGAAAGCCCCCCCGTCGAAATACGCGCAGGATGAGTTCGTCGAAGGGCACGTCGATGTCGGCCCGGAAGTACGACACCTGGCGGGTCGCGCAGAAGCGTTCTACGCGCCGGAGGTAGTCGTCGTACGCCATGGCGTACTTGTCGAGAATGCGTTTGGTGACCGTGACCTCTCGCTCCTGCCCCGTTTCACAGTCGTAGAGGACGAGGTCTCCCTTGAGCGTGGGTGCGCGATCGGCCGCGCTCACGATGTGCAGCACGAAAGGCTCGAACTTGTTGTAGCGGAGGACGTTGATCCCGCGCTCGAAGCCCGCCGGGTCGTAGAGATCACTCAGGACCACGGCGAGCCCGCGGCGCTTGTGCTGCGCGACGAACGTTTTGAGGGCGCCTTCCAGATCGGTCGTGCCGTCGGGTGCGACGCGCTCGAGGAACCGAAACACCCGAAAGATCCGCCCTTTGCTCCGCGTCGGCTCCATCCTCCCGTTGATCTCGGCGTTGGCGGCCACGATCGCGACGCGGTCGAGGTTGGCGAGCCCGACGTACGCGAGGGCCGCGGTGAGCCGTTTGGCGTGTCGGAGCTTCTCGCGGTCGCGAAAGCCCATCGACGTGGAGTTGTCGACGATGAAGTAGATCGAGAGATCTTCCTCTTCCTCGAACAGCCGTACCAACAGGCGGTCGAAGCGACGGTAGGCATGCCAGTCGAGGTAGCGGAAGTCGTCACCGGGCGTGTAGTTGCGGTGGTCGGCGAATTCGACGCCGCTCCCCGTCTTCTTCGTGCGACGTTCGGCCTTCATCACCCCGTTGAAGACCCGGCGACTGACCATGGCGAGGTACTCGAGCCGACGCTGAAACTCCTCGTCGAAAAGCCCCTCGTCCGCCGCCGCCGCCGCCGCCGCTCCGTCGCGTCTTGACCGGCCCGACGGGCGCAGCCCTCGAAAGACATCCAGGATCCCCATGCGGCTTATCCCAATCCCGACCTCGCTTCACTTTGCGCTCTCGGGGAGCTTCCGCAAGATCTGGTGCAGGAGCTGGTCGGTCTTCACGCCCTCGGCCTCACCTTCGAAGTTGAGCAAGACGCGGTGGCGTAGGGCCGGCACCGCGACCTTTTTGACGTCGTCGATGCCGGGGGCGAAGCGGCCATCGAAGAGCGCGGTGATCTTGGCGGCGAGAAGAAGCGCCTGCGCTCCGCGGGGCGAGCTCCCGAAGTTGACGAAGCGCTTGACGTCGGCGTCGGCCTCCTCGCGGTCGGGGTGCGTCGCCTGGATGAGTCGCACCGCGTAGTCCTGGACTTGGCGCGACGTAGGCACTTCGCGGACGAGTCGTTGCATCGCGAGGATCCCTTCCCGGTCGAGCACCGGGTCGGCTTCGGGCGGCGCCTCCCCCGTCGTCCGGTCGAGGATCGCATGAAGGTCATCGCGGTTGGGATAATCGACGTGGAGCTTGAAGAAGAACCGATCGAGTTGGGCCTCGGGCAACGGGTAGGTTCCCTCGCTCTCGAGCGGGTTTTGCGTCGCGAGGACGAAAAAGGGCGCCTGGAGTTGGTGGGTGGTGTTGCCGATCGTCACGCGCTGCTCCTGCATCGCTTCCAGCAGCGCACTCTGCGTCTTCGGCGTGGCGCGGTTGATCTCGTCCGCCAGGACGATGTTGGCGAAGACCGGCCCCTCGCGAAAGCTGAAGGTTCGCTCCCCGGTCTCGGTTTCGTCGATGACGGTCGTGCCCAGGATGTCGGCCGGCATCATGTCCGGCGTGAACTGGATGCGAGAGAACCGGAGCTGGACGGCCGAGGCGAGCGTCCTCACGAGCAGCGTCTTGCCGAGGCCAGGTACCCCTTCGAGCAGCGCGTGCGACCCCGCGAGCATGCACGTGACCACCCCGTCGACGACGTCGCGGTTGCCGACGACGACCTTACCGACCTCCTCCCGCAGGGTGCCGATCTTGCGTACGAACCGAGCGACGGCCTCGGGGGCGTCGTCTTTCTTCTTTTTGGCCATGGCGTCTCCCGCCCCGTTGTCCTCGCGACCGCTCCGTAGCCCTTCCGGGCGGAGCGCCTGGAGCCGCGGCATTCACTCACGAGGACGGATGAGCTGAAAGTAGCGTCGTACGTAAAAACGCATTCCGTCCGGGATCTGTTCCGTGTCGAGCTGATCCTCGGCCACCGTGCGGTACTTTCGGTACACTTTTCGGTAGGAGCGGCCCTTGAACCCTCGGTCCGCGGCCGAGAGGATCACCTCCGCGTTGGTCGGTCCTCGGTTGTCGATGGCCTCGGCCCGCACGTCCCGCGTCTCCCCTTTGATGTCGGGCGTCGGATCGCCGCCCTGGCCCATACCCCCACGCCCTGACCCGGCCTGATCGCCCCCCCGACCGTCCCCATCGGTCCCGGGGAGAGGGATGGGAATGCTGCCGCCGCCGGGGCCCCCCAGTTGAAGCCCACCGGGACGGCTCCCTTGGCCCCCGGTCGGTTGGCCCTGCCCTCTCGGCTGCTGACCGCCGGGCTGCTGGCCCTGCCCTCCCGGCTGCTGACCGCCGGGCTGCTGGCCCTGCCCTCCCGGCTGCTGACCGCCGGGCTGCTGGCCCTGCCCTCCCGGCTGCTGATCGCCGGGCTGCTGGCCCTGCTGCCCTCCGGGCTGCTGGCCCTGCTGCCCTCCCGGCTGCTGACCGCCGGGCTGCGGCTGGCCCGGCGGGCCCGATGATGCCCCTCTCCTTTGCCCCTGCGCCCGATTCATGAAGCGCTGGAGCCGCTTCCGCATCCCCTCGCCCCCCTGGCGTTGTTGGCGGATGAGGTCACGCATCTCTTGCAGTCGTTTCCGGAGCTCCTCTTTCTGGGCGTCCGTCCGCTGCTCCTCCCGAAGGCGATCGAGGTCTTCCGCCGCCCGCTCCAAATCGTCCGCCGAGAGCCCGAGATCCCTCAGGAGGTCTTGCGCCGCCTGCGCGAGTTCCCGGTCGAGGCGGGACAGCCGTCGGCCGGCGCGTTCGCGACGGGCGACTTCACGATCGAGCCGTTCGAGTTCCCGCTTTTTCTCACGGAGCAGTCGCTTCTCTCGGTCGCGCTCCTGCTGGCGCTCCGGCGGCTTCTTCTCGAGTTGCTCTTTTTTTCGGAGCAAGTCTTTCCGCATCTCGGCCCGACGCTCTCGGAGCTGCTCTAGTGCCCGGTCCCGGTTCTTCGCCGCCCGGTCGAGCGCTTTTCTCAGTCGCTCCAGCTCGGCCCGACTGGGCTTCTGGGTCGGAGACCGAAGCTGCGCGGCGACCTTTCTCATCTCCTCCTCAGCCCGTTCGAGATCGCGCTTTTGGATCGCGTCGGCCACCGGCCGGGAGACCGGACTCTCTGCGAGGGCGTCGGCCATTTTCTCGAGCGCGTCGTCGAGCGCCTTTCGGTCCGCCTCGGCCCCGACGAGCATCTCGTCTTCGAGCGCTCGCATCTCTCGCAGCGCCTCCTCGCGGTTGAGCTCGCCCCGCGCCACCTGCTCGACCAGCCGGTTAAAGCGATCGACCGCCTCTTGCACCTCCGGCGCCAACGGCTCGTCCTGAAGCTGACGCAGCGCCTCGCGGAACATGGCGAGATCGTCGGCCTCCATCTCCAGGGCACTTCGGGCGGTCATCGCCGGGGGCGGCGGCACCGTGCGCTGGGTCCGGACTTCGAACTGACTCATGGCGACGACCGCGAGCGCCACGCCCGTGCTGACGGCCAGCTCCGGTGGGAACGCGATGGGAACCGACGCCGCCGCCGAGACCGATCGCGCGCGCGCACACGCATCGTCGATCGCCGCAACCATGAATCGGGTTCGACGCGCTTCCGCCGCATCCGCAAACTCCAGCGCATTCGTCAGCCGCCCCGCGAGGTCGTGGTGGGCATCGAGCGCCATCGCCCCGGCTCGGGGCGGTAGGCCACGAAGGGCCGCGTAGAGCGTCGACGCGAGCACGCCGAGCCCGGCCCCCCCCCCGGCCGCCCAAACCCAAGCGTCCGGAACATGAGCCGGAAAGAGCTTTCGCGACGCCAGCGCCCACCCCACCACGATGAGGGCCAAGGTGAGCTGGGTCGGGAGCACGGCGAGCGCCCGGCGAGCGCGCATGCGCGCCTCCGCCCGCCGCGCAACGGCCTCCAGACGAGCGATGGATCGGGAGCGCGGGACCTCAGACATCGTTACGAGGCTAGCAGACGGGCCGAGCCACCCGGCCAGGGCGGCGAAACATGACGACGATGAACCAAAGACGTTTTGGGGACGGAAAAGTTCCCGCCTCCGCTGACGGTTGTCTCAACGCCGCGTTCTTGGTCGCCATGCCTACTTTTTCGATGCCGCTCGCTTGGCCTGTCGCCGATGGGCACCCACCCCCGCCGCCAGTCGGTTCACGGCTCGCTTCTTCGCCACGCGCTTCGTCGAGGCCTTCTTCTTCGGCGCGGTCTTCTTCTTGGGCGCAGCCTTCTTCTTGGGCGCAGCCTTCTTCTTGGGCGCAGCCTTCTTGGGCGCAGCCTTCTTGGGCGCAGCCTTCTTGGGCGCGGCCTTCTTGGGCGCGGTCTTCTTGGGCGCGGTCTTCTTCTTGGGCGCGGTCTTCTTCTTGGGCGCGGCCTTCTTCTTGGGCGCGGCCTTCTTCTTCGGCGCGGCCTTCTTCTTGGGCGTGGCCTTCTTCTTCGGCACGGTCTTCTTCTTCGGCGCGGGCGAGGACGCACTCGGTCGCGCCTTCTTCAGCGCGGGACCGGTTCCCTCGACGAGGGCGACGTTGGCCAGCGCCTTCATTCGCTCCTTGAGGTCGCCGACGTCGAAGGGCTTGTTCAACCAGTCGTCCGCGGCGAACAACGGAGAGGTCATCTCGTTGAGGTGCTCCCCAATCCCCGTCAGCATGAGCACCTTCGGTCGCCCGCCGCGGGCGGTGGTGGCGCTCGATTTAATGCGGCGGCAAACGTCCCATCCGCTCATCCCCGGCATCATGACGTCGAGCACGACCACGTCGGGATGCTCCGAGGCAGCCAACTGCCAGGCCTCGTCCCCATCCCCCGCTTCAACGACCCGGGCACCGAGGGCGCGGGCGCATCCCACGACCAAGGCGCGTAGCTGGGGCTCGTCGTCCGCGACCAGAACCTTCAGGCTCGTCCGTTCAGCAGTTGGCATGCCGAGATCTCTATACGGTCGACGAGCCCGGTCAAGAAACGGGGCTCACCGGCGTTCGTAGCCGACCGCGACCACACGTGACGTCGTCGACCGACCGGACGTGTTGAAAATCGACACGGCAAAAGGCGTGGTTGCGCCGGCCGCCAGCCCCGGCGTCTCGATGGTCGTTCGCCCCGCGCCGACGATTTTCCCGTCGTCTCCGTAGAGTCCCACGATGAGCCACACGTCCGTCGCATCGAAGACACTTCGGTTGGTGATCGAGCCGGTCACCCGATGGGAGCCAAAACGTTGCCGCGGGGCCGCCGACCCGATGTCGGTCAGAGACAGGTCGGCGGCCCGTCGTCCGCCGTCGGGCGCGGAAAACGACGTCGTCACGCGGTGGCTGGCGAATCCGTTCGCGCCCGCGACGGCCCCGGTACACGGAATCACGTCGCCCGGCTCGAATCGGCCGACCACCAACGCATCGCAACTCGCTTCGCCCAAGGGGCGTCGTCGCGCGTCGAACAAGACGATTTCGGCCCTTGGCTGCGCGACCGTTCGATGGCCGACGTTGTGGAGCTCGGCGACGTAGTGCACCGACGTCGCCTCCCCCGCTTCGGCCCGAGAAAAAAACGCGAGGTCTCGCAACGCCACGATCCCGGCGCCGTTGAGACCCGGCGGCGTCGCGGCGTCAGCTTTCGAGGCTGCGCGGTCGGGCCCGGCCCCGACATCTGCGGTGGGGCCCCCCGCTGCCCGGCCGCCGTGCCACGGCGCATCGAAGTCAGACGGGCCGCGTAGTCCCAAATAGGCCGTCCCGCCCAGTCCGAGGGTTGCCGCCGCCGCCGCTGCCGCCATCCCGAAGCGCCGCCGCCGCCGCTTCGACCGCCGGTCCTCGACATCGACGCGACGCCGCGAGGGGGGGCGGACGACGCGCCCGTCACCCGATGACGAGGTCGCGAGGTCGGCCCGGGGCGGGAAGGAATCGCTGGCCAAGCCCGTCTGGTACCCCATCCCGTCGCCGTGCCCAACCCCAAGCGACGTGATGCCCAGACGGGCCGTTCATGCCGCCTCGGCGTGCGCGACCTTGGCGGAAGGGCCCGCGTGGTAAAAGGCGCGGAGGGCACCGACGGAGACCCCCCTCGCCGGCGACCGCCTCGCCGCCGCGGGCGGCGCGAGATGCGTTCGGCCAAGCCGCCAACACCACCGCGCGGCGAGCCGATGGGCGAGGCGGTAGCGGTCTCCCCTCTCGGTACCTTCGGGGTGGCGAAAGACGGCGTCACCAAAAACCCGGCGGTGCGACCAAACGAACCGACGTCGCGTGGCCGGCGCGAGGTCGAGACCCGCGAGAAGGAGAAACTTGTCGAGCTCGGCCTGTAGCTCGAGTTCGAGCTGGCTCGTCGCCAACCGCCGTCGGGCGCGCTCGACGATCAACACGAAGTGACTGACCCCCTCGACGACCTGGCAAAAGTCGTCCACGCCCGAAACCTCTCCGTCCAGAACACGGCGGGGGAGCTCCACGGAGAGCTCGAGCTCGTCGTCGTGCTGCCGGACGAGCACCCGCTCACGGTCGCCGCAAGGACGTACGAAGGGCGTCACGTCCGGGAGGTCGTGCGGGAGGCCGTAAAGCCGCATGAGACGGCGTTGCACCCGCCGAGGGACCCGACTTGGATTCAATGCACGCCCCCCTCCCCGGCGACCGGACAGACCCCGAGACGCGCGAACACGTTCGCGACCTCCGACGCCGCGCCCTCGTGCCACCGTTCGTAGGCCAACAGCACGCTCGCGGTATCGTCCGAGCGCCGAATGATGCGCGACGCGACCTGGCGCAGTGCGCGCACGAATCCTTCGAACTTGGCGGAAAGCTCACGGAGTACGTCCAGCCCGGCGTCGCCCCCCCACCGCATCATCGCCGAGGCGTGCCCGTACGCGCTGGACCCAACGCTCATCACGTAAGCGCGGTCGGCGCCGCGGCGCGTCACGGACCGATCGAAAAAGCCCAGGAGGTAAAGAACGGCATCGCCGATCCGCTGCAGGCGTCGAAAGCGCTCGGCGCCCGGCGCCGCCAACGCATCTTGGAGCTGAAACGTCAGCGGGCGATCGAACGCGTCCACCGTGTCGCCGCGTGCGTAGTCCACCAACAGGCCCGAGACGTAGCGCTCGGCCGCTTCGGTCGTGTCCATGCGGTGCGCGTGAAGCGCATCCCTGACCATCCGCTCGAAGTAGCCGTCGACATCCGTCGTCAAATCGATCGCCATCTCTGTTCCTCCTCAGCGTTGTCGGGCAGGGCGGTGGCGGCCTCCCCCGACCGCCGTCGCCCTCGCTCGGGCTGCAACCGAAACGGCATCGTCTCGGCTGCCTCGTCGCCTTTCTTTCGTCGTTGTCGCTTGGGTGCGGAGCCGCTCCTTTTGGCCGGGAAGCCCCGTCCTCGATCAGGGCTACCCCACGGAGAAGCCAACGGCCAACGTTCGAAAACCCGCAGAACTATATGAAATGACCCAACCTTTGGCAGTCCACCCGCATGAGTGCCAAAGCGCGGAGATGTTTCTTGTTTTGTCGCCTTGACACCCTGCGTGAGCCGCTTAGGTTGCCGCCCACGCTCAGCACTCAGCGAGTGCGAGTGCCAACAATCGGGTCCCTCTCCGGTGTGGCGACGTCCCCCGGGAATGTAGGGACATGTCATCCAACCTGAGCGCAGGTCGGAGCCTACGCGGGGGCCCTGCACGAGGACCGCTCACGTCCCTCCACTGCGCGACCGTCACACGGAGTCAAAACATGAAGATTCGTCCCCTGCACGACCGCATCATCGTCAAGCGCAACGAAGGTGAACAGAAGACCAAGGGTGGTCTGATCATCCCCGACACCGCCAAGGAGAAGCCCATCGAGGGCACCATCCTCGCCGTGGGCAACGGCAAGATCCTCGATGACGGCAGCGTGCGGAAGCTCGAGGTCAAGGCAGGAGACCGCGTGCTCTTCGGCAAGTACGCCGGCACGGAGGTGAAACTGGAGGGTGAGGAGCACCTCATCCTCCGCGAGGACGACATCCTCGGCGTGGTCGAGGGCTGACGGTTTCGGAGCGAAAGGAATTCTCAGATGAGTGCCAAAGAAATCGTCTTTCACGAGTCCGCGCGCAACAACATCCTCTCGGGCGTCAACGCTCTGGCCGACGCGGTCAAGGTGACCCTCGGGCCCAAGGGCCGCAACGTCGTCATCGAGAAGAGCTTCGGCTCCCCGACGATCACCAAGGACGGCGTGACCGTCGCCAAGGAGATCGAACTCGAGAACAAGTTCGAGAACATGGGCGCCCAGATGGTGCGAGAGGTCGCGAGCAAGACCAGCGACATCGCGGGAGACGGCACCACCACCGCCACCGTGCTCGCCCAGGCCATTTACCGCGAGGGCGCCAAGCTCGTCGCCGCCGGGCACAACCCGATGGAGATCAAGCGCGGCATCGACAAGGCCGTTCAGAGCATCGTCGATCACCTCAAGACGCTGTCGACCCCCACCAAGGACGCGGGAGAAATCGCTCAGGTGGGCACCATCAGTGCCAACGGCGACGAAGAGATCGGCAAGCTCCTGGCGGAGGCCATGGAGAAGGTCGGTAAGGAAGGGGTCATCACCGTCGAGGAGGCCAAGGGGGCAGAAACGCTGCTCGAGGTCGTCGAGGGGATGCAGTTCGACCGCGGCTACCTCAGCCCGTACTTCGTGACCGACCCCGAGAACATGAAGGCGGAGCTGAAGGACACGCTCATCCTCATCAGCGAGAAGAAAATCTCCAACATGAAGGATCTGCTGCCGGTGCTCGAAGCCATCGCCAAGCAGCAGAAGAACCTGCTCATCATCGCCGAGGACGTCGAGGGTGAGGCCCTCGCGACCCTGGTCGTCAACAAGCTCCGCGGCACGCTCTCGTGCTCGGCCGTCAAGGCGCCTGGCTTCGGCGACCGTCGCAAGGAGATGCTGAAAGACATCGCCATCCTCACGGGCGGGCAGGTCATCAGCGAGGAACTCGGCCTCAAGCTCGAGAACGTCACCCTATCGGACCTCGGTTCCGCGAAGACGGTGCTCCTCGACAAGGACAGCACCACCATCGTCGACGGCGGCGGCAACAAGGACAAGATCCAAGGCCGCCAGGCCGAGATTCGGACGCAGATCGAGAACACGACCAGCGACTACGACCGGGAGAAGCTGCAGGAGCGTCTCGCCAAGCTCGTGGGCGGGGTCGCCGTCGTCAAGGTCGGCGCCGCCACCGAGACCGAGATGAAGGAAAAGAAGGCGCGGGTCGAGGACGCCCTCCACGCCACGCGAGCCGCGGTCGAGGAAGGCATCGTGCCCGGAGGCGGCGTCGCGCTGCTCCGCGCCCAGCCGGCTTTGGACAAGGTCGACGTCAACGACGAGCAGCGCATCGGCGTCAACATCATCCGACGCGCTCTCGAGGAGCCCCTTCGTCAAATCGCGGGCAACGCCGGCGAGGAGGGGTCGATCGTGGTCCAACGCGTCCGTGAGGGGAAGAAGGACTTCGGCTACAACGCCGCGACCGGCGAGTTCCTGAACCTTCTCGGCGCGGGCGTCATCGACCCGGCCAAGGTGGTCCGGACCGCGCTCCAGAACGCGAGTTCGGTCGCCGGCCTGATGCTGACCACCGAGGCGATGGTGGCCGAGCTGCCCAAGGACGAGAAGCCCGCGGGCGGCGGCCACGGCCACAGTCACGACTTCTAGACGGCATGAGGTCTAGACGGCACGACGCCTAGAAGGCGGGCACGCTCCTCCTTTGGAAGCGGTGCCCGTGCTCGACGGGCCCTCGATGACGACCCTTCGCACGTCGTGCGGAGGGTCGTCGCGTTTGTGGGCGGGCCAACGGCCGAGCGGTCAGGGCAGATCGAGGGTCGCCAAGTACACGTCGAGAAAGGGTCGGCGAGGGGCTTCGGCCATCGTCGGCGGCCTGCCCCGCGCCGAGATGAACAGCAGGGCGCGGCCATCCGGAGAAATGCGGGGCGCCCGGTCGGCCCCCGGGCTGAAGGTCAGCTGCATCAACGACGGAAGGCCAGTCACCGAGACGGGCGCGTCCAAGTCGACCAAAAACAGCTCGCTGTTCCCCGCCTCGACGCCGTGGTCCGACACGAACACCAAGTGTCGGGAATCGGACAGGAACGCCGGCTCCCGCGCGACCGAACCCAAAGGTGGGAGGGCACGCCGAGGGATCGCCCGTCGACCGGCGATCCAGATCGTCCTCACCTCGTCTTCTCCTCGAGACGCTTCCGTCGGCGCCGGCCGGGCGGCGCCGGTCCTTGGCAAAGATGGCGTCCTCGCCGCTGCGCGCGAGCTTGGGGAGGGTCCAGCCGTGGTCGCGGGGGGCGGCGGCATGACGAGCGGTGCCGACGCACGCACGGCCGCGGGGGCATCCCACGCCGTCCGCGCGCGATTGGGCGCAACCGCGACCGCGCCCTCGGACCCGGGTGAGGCCAGCCATGCGTCGCGACGTCCCGACGGCGTCAACGAAAAAATCTCCGAGCCCGCGCCCGGCTCGCCGGGGGCGGAAAATAGAATGTCCCCGTTCGGTCCCTCGACGGGATCCCGTCCTGACGCTCCTCCCGGGAGGGGGACCACCCGACCCCCGCGAAGGGTGGCGACCGCGCATGGGACGTCGTCATCTTCGCCCGGTCGGGCCGTCGACCCCGAGCGCGACGACGCGGCCAAACCGTCGACCGTGGCGAAACACGCGCGCCGTGGATGCCACACGAAGAGCACGCGGCCGTCCGAATGGACCCAGGGCTGGTGGGCGCAACCGCTCGCCGCCGGCGTCAACCGCTCCCGCGCGCCCGCCCCGAGGGTGACGCGTGAGAGCATCCCACACCCCAAGTCATCCCGCTCCTCGACGACGATGGCGTCTCCTTCGGGATACCAGGCGGCCGCAGCGACGTTGCCACGGGCGCTCAGGCGCCGGAGTTCCGTGAATCGCCGCTCTCTCGGATCGGCGGCGACGCGAACCCCCGCGCGAAACGATCGCGGGATCCACTCGGGCTCGGCGGTCGTCGTCGCCGAAGGCAAAACCCCCATGGGACCCGACGGCGTCGACGGCGGGCGTTCGCATGCGCCGGTGAGGCACAGGAGAACCGCCACCGCGGTCGTCGTCGCCGTCGCGGTGTCCGCCCCGGCTCTGCGGGCCGGGCTGCCCCCCCCCGAACCCCTTCCCGACGACGTCATCGCGGGCACCGTATTCGCGTCGTGCGGCGCGCGCCACCGCGCGAGGTGTCAACCGGTGGCTGCACCGATGCGTGAACCATGGTCCACACGCCTCGAGCGGTTCCGCCAGGGGCCCGGGCCGAGCCTCTTGGTGCGTTGGCCCTTGGTTTGCAAAGCCATGAGTTGACACGGCGGGGCATCACCCCACCCGCCGGCCAGGAGGCCCAAAGATGCGCAACCCGAGCTGGACCCGTCCCATTCTCATCGTCGCCAACCTCGCGATGCTCGCGTTGCCGACCTACGCCGCGGCCGACGACGGCGGCGGGGTCGCCGCCGGTCTCGCCCTCGGATGCTGTGCGGGCATGGCCGGCGCGGCCCTGATGGCCGCGGCCGACGCCGATGCGGAAGCGCGCCAGCATGCGGAGGACAATCCTCCTCCTCCGACGACGGTCACCAACGTGTACCACGTCGTCGACGAGCCCTCGGCCAAGCTTCTCGACAAGACCGAAGCACGGGCCGAGCTCGCCGAAGCCGAGCTCTGGTCTCAGCGGCACTGTGTCGCGGAGGAGGCGCAGGCGGATGCCGTCCGCGCCTTCGTCACCTTCCGTGGCGCCGATGGCCGCGCCGCTCGGGTTTGGTTCGAGCCGACGTTGCGCGGTGCCGACTTCGAAGCCTGCATGCACCGCGCATTCGGAACGGCGCGGGTGGCGCCCTTCGACCGGTCGAAAACGACCGTGAGCAAATCGCTCGGGGAGGCGGCGCCCGCGGCGTCGCCGTAGTCCCGCACGAGAAAAGGCCTCGCGTGCACGAGAGAAGACCTCGCGCGAGCCTGCGGGGCGCGAGCCCGCAAGGGGCGAGCCCGCAAGACTGGAGGCGGCGTCGCCGCGACGGGTGTGACATCGCCGCCGCGGCTGCCGAGGACCGGCCGGCACGGACCGCTTGTCCGACCCTCGGTTTTCGTACCAGACTCCATCACTTGGAGCGCCAGTCCCCAAGTGAAGACCAATCTCGAGCGCAGTCTGGGCCTCCCCTCGGTGATGGCGATCGCGATCAGCGCCATGCTCGGGAGCGGCATTTTCGTTCTCCCGGGCCTCGCGGCCGCCGCGACGGGACGGAGCGCCTGGCTCGCGTACGTGGTGGCCGGACTGTGCGTGCTGCCCGCGGCGCTGAGTAAGGCCGAACTCGCGACGGCGATGCCCGCCTCCGGCGGGAGCTTCGTCTACCTCGACCGAGCCTTCGGCCCGTGGGCGGGTACGGTAGCGGGGCTGTCGCTGTGGGCGTCGATGTGGCTCAAGGCCACCTTCGCGCTGCTCGGTTTTGGCGCCTACCTCGCGGTGGTGACCCCGGTGGGACCTGACGGCGCCAAGGCCGCCGCGCTCGTGTCGTTGGGGGCGGTGGCCGGCATCAACTTTCTCGGGGCCAAACGGGTAGGCCGCGCTCAACTCTTGGTCGTCGGCGTCGGCGTCGCCTGTCTCGTCGTCGCCGTGGTGGCGGGCCTCTGGGGCCTGCGGGTCGGCGCGGTGCCCACCCCTCCCCCCGCGCCGCTGTTTCGCGAGGGGGTCACGGGCCTGCTCGCGGCCACGGGACTCGTCTTCGTCTCGTTCAACGGGGTGACCAAGGTGGCCGCCATCGCCGAGGAAGTCGAAAATCCGAAGCGGACCTTGCCCCTCGGAATCCTGCTGTCCCTGGTGATGGTGACGTTTCTCTACGCCACCGTGGCCTACACGATGGCCGCCGTTTTGCCGCTCGACGCGTTCAGTGGCGACATCCGACCGGTGTACTCGATGGTGGCGGCGATGACCGACCCCCGCGCCCCCGCCGCGTGGGCCGCGGGCGTGTTGGGCGTCGTGATCATGACCTCGATGGCCAACGCCGGCCTCCTCGCCGCCTCGCGCTTTCCGTTCGCGATGAGCCGCGACCACTTGCTCCCTCCGACGTTTTCGCGCATCAGCGCGCGCTGGCAGACGCCGACGGCAGCGATCGCCATCACGGTCGCGGTCATGGCGCTCGCGATCGTGCTGTTCGACGTCGCCGCCCTCGCCAAACTCGCGAGCGGCACCGTCATTCTCATCTTCATGGCGGAGATGGTGGCCACCATCACCCTCCGGGAGAGTCGCGCCACTTGGTACACGCCTGGATTTCGCGCCCCGCTCTACCCCTGGCTCCAAGGGGCAGGCCTGCTCGCCGGCCTCGCGCTCCTCTGGCAGCTGGGCGCGATCTCCCTCGTCGCCGCCCTCGGGGGGATCCTCCCCGGCAGCGCGCTTTATCTCACGTACGGCCGTCGCCGGACCCAACGCCGCGGCGTGCTGGGGAAGGTGGGACGGCGCCGCGACCTGTCGCCAGCGAGCAGCCGGGCCGAGACGGAAGTCGCGCACGCCGAGGTCATCGTCGCCCTGCTCGGCGGCGAGCGATCGCCGGAGATGCTGACGGAACTGGGCCTCGCGCTCGCAGAGGGCGGCGACGTCCTCGCCACCCAGTTGCGCGAACGAGAGCCCGATGCCGCCCTCATCGAGGACGAACGCCACCTCGATTCGGTCACACGTCGTCTCCGCGCCACGGGAGCCCGCTACGAGGCGTCTCTGTCGGTGTCGGCGGTCGAGACGAGCGACCTCGTACGCACCGTGCACGCGATGTCGCACCGGCTCCAGAACAAGTGGTTCGTCGTGTCGGGCGAAGCAGGCGCCACCCGCGCCTTCACCCGACTCAGTCCGCTCGGCTGGGCCGTCAACCACCTGGGGGCCAACCTCGCCATCTTCCTCGATCGAGGCGTGCGCTACCCCACCCGCGTCCTCGTGGTTCCCCGTCCGGGCCCCCACGACGCGTTGGCGGTCACCGCCGCGGCCGACCTCGCCACCGCCTGGAGCGCCGAACTGCGGCTCGTCGGTTTCGCGGCAGACCGCGCCCCCGAGGCAGAAGTCGCCATGCAGCGCGCTTACCTCGAGGATCTACGGCGTCTCGCCCCCGCCACCACCACCATCGAGGTGCTCCGGGGCGCGAGCGCCACCCTCGCCGTGGCAGACGAGAGCGTCGCGCACGATCTGGTCGTGCTCGGGGCCCCCGAGCTCAGCTTGCGATCGCTCGTCTTCAAGAGCCTCGAAGAGCGCATCGCCGACCGCGTGGCCTGCAGCGTCGTCACCGTGAAGACGCCGCGCGGCGAAACGCACGCCGCCGTCGACCGTCACGATGAGGCCGTGCCGACGCGGGCCCTCGACTTCGTTTCGCCCGAAGTGGTCCTCGCTCGGCTTGCCGTCGACACCCGGGACGAACTGTTCGCCACGATGAGTGAGCGGTTCGCCGATGCGCTCGACCACCGCGGCGGGCCCACGGTCCCCCCGTCGCAAATCCAGGCGGCATTCGTCGAGCGCGAGCGCGCGCAGTCGACGATGGTGGGGGATGGCGTCGCCCTCCCCCACGCGTCGATCAACGGCATCGCCCACACCTTGTTGGGCGTCTTCACCGTCGCGAACCCCCTGTCCTTCGAACCGGGAGGCGACACCATCGAGGTCGTCTTCGCGACCATCGGTCCCCCGACGGCGCGGTTCGATCATCTCCGCGTGTTGCGCGCCGTGGCGCGGCTGACCCTTCACCCCGAGGCGCTGGCCGCGATCGTCGAAGCCACCGACACCGATGGGATTTACGCGGCCCTGGAGCTGGCGGCAGAGCCAGTGGCCGACGCCGACCACGACTCCTATGATGCGCGGCCATGAGCCGTACCACCGCCATCGTGCTCGCCGCCGGCAAGGGGACCCGGATGAAGAGCGAGCTGCCCAAGGTGCTTCACCCGTGCGCGGGGGCGCCCATGCTCGACCACGTCGTGCGCGCCGCCCTCGAAGCGGGGGCGGAGGACGCCGTCGTGGTGGTGGGCCACGGGCGGGAGGCGGTCAAAGCTCATCTCGCCGCGCGGTTCGGAGACCGGGTCCGGACGGCGGTTCAAGACGAGCAGCGCGGTACCGGTCACGCCGTGCAGTGTGCCCTCCCCGCCCTCCGTCCCGAGGCGACGACGGCGCTGCTCCTCTACGGCGATACGCCTCTCGTCCGAGCCGAGGACCTCGCCCGATTGCTCGCGGTGCGCGAGACGGCTTCGGTCGCCTTGCTCACCTGCCGAGTATCCGACCCGCGGGGGTACGGGCGGATCATACGCGACGTGTCGGACCGCATCGTGGGCATTCGCGAGCAGCGCGATGCCAGCGAGGCCGAGCGAGCCATCGACGAGGTGAACCCGGGGATGTACGCGGTGGCGGTCCCGTTTCTGCGTGATGCGCTCGCCGCCCTCACGCCCGACAATGTCCAGGGCGAGCTGTATCTCACCGACATCGTCGCGCGCGCCGCCCAGACGGAAGGGGTCGATCGGGAGGCCTCTTCTGGCGGCGTTGCCGACTGCGCAGCCGATGCAAACACCTTGGTCGGCATCAACGACCGCGCCCAACTCGCCGCGGCCGAAGACGCCCTCTTCCACCGCATCGCGGACGAACGACGCCGCGCGGGGTGCACCATCCGAGCGGGGGCGCGCATCGACGTCGGGGTGGAGGTCGCGCCCGAAGCCATCATCGAACACGGCGTGGTGCTGCGAGGTCGCACCCGCGTGGGTCCGAGGGCCCGCATCGACGTGGGCTGTGTGCTGGACGACGTCGACGTGGCGGCCGACGCGTACCTCCAGCCGTACACGGTCGCCCGCGACGCCCGCATCGGAGCGCGGGCGACGACGGGACCTTTTGCCCACCTCCGCCCCGAGAGCCAACTCGACGAGGACACCAAAGTCGGCAACTTCGTCGAGATGAAAAAGACGCGCCTTCGTCGCGGGGCCAAGGCGAGCCATCTCTCCTATCTGGGCGACGGCGACGTCGGCGAAGGCGCCAACATCGGGGCGGGCACCATCTTCTGCAATTACGACGGTGTGCAGAAGCACCGTACGACCATCGGTTCCGGTGCGTTCATCGGAAGCGACTCCCAGCTCGTCGCGCCGGTCACCGTCGGGGCTGGGGCCTACGTGGGCACCGGAACCACCGTCACCAAAGACGTCCCCGCCGACGCGCTGGCCATCGGACGCGCCCCGCAAGCCAACAAGGAGGGCTACGCGCGGCGATTGCGGGGACGCATGGAAGCTGCAAAGAAAGCCAAACCCTGAGTCGCCGCCCCCCGGGCCAGCGAAGGATCACTCCGATGCCCCAACCGATCCGCGTCCGACCGCAACCCACGACCCGTGCGTTTCTGCGCCACGTGTCTCGTTCGCCCCAAACGCACCGCGCCGCGCGGGCATCGGCGGCCATGGCGGCCGCGATCGCCATCGCCGCCACCGCCCCGCCCGCGGGAGCCACGGGGACGTCGGACGTCGGGCCCGGCGGGAGCGGCGCCGACGGCGACGGAGGGGTGGGCTCCGCATCATCATCTTCATCCTCTGGCCGCTCGTCATCCTCGGCGTCGTCGCCGAGCGGCGGAGACGACGACGCCGGCGGGGACGATGATGGCGGCGATGAACCCGCGGCGGCGCTGACCGCGTCGCCGCCCCCCCCCGGCCCCAACCGAAACCCAGCTGTCGCCGAGGCGGTGGTCGAGGTGACGTCGGTCCCTCTCGACGTGGTCGTCACCGGCACCCGCACCCTCAAGAGGGCTGAGGACAGCCCGGTGCGCACCCTCGTCGTGTCGCGCGAGCTCATGGACCGACGGCAAGCTCGGGCCCTCTCGGACGCGCTGCAGTACCTGCCCGGCGTTCGCGTGGAGAACAACTGTCAGAACTGCGGCTTCACCCAGCTCCGGCTCAACGGGCTCGATGGGCCCTACACCCAAGTCCTCATCGACGGCCTGCCGAGCTACTCTCCGCTCACAGGGGTCTACGGCCTCGAACAGCTCCCGAGCGAGATGTTGGAGCGGGTGGAGGTGGTCAAGGGCGGCGCTTCGTCGCTCTACGGGCCGGGCGCCATCGCCGGGGTCGTCCATCTCGTCACCCGGCGTCCCGACCGCGATTACGTCTCCTTGCGCATCCAACGAGATGCGATCGGAGCCCGCGCCGCCGGAACCCGCGGCGCCGCGTACGGCGGGGTGGTGACCGAGGACGGACGTCACGGAGGTCACGTATACGCCACCGCGTTTCAACAGAGCCCCTACGACCGCGACGGCGACGGGTACTCCGAGACCGTCCGCCTCCGCACCATCAACGGCGGGGGCAACGCGATCCTGACGGTGGGAGACAACAGTGAGCTCCGGCTCGGCCTCCACGGTCTCATCGAGAACCGGCGCGGCGGCGACGCGTTCGACGTACCTCCCCACGAGGCCGAGTTGGCAGAATCGATCGACACCCGACGCCTCCAGAGCGACGTCCGCTGGCGCCAGGAGGTCAATCGGTACGTCGACTACCAGCTCAGCTACACCCTCGCCTACGTCGACCGCAGCACCTACTATGGTGGCGGCGGCCGCTCCTCCCGCGAAGCCCTGGCGAGGCTCGGTCCCCCGGACCCGGATTGGCCGCAGGCTCGCTTCGACGCCTACGACGAGGCACTCGAGGCGCGCGCGGCGGCCCTCGGGGCGTACGGTGAGACCGACAATGCCCTCCACGTCGCCGACGCGGCGGTGAACGTGCGCTTTTCTGGCGCCGGGGAGCATGTCCTCACTCTGGGCCTTCAAGGACAGGCGGATCGGATCGAGGATCGCTACCTCGGCTACGCCCGCGTCATCGACGACACGTTCGCGTATCTCGGAGCGTACCTGCAGCACGATTGGGTCCCGGCTTCGTGGGTCGAGCTCGTCGTGGGCGCGCGGGTCGACCAGCACACCGAGTTGTCGGATCCGATCGCGAGCCCCCGCGCCGCGCTCTTGTTTCGCCCCGTCGACGGCCTCCGCTTGCGCTCGGCGTTCTCTACGGGGTTTCGGGCGCCCCAGGCGTTCGACGAGGACCTCCACATCGAAAGCGTCGCCGGGGCGCCGCGCATCATCCGCAACGACCCCGACCTCGCTCCCGAACGCGGCATGAGCTTCGCGCAGCAGATCGAAGGGCGAATGTCGGCGGAGGGCGGCTTCCGTCTCGTCGGCTCGATCAACGGCTATTACCAGCGCCTCGACCAAGCCTTCGTGCTCGACACCGAAGACGTCGTCGGCACCCCCGAGCTCGAGGTCGTACGGGTCAACCGAGGCCTCACCCAAGTGTACGGGGCAGAAGTGAACGCCCGCGTGTCCTACCGGGACCTGACCGCGCTCCGGGCCGGGCTCACGCTCGAGAACGGCTTCAACGACGAGCCAGATCCCGACTTCGGGGTCACGCGGCTCTTTCGTACCCCGCGCGCCTACGGCTACTTCGAGTGGCTGCTCACCTACGGGCCGTGGTGGCTGCAGGCGGGTTTGGAGGTGACGGGGCCGATGATCGTGCCCCACTACGACGCCGATGGGGCGCCCCGCGTGGAAGAGATCGACGACGAAACACCGACGTTCGCCGACCTCAGCCTCAACCTCGCGTACCGGGTCGAGGTCGAGGCGGGCGTGACCTTGCAGCCCTACGCGGGACTCATCAACGTCTTCGATGCATTTCAATCCGACTTCGACCGCGGTCCGACGCGCGATGTCGGCTACATCTACGGCCCCCGGCTGCCCCGTACGCTTCGGGTCGGGCTGAAGGCGGAATTGTGACGAGGCGGCGGAACCTCGCCCGGCGCGCACCGCCCCTGCAGTCCGCGCGCCGCCTCCGAGTCGGGCGCTGGTCGCTCGTCGGCGGCGGGCTTGCGAGCGGGGCGCTCGTCGTCGGATGCGGTGCGGCTCCGTCTCGGGCCGCCCCGGACCGCGTGGCCTATCGCCTGGACGCCGTGGACGCGAACGCCCCTGCCCTCCCGGGTGCTTGCGACGCCCCGC
This sequence comes from Myxococcota bacterium, assembly GCA_039027095.1. Classification (GTDB taxonomy): domain Bacteria; phylum Myxococcota_A; class Polyangia; order Polyangiales; family Polyangiaceae; genus JAPYTK01. The sequence continues at coordinate 80,468 of JBCCLB010000006.1, forward strand.
ACGACGGTCGCGACGACGCGCGCCGCCACCACTGGATCGTCTTCGTCCAGGATGATTGCGACGCGTGCGAAGACTGGCTGGCGACCCTCGACGACGCCGGCCTCGCCGACACGGTTCGCATTGAAACCGCCGTGGTGGGGCAGCGTTGTCTGGGCGCGTTTCGCGTCGCGGGCGCCTACCCGTTTCCCCGGCGCCGCGTCGGCGACCGCGACGAGACGGCGTGGCACATCAACTCGACCCCGATCACCTACTGGCTCGACGGTGACCGCGTACGCGGCCGCCTCGAGGGTCGCGCTCCGCTCTCCGTGCTCCGCCGCGCCGGGTGGCTCCCCGGACCCGGCGCCGACGCCCCGCCCTGACCACAGTGCCGGCACGACGACGACGACGACGACCCCACCGGCGTCGCTTAGCTTGCGTCTCGCGTCGCCTCGGGGGGGGCGGGGAGCGCGTGGCCCATCCGCGCCCGCTTGGTCTCGAGGTAGCTGGCGGAATGCTCGTTGGTCGACACGATCACGGGCTCCCGCCCGGTGACCCTGACCCCGAGGGCGGTCAGGCCATCGACCTTGTCGGGATTGTTGGTCAGCAAGCGAACCGAGCGGACCCCGAGGTAGGCGAGCATGGCCGCCGCCGAACCGTACTCGCGGGCGTCGTCGGGCAGGCCGAGCATGCGGTTGGCGTCGACGGTGTCGTGTCCGTGGTGCTGAAGCTCGTAAGCGCGGATCTTGTTCGCGAGCCCGATACCGCGGCCCTCTTGGCGCAAGTAGAGGACCACGCCGAGGCCAGCTCGCTGCACCCGTTGTTGGGCCGCCTCGAGCTGCAGCTTGCAGTCGCACTTGAGCGATCCGAAGACTTCGCTGGTAAGGCACTCGGAGTGGACGCGGACGAGCACGTGCTCCGCGCCCTCGAGTTCGCCCACGGTGAGCGCGATGTGGTCGGGCGACAACCCGTGCTCGCAAGACGAGGGTTGGGGTTTGCCCCACCGGAAGACGTGCATGTCGAACATGCCATGTTCGGTGGGAATGGGGGCGTTGGCGATGACCTGGAGCTGAGGCCGGATCACCCGTTCGGGGACGTGCATCTCGCTAATTCCTTCAGGTGGATGTTCGAGCAAACGTGGGTCGGATCTCCCCTTTGCGCAAGCAACCGGTGTCTATACTCGATGACGTCGACACATGTCGACCAACATGGTCGCCAACACCTCAGCCCCGGGCCGACGCGATCCTTTGAGCGCGAGGTCAGCCTCGGCGAGCAGCATCAACCAACGGTCCAGCGTGCCGGGAGGGAGGGTTCGCACCACCCGTTGCACTTCACGTGCTTTGAACGGAGCGACGCCCGCCGCCCGCGCCGCCCCCCCCGCGTCGCCTCCTCCCGACGCCAACGCGGATTCGAACTTGATCAGCTGCCGGACCCGCCACGTCACCGCGCCCAAGAGCGGGAGGCCGTGATCCCGCGGATCGTAGGCATCGGCGAGCGCGCCGAGCGCCCCCGCGAGGTCTTGCTCCGCGAGCGCATCGACGAGCGCCCAGACCGTCTCCTGACGGACGCGCGTCACCACCGCGGCGATCGCGGACCCGTCGATGGGCGCATCTGGCCCAACGTAGAGGGACAAGCGCTCGAGGGCATCGGCCACCGGCGACAGCTCGGGTCCCAAGAGCTCAGCCAGCAACTCCGCCGAGCCCCGGTCGAGCTCGTGCCCCAGGCCGCGCGCACGCCCGCGGATCCACCGCGGGAGTTGCCCTCGCGACAGCGGATCGCACGGGACGAGGAACCCCGCCTTCTTGGCCCGCTTCACGAGTCTCCGACCTCCGTTGAGCTTCTGCGCCACCAACACGAGGACGGTGCTCGGGACCGGGTCGGCCGCGTAGGCGTCGAGCGCGTCCATCGCCGCCGCGCCGCCCTTGCCTTTCTGGTCCCACCGCTCGACGGCGGACACCTGAACGTAGCGTTGCGCGGCCATCATCGGCGCGGTTCGGGCCGCGGCGAGCACCGTATCGATCGGCACCTCTCCCGCGGTGAATCGGTCTTCGTTGAAGGACGCTCCCGCGGCGCCGGTGTCGGCGGCCCCCCGGAGCGCCGCGACGGTCTGGTCGATGATGAAACGCTCCGGTCCTACCAAGAGGTAAAGCGCCGCCACCGGGGCGCCCTCGCGGGTTTGGACGAGGACTTGCTCTGGCGTCACGGAGCGGGCGTAGCAGGAGCCCCCGACGACGGCGAGCGTCCGCGACGACGGGTTCCCTAGGTGAGCCCGGCCCGTCTCCGCGCGATCCAGTGACCCCCGAGACAGGTCGCGGCGAGCAGGGTCCATGCCCAGGGGGGCAAGAGCGGACGCACCCGGCGCTCCGCCACGACCCGCGCGGCCTCGGGCAGGGGAAGGGACGCGATGTCGGTCGGATCGACGACGACCCCGCCCGTGGTCTCGGCGATCGCTTCGAGTCTCGCCCGGTCGGGCCGAGGGTCGGCCCACTCCCGACCTCCGGCCTCACACGCGAAGTCGTAGCGGCTCGGCGCGGCTTGGCCCTGGTCGGTGAAGCGAACCGTCGCGGTGTAGCCGCCGGGGGCCAACGGCCCGAGGTCGACGACGGCCGGCGTCCCGTCGCCGGCGAGGTCTAAGGTACGCGTGACGAGCGCTCCTGCCGGTTCGGTGGGTGCGCCCATGGGGGCGACGGCAAGCTCGGCTTTCGCTCCGTCGTCGGCGAAGACCGCACGCACCCGCAGGGAGGTCGATTGGCCGGCGATACACCCGTCGGGTGCGCTCACCGTGGCCGGCTCGAAGCGAGGATCGCGCATGAGCCACCCGAGCAGCGCATCCCAAAAGGCGCCATGCGCACGTCCCGCTTCGTCCTGCGCGAACTCGCTGAAGAGCAGTTGATGGGAGCCATCGAACGTGAGCGCGATGCTGCGGCCACTCCCGTACTCGCCAAGGGCCAAGACCGGCATCGCACCCCCGCCGATCTCCAGGGTCGGATGTTCGAGAAGAACCGTCGCCCCGTCTCGCGCCGGTCCGACGCGATTGCTGCCGGGCATCTCGGGGAGCCTCATCCCCAGCAGCGCTCGCATCGGCGCCAAGACGGGAGCAAATCGTCCCGCCTTGGTGAACCGGGGCACGAACGAGCCGAGATCGATGGCGCCGTCGCGCGGAATGCCCCGGAGGCTGATGGGGAGCACGTCCGCGAGTCGGGTCCGGGCGTAGTTACCACTGACGAACGCGTCGGGACCGCCCACCATGATGAGCCCACCGCCCCCGCGCACGTAGTCGGCGAGCGCAGGAAGATGTTTCGAGAGGCCGTAAGGCCGCGCGTCGAAGTCTTGCAATACGACGGCGTCGAAGCTCGGGAGGTGTTCGGTGAACAATTCGTCCACGGGAAACGGAATCAGCGCGAGCTCATCGGGCCGAGCCCGAACCTGGTCGTCGCGGGTCCGTAGAATGAAGAAGGCCACGACGTCGACGGCCGCGTCGGATTTGAGCCACGTGCGGAGGGCCCGCACGTCGTAGGTCGGTCGCCCCGCCACGTGGAGAAGGCGGATGCGATCCCGGGCCACGTCCACCGTCACGAGGCGACGGTCGTTCTCGGCGATCTCATCCCCCGACGGCGACTCGATGCCGACTTCGAGGATCCGTTTTCCGGCTCGGTCGAGCGTAACCTCGAGCTCGACGGTTCCCTCCCCATCGACGACCTGGACCGTCCCCGCGGCGCGACGCTTGGCCTCGGTCTCGTGATGAAGCTCGCGCACGACGACAGGGACCTCGTCACAACTAAGACCCCCGACGCACCGCACCCCGATGCGCACGGTCACGGGCTGGTGGGCCACCACGGCCTCCGCCATGTTCACCGTGGCCACGGCGGCATCCGCCGGCGTCTCCGAGACGACCTGAACCCCGTGCACCGGCACGCGCAACTCGCCAAGCGCGCTCCGCAATGCGGTCGCCACCCGTTCCTCACCCGGACGGTCGAGTCGGCCATCGGTGACGACCACCACCGCTTGCGGCAAGTCGTCGTTGGCCCGGGCGACATCTTCGAGCGCCGCCGACAAGTCGGAGCCCAACGCCGGGGTGGCCTCCGACCACGACGCGCCCTCGATCGGTACCGGATCGCCGAGGCCGAACGACAAGGAACTCAAGCGAACCTCAGCGAAGTGGCGGCCGAGCTCGGGCATGACGCGGTCCAAGACGGCCCGTCGCGTGCCCCCGGGGGTATCGGCGGGTAGGTCCATCGACCGCGAAGTATCGACGAGGAGCGTGAGCCGCGCGCCCACCGAAGCGCCTCGCTCCTCGACCCGTACCGGTCGCAGAATGGCCACCGCCAGCAGTGCGAGCGCCGCGAATCCGCTCACCGCAACCCAGCCTCGATGGTGACGGCCATGAGCGCGGATGAGCTCGTAGAGCAGCAGCAGCGCACTCGCCGCGGCCACGACCAACGCGACGGCGGTCGCCAGCGGAGGCAGGTCGCCCGACCAGGCGAGGGTTTCGCTCACGGCCTCCCCGAGGTGCGACGACGCATGAGGAACGGGGCGTGAACCTGGTCGTCCTTGTAGTTGGAGCAAAGTACGAACATCGCGATGTTGACCGCCAGCCGCACCGCCTGCTCCCGCGTGGCCTCTCCCCCCTCGACGTCGAACGGGTGCACCCCGCCCGCGTTTCGGGCGAGCGCGCCGAGGACGTCGTTCGGGCTGAAGATGACCTGGGCCAAACCGCCGCGAACCACCGCCTTCAGCACGGTCGACGTTCGTACCCGTCCCGCGGCTTCGGGGAGGAGGTAAAACGAGCGAAAGACGACGTTGTCCTCGCCGATCTCGATCGGCGACCCGCGCGGTAAGACCCTCTTGATCTGCTGCGCGGCGCCCCGGAGGAAGGAGCCGTCTTCTGGCGCCTGGTCATCGACGAAGAGCACGCCCCCAAGGGCCAAGAACCGCCGGAGGCCGAGCTGCTCACTCCGGGTCAGCGCTTCGGGCGCACGGGCACCCGTCCAGATGGCGAAGGGCTCTCGAAGCAGGGCGGAGGCGTCCGCGCGCACCACGGTCGGACTGAGGCGCGCCGGCGCGCTCGTTCTTCGGACGACTTCAAGCGCCCACCGGGCGGGCGCGCTCGCGCGGCGGCCCGTCCAAGACGCCGTCCCCGTGAGGAGGATCCGAGGGTTGAACGCGCCGTCTTCGCCGAAGGCCTGCGCGTCGGGGGACACGCCGAGGACCGCCTCGAGGCCCGAGACCGCCAGCGCCCCTCCCAGGGCGGCGAGCACCCGGCGGCGCCGTCGCTCCCCGCGGCCCCGTGTCGTCATGGTCTTCCCTCGGGCCCGCGACGCGCAGGTGGGCCTTCGCCCGGGCCGACGAATCCCGACCAACCGACGCGCGCCCATGGGGAAAACACCATCAAAAAAACTCGGCGATGTGCCAGACCCCGTCGCGCCGCACCAACGTGACGCGATGACCGCCGGGCACTGCCACCGTGGCCTTATCACCGACGATCTCGATGTCGAGGGATTCGGGCTCGACGAGCCCCTCGACGAGCCCCCCCAGTTCTTCCTCCCACGCCGCCCTCACCCGAGGGGCGAGCACACGGAGCAGCCCGGCGTAGCTTCGCCGGGCCAGCACCTTACGGAGCTGTCCCAGCGCCTGAGCGGGAGACCTCGCCGCGGCCGGCAGGGCATCGGCCGCGGCGACGCGAAAGCCACCGGCCGCGCCATCGTAGTCGAGGGTCACCCGTTCGCCGTCGCCGAAGCGGATCTCAGCTTTGGCTTCGAGGATGCGCTCATCGGTCGCGTCGAGCGCTTCGGCGTGCCCCGTCAGCTCCACGCGTTGCTCTTCGAGCATGCGACGCAGCTCGGCCTTCGACAGGGCGCGGCGGCTCTCTCGCGTCATGAGCCCGTACAACGTGTCGACGTCGGCTTCCCGAAGCGCGGCGGTGTAGGCCGCTCGGGTCGTCTCCGGATCCGGAACGCGGGCCGCGCTCGCGGGCGATGCCGCGCATCCACCACCTCCGAGCATCGCCACCAGCGTCGCCACACGACGGACGAGAAAAAGCCGGCGGTGCATCATGAGGCTCGCCCTACCGCCGCTGGCGTTGGGGGTCCAAGCACAGTCGCGTGACGGTCGGGCTATGCTCGGACGCATGGGCAAAAGACGAGTCCGTCGTCGGATGTGGGGGGCGCTCACGGCCGCGTGGGGCACGGTCGCCATCGGGTGCGGCGCGTCGGCGCGGACGCCACCAAACCTGAAGCCGCTCGATGAACCCCGAGCCCGCGCCGTGATCGACGCCGCGATCCGGGCGGCCGGCCTTCGACCGGAACCGGTCCCTCGTCGGGTCACATTAAATTCGGGCCGCGCCGTGGCCGAGGACGCCACCATTGCATCCACCCGCTACGGGGTGGCCTACCTCACGGGACGCGAAGCGCAGGTCCTCGGCCGCGTGGCCCCCGCCCGCGCGCCGAAGAACGGCGACGAGGGCGACGAGCTCGAACTGATCCGCGGAGAAGGGGGCGCGGTGACGCTGATTCTGGACGCAGCCAGGTATCGCTATGACCAAGGGCCGGCGCACACCGTCAACGTAACGACGGCGGAGAATGCGCTTCGACGCGACGTCGACGACTACCTCGTTCACGTCGTCAAACCCGACGCCGTCGAGTGACGGTGATTCCGAAAGGAAGGCCTCCGTGGGAGGATGCCGACGGGCCATGGCAGAGGACGAACACGAACGACCCCGCCGCCGACGCGCAACGCGACGGCGCCGACGGCCGCAGACCGCAGACCCGAACCGAGAAGACAACGGCGAGGTCGCCGGCGGAGCCAAGGGTTCCAAACCACCACCACCACCACCACCAGCGTCCCTCGGAAAGCCGACCCGAGCCGAACGGCACTTCGCGCAGGGGCTGAGGCAGCACCGACGCATGGCGCTCGGCGCGACCTCGACCGCGGTGGGCCTCGCCGTGGTAGGCACCCAGAGCACGGAGGCCGGCTCGATCCTCGTGCTCTTGGGCCTGTTGTCGTTGATGTACGCCATCCACCGCTACGGCCGGCTCGGAACGGCCGAGGAACGAGCACAGGACGCATGAGGCGCGCCATTCGAACGTTCGTAGGGGTCCTGTGCGGCGGCGTCGTGGCCATGGTGGGGGGGCCGCATCGGGACGCGGCAGCCCAAGCGCGGTCGGACAAACCCGCGGCAGCCGCTGCCCTCCCTCCCGCATCGTCTCCCCCATCGGCGTCGGCGTCCGAGGCTCCCGAGGTCCTCCCCCCGGGCGTTTATCCTCGGCTGCGCGGGCGCCGCGATGTCCTTGTCGCGGGGTCGGTCACCCTCGGGGTGAGTTGGGTCCTCACCGGAGTCGCCGGAGCGATCGCCATCGCCGATCGCGACGATGACGCCGGCCTCGGAGGGCCGAGCGTGTCGGCCCATGTGCCCCTCTTCGTTCCGGTCGCGGGACCGTTCCTCGCGGCCGCGACCCTCGATCCCGGCGCCGTGGGAACCGGGGCGCTCCTCGTCGATGGGCTGGTGCAGACGGCGGGCCTGGGGATGTTGATCGGAGCGTTCGTGGCTCCAGAGCGCGTGCTGCGGCCGAGGGCCGTCCCGGCCTTCGGGTCTCTGCAGCCCGTCGTGATCGGGGTCGGAGCCGGGGTTGCCCCCGGGATCGGAGGCCGCTGGTGACGTCCCTCCGGCCAAGGCGACGTCCTCACTCCAGGCGCGCATCGAGACCGTCGGCGAGGGTCCGGCTGAGTCCCGCGGCCCGCGTCGGCCCTCCGAGGGGGAAGCGAAACGCAACGCTTCCGTCGGGGTCGCGGATGACGCGCACCCCCTCGCCCCGCATCTTCGCGTCCAGGTCCGGCGGCGGAGCCGCGCGGGCCGCATCGACCAGGCGGGGCAAGGCGTTGCCCTGTTCGAGCCGCGCGCGTGCGACGGCGGGTTGCTCGGCGTACGCCCCGGCGGCCAACCACAGCGTGGCCAGCGCCGAAGGCTGGTCGCGGCCATAGTACCAGGCGCCCACGTCGCGCACCTCGCGGTGGGCGCAACGCGCGTAGAGGGCTGCGTAGCGCGCACCCGTCTCGCGCACGGCCCGACGGGAAAAGGCGATGAACGCATCCCGACCCTCGCTCGCGAAGAAGCGGCCCACGTAGGCGTCCGTAAACCGGATCACGGTGGCGCGCGCCCCGAGCCATCCCGGGGACGCCTCGACCAGGGCGGCGGCGCCACTCCCTTCGGGGATGTCGACCTCGCGCGGGCCGACGGCCGCCGCATCACGCAGGGCCTTTTCGCCCCCGAGCGCGCGACCGCTGTCGGCCACCCACAGCTCGACGACCCACCCGGCGACGTCGAGATCCAGCGCGGCTCCCGCGTAGAGCCGCCGTCTTCCCGCGTCGCAGGCGCGGGCGTCGCGCTGGGCTCGGGTCTCCGCGGGGGGCGCGCCGGCCGACATCGCCTCTTCGGGTTCTCGCTCCGGCGTCGAAGCCGCCGACCCTGGGTCGCCGTCGGTCGCTCCGAAGAACTGATGACGGTAAAGCACGAGTACCACCAGCGCCACGAGTCCGAAGGCAACCCCCGGGAGGAGTGCCTTGCGCAGCGCGGGCCGTATTCCCCCAGGGGCGTCGCGAAGCGGAGACCGACCCTGTGCCTGCCGGGCCGCGTTGCGCAAACGTAAGGCGGCGCGATCGGCGCGAGCCTCGCGAATGTCCTCGGGCAGGAGGTTCCACTGGTCGACCCAGTCACCAAGGTCGATGGCGACCACGTCGCGCCCGGGCGCGTGGAGTTCGACCATCCGTTCGCGGAGGACCACCCGACCCCCCACGCCGCTGCGCGACAGCGCCGCGCCGACGGCGCGTTCGATGTCACGCGCAGTCGCATCATCGGCCATGGTGGGGAACGTACTCGGTCGGCGGACAACTTTCGATGCTGCGTCGCTCGGCGAAGGATGGCAGGGATCCTGCGCATGACGGGGCCCGTCCGCATCTACCTGGCGCCTGGGATGTTCGGTTTTGCCCGGTTGGCCGCTTACGACTACTTCGAGCACGTCGAGAGGGCGCTACGACGCCGTTTTCGGGCCATCGGCCAAAGTGTCGAGATCCGTGTGGTCGAGGTTCACCCCACGTCCTCCATTCGTCGTCGATCGGCCAAGCTCACCCAACTCATCGCCCATACCGCCGGAACCGACGACGGCCCCATTCACATCATCGGTCACTCGACCGGGGGCCTGGATGCGCGCCTCGTCGCGTCACCGTCAGTGCACTTGAACGCCGTGGCCGACCAACAACTGAAGTGGCTCTCACGGCTGCACACGATCACGACGATCAACACCCCCCACTACGGGACGCCACTCGCGACCTTCTTCGCCACCGCCAAGGGGCAGCAACTGCTCTACGCCGTGTGCGCGATCACCGTCGCGGGGCTGAAGCTCGGGGCCCCGCCCCTTGCCGCCGCGTCCGCCCTGGTCGCGGCCGTCGGGCGGACCAACGCCGCCTCGGGCGTCGATCTCGCCCTGATCGACAACGTGACCAGTGGCGTCTCCCGCGCCCTCGACGAGGCGGCGAACCGCGACCTCCGCGACTGGCTCGCGCTCGTTCGCGACGACCAGGGTGGGGTCGTTCAACTGATGCCCGAGGCGATGGATCTGTTCGGAGCGGGCGTGGAAGACCGACCCGCCGTGTTGTACCGGTGCTGTGCGAGTTACGCGCCCCCTGCGGGTCCACGGCACTACGCGCGCTCGATTCGTACGCCCTGGGCGGCGGTGAGCGCCGTCCTGTTCCGGTTGATGCAGCGCGTGACCTCGACCCAGGACCCTCGTTACCCTTGCGCACCCGCTGATGTCGACGTCGCGGCGCGCCTCCGGGGGCGGCTGCCGCAGGTCCCTCCCGACGGCGCGAACGACGGCGTGGTACCCTTGAGTTCTATGCTTTGGGGGGCGCCGATTTGGGTCGGCCAAGGCGACCACCTGGACATGGTGGGTCACTTCCCGGGTCCAGATGGTCACAACGACTGGATGCGTTCGGGCGCTTCGTTCGACCTGGACCGATGGGACGAGCTGATGGACCGCATCTTCGAGGGGATCTCCGCCCCGCATCGGGCGTGAGTCGCGGTGCCCCGAGCGTCGCCCGCCGTCTGCGTCAGCAAGCGGCCGTGTAAGTGACCGCCCCTGCCGATTGTTGTAGACCCACACGGGTTCGGTCGTGCGCCGCATCCATGGGCGCGACATTCGAGGGCGCCGAGCCCGACCCAGAGACCCAAGACCGACCCAAACCGAGCCACTCCAGGGCTCCACTTCTTCGGGGCTCCACTTCTTTCAGACTTCTTTCAGGATTTTGCAAACCATGCGCCGAATACATCAAACGTGTGTCGCCACCCTCGCTGGCATCGCCCTCCTCGCGGGCTGCGGCGACGACCCCCCGCCGAACGATCCATCGAGCTTCGACCCGAACGGCGGCTACCCGCAGCCGGGCGCTTACCCTCAGCCGGGGGCTTACCCCCAGCCCGGGGCCTACCCTCAACCGGGCGGGGTTCCCCAACCGGGTGCGGTGCCGCAACCCGGAACGACCCCTCCCGCGCCGCAACAGGGTGGAAATACAGCCTCGCCCGTTCCGCCGGCGATGGCGGCCGTGGCCCAACCGGCCCTCCAAGGCCGCGCGCAAACCGAAATGCGAGGCATGACCGCCGAGGGGTCCCCCTTCGCCGGCAACTTTCAAGCCGGTCAGCAGCTCGAGCAACCCATCACGCTGCAGCCCGGGAAGTGCTACGGGGCGATCGGGGTCGGCGTCGGGATCACCGAGCTCGACATCCAAATCGTCGCCACACCCCCCGCTCCCCTTCCCCCGGTGCCGCTCGCCCAAGACCAAGGCACCGGGCCGGAGGCCATCATCAACAGTGCGAGCTGCCACCAGAGCATGTTCCCCGTGCCCACCCCGGCGAAGGTGGTGATGACGGCGACCGCGGGCAACGGGCTCGCCATGGCCCAGGTGTACGTGAAGTAATCGTTCGTCCGCGCCAGGCCTGCCGCGTCGCCCTGTCCTGGCGGCGGCGCCCGCGGGGCCTCGCAACGTTTGTGGTTTTGGCGGGGCCCACGTAGCATGACGCCTCGACCGCGAGCTACTGCTGCTCTCGTTGACTCTTCGTCCCCCGTCGTGACTGCCGGAACTTTCGCTTTGGCGCAATTGCTGCGGGCTGTGCCCCGCGAGCGAATCACCCGGGCCGTAGGTCGTCTGTGTGACCTCGAGCTCCCGTCAGGGATTTCGCGGTTGGCGGTGGGGGCCTTCTCCAGCGCCTACGGGGTGGACACGAGCGCGGCCGCCCCCCAGGCCGGGCCGTACCCCAGCTTCGATGCCTTCTTCACCCGCTCGCTGCGGGAGGGTGCCCGCACGTGGCCCGACGGCGAGGACGTTCTCGTGTCTCCGGCCGACGGCCGACTCGACGCCCTCGGGCGCGTGGACGGAACCGAAATGGTGGTCAAGGGCAAGCCCTACGATGCCGCAGCGCTTCTCGGCAGCGAGCGCGCCGCCGACCGCTACCGTGGCGGAGCGTTCGCCGTGGTTTACTTATCCCCACGCGACTACCACCGCGTTCACGCTCCAGCGGCAGGGCGTCTGGTCGACATCCGGTCGTTGCCCGGCGAGCTGTTTCCCGTCAACTCGGTCAGCGAGCGCCACATTCCGCGTTTCTTGTCCCGCAACCGGCGGGTCGCGATCGAGGTCGAGACGACGGGATGGGGGATGGTCACCGTCGTGATGGTCGCCGCCATGATCGTCGGTCGCATCACCGTGCGTGGGCTTGATGACCGCGATGTCGCCCTCGGCGAGCACCGACTGGAGGCCCCGATCTCGGTCCGTCCGGAGGACGATATTGGCGTGTTTCACCTCGGATCGACGGCCGTCGTGTTCGTCGAGGCTGGTGTCATGCCGGCCGACGGGATGCATCGTCCGCTCGGACCCGTGCGGGTCGGCGACGTACTGGTGGGTCGGCAGGGTGAGCTGGGTCGGCAGGGTGAGCTAGATCCCCAAAGCGAAGCGCGCGACCGCGTGGGAGGAGCAGACGAGCATGGGTGACGGGCCTCGCTCCAGCGACCGCCCGGACGACCTGCGGTCGACGTTGGAGTCCAGCGTCGACGCCATGCTACCGGACTTCGAGAGCGCGGCGGCGCCCCGTTCCGCACCCAAAACACAAGCCCCGTCGTCCGTGCCGGTCGACGACGGCACGGCCGGGACAGACCCGTCGGAGACGGGAGAGGCAGGGCGTTCGGGGCCGCGGTCGATGGTCCCGAGGTCGGCCATCCCAAGGCCCAGCAAGACCCCGAGCGGCGCCCAGAAACGCTCGGCGCGGCCCGCGACTTCCCGGCGAGCCGCCTCCTCTGCGCACCCTTCCGCATCAGAGCCGGCGCCGGGGCGGCATCGTTCTCACCCTCCGCCCCCGCGGGCCACGACTTCCGACCCACCGCACGGTGCCTCGTCGCACGGTGCCTCGTCGTACGGTGCCTCGTCGCAAGGGGCGTCGCCGCACGGGGTCTCGTCCGGCGACGACCCCATGCCGGGGACCGCCGCCCCGACCTTCGGGCGCCCCCAAACCGACGCCGTGGAGGACGTGAACCCGAAGAGTGTGCCGCCGGCGCTCGACGTCTCGGAAGGCGACTGGCTGGCGCCCGACGGCGCCTTGGCGCCCGACGCCATGTTTGCCGGTGAGGAGCAGGAAGACCAAGTACGGCCGGAAGATCCTTTCTCCGCGCGGCGGGCTCGCGTCGGTCATGACGACCATTCGGCATTCGAGGAGCCCACGGTGCGCATGAGCGCGCTCCAAGACCTCGAGTTGGGCGACATCGAGTTGGGCGCCTACGACGACCCGAACGATGACGACGACGCATTCGACGGGGCCAAGACGCAAAAACTCGCGCGCCCCGACTTTGCGGCCCTGCGTGGGCTGCCCGACTTCTCGGCGCCGGCCAGCGATCGAGGCAACGACGATGCGCTCGATGACGAGCCAACCGTGGTGGCCGTGTCGCCGGGGGAGGCGCCGAGAACCGATGCGCCCCACCGCCCCGGCCCGACCCTCGAGGCGTCTCCATCGGGGTCTGATCCCGACGACGCCGACGAGGGTCCCGCCGAGACGCCGGGCCTCGCCGCGGCTTCGAAGCTGACGGCATCGGAGGCCGCCGAAGAAAAGAAACGAGACAGCAAGGCGCCGCGGGCGAGAAAGAGTCGACGCGGACGCAAACGCCGGGCGGTAAAGATCCCGGACGACGCCACGCCCTTGCCTCCCCCGGTGGCGCTGGGCGAGCTGGCCGCTGAGTCGCTCACACCGCCCGCCGCATCGGGCAAAACCTCGCCGGCTGTCGACGCTCCGGCTGTCGAGACGGACAGCGAGGGAGCCGGTGAGCGCGAGCAAGCCTCAGCCGCGGGGTCGACGCGCATGTCGTCGCCCCCACCGCCGACGCGGGCGCGCCTGGAGACGCTCACCGGCAACGGTCCTCCCTCGCAACCAGAGCCCTTCATCTCCGACGAAGAGGTCACCCTCATGCGGCCGGTACCCGCGGAGCTCCGCGCCAATGCCGGACGAGAGGCCGCCGAGCGCTCGCAGCGGGTGAGCGCGGAGGAAGCGCGCGACGACGACGAGGCGGTTCCCTTGGGGGACGACCTCGGCAAAACGAAGCCCGTCGACGACGAAAACCAACCCCGCCGTCGTGATGAGACGTCGCCGGATCCGGACGAGGCGAACGCAAACCGCGCGAGAGCCGACGTTAGCTCCCGTCGCGAAGATGGCGAGCCCACCTCGCCGACCCCCAGCCCGGGGGTGGTGGCGGACCAGACGTCCATCGGTCTCGTACGGCCGATCCAAGTGGTCAGCGACCTCCCGGCCGTCGAGGAATTGAAGCGACGGACCGTGGAGGCGGCGGAGATGGGACGGGCCGCCGTGGTGGCCCCCCCGTCGCGACCCCCGCCGCCGCAAACCCCGCCCCCGGCGTCCGCAGAGGCGGGAGGTGGTGGTGGTGGTGCGGTCGTATCCCAGCGGCGTCCTCCCCCACCGCGGCGAGGCACCGAACCGAGCATGACGGCAGAGGCGGGCGGGGTCGCCGACGAGGCACCGCGTGAACTCCCCCCGCCCCGAAGTCTGGAATCGCCTCCTCCGCCTCCCGCGGGGCCCACCGCGGCGGAAGCCAATCTGGCCCTCGCCGAAGCGCGAGCGCGGAACGCGGCCGAGAAGGCCCGACGCGCGGCCGCGAAGGCCGCGGAAGCCGAGGCCAAGGCCAAGGCGGCCCAGGCGTCTCCCCCCAAGAAGCCATGGTGGGCCGAGATGTTTACCGGCGACCTCGTGCGGACGCTCGACAACCCGCGCAAACTCGACGTGGAGCGTGAGACGACATTCATCGCGGAGTGCCTCCGCCAAGCGAAAGGGGCGCGTATCCTCGACCTCGCCTGCGGCAATGGCGTGCACGCCGTCGAGCTTTCGTCCCGTGGTTACCAAGTCGTGGGGGTCGACTACTCCGACAAGATGTTGGACCTCGCACGCGCCTACAACAATCAGCGCGGCACCAGCGTGAGCTTCATTCAGGGCGACATGCGGAAGCTGAACCTGGAGGGGGTGTTCGACGGCATCTACTGCTGGTCGAGCAGTTTCGGCTACTTCGACGAAAACACGAACGCCAATGTACTAGAGCGTATCGCCCGTGCGGTGCGCCCCGGCGGAACCTTCGCCCTCGACGTCGACAACCGCGATTTCGTCGCCCCCCGGGCGCCACAGATGGCCTGGTTCGAGAAGCCCGGCGTCGTCTGCATGGATGAGATGCGGTTCGACTATTACGCGAGCCGAATGATGATGCGGAGGATGGCGATCTTCGAGGACCAAGCTCCGCGCGAAATCGAGACGAACATCCGGCTCTACACCCTCCGCGAGATCGGGCGCTTGCTCCAACGGGTGGGCTTTCGCATTCTCGAGGTGAGTGGCCACCGTTCCACCCGGGGCGCCTACTTCGGCGACGTCTCGCCCCGCATCATCATCTGCTGCCAGCGTCGCGAGGAGGAGTAGGCGCCGCCGCCGCCGTGACCGCATTGGGTTCCGTCTCGATCCGGGAAGAGGGCGGCGGCCCTCCCGAGACGCCGGTATCGGCGCCAAGACCGGGCTGGGGACCCGCCACCTGCGACACGAAGAGGCGCTCGAGGGACGGCGTGATCCGCGCCTGCGCCTCGGGACAGGCAAACCCTCCGAGCGCGGGCCGGGCATCGTGGAGCACCATCGCGACCAGCGCGAACTCGTCTTCCGAAAGGTGGCTCTCCCGGCGACCCCCGAGTTCCGGAAGCGCGTAACGCACCACCACCCTTGCTTCCCGCCGCGCGGTCGACACCGCGATCGCTTCGTCTTGGAGTTCGGCGATCACGCTGCGGAGGAGCGCCGCTCGACGTCGCACGCGCGCGGCCTCCGGTCGACGGAAAAGACCGAAGAACCGATTCCGCGCGTAGCTGTGCGGCACCAACACCAACGCGACGAGCAGCCCGTCGAGGTCGACCGGCGGCGCCGACGATGACGTCGTTTCATGCGCCGCGTCCCCCGTTGCCGCTCGTGGCCCTCCCGCGCTCGCTTCTGGCGTCGTCCGCGAGGAGCGCGCGCCCGCCACCGCGACCTCCTCCGTGTCGGCGTCACGACGACCCGTCATGGCGGTCAGGGCCCCCCCGCGCCGCCGACGGACCCGTCGTCGTGGTGACCTTCCCGCCGCAACTGCTCTGCCTGACGATGGGCGCGCAACGCCGCGATGAACTCGTCGAGCTGACCCTGGAGGATGCCATCGAGGTTGTGGGACGTGAGATTGATGCGGTGGTCCGTGACGCGATTTTGAGGAAAGCTGTAGGTTCGTACCTTTTCGCTTCGCTCGCCCGTGCCGACCATGTCGCGCCGCTCCGCCGCTTCCGCTGCGGCGGCGCGATGTCGCTCGCGCTCCAAGAGCTTGCTCCGCAGGATCGTAAGCGCCCGCGCCTTGTTTTTGTGCTGCGAGCGCTCGTCCTGACAGTGGATCATGATGCCGGTGGGCACGTGGCGAAGGCGAACGGCGCTGTTGGTCGTGTTGACCCCCTGACCTCCGGGCCCCCCAGCGGCGGCGATCGAGATCTCGATCTCCGCGTCGTCGACGCGAACCTCGACCTCATCGGCTTCTGGCAACACCGCAACCGTCGCCGTCGAGGTGTGCACCCGCCCCTGGGTCTCGGTCGCGGGGACCCGCTGCACCCGGTGCACCCCTGCTTCGTGACGAAGTCGCGAATAGACGGCGTCGCCGCGGACGAGCGCGATCACCTCCTTGTATCCCCCTGCAGACGCGGGGCTCTCGCTGAGAACCTCGACCCGCCAACGTTTGCTGTCGGCGAATCGCGAGTACATCCGAAAGAGGTCGGAGGCGAACAACGCCGCCTCTTCGCCGCCCGTACCCGCGCGGATTTCGAGCAGCGTGTTGCGCTCGTCGTGCGGATCCTTCGGGAGCAACATCATCTGCAGCGCCGCCGACAGTTCTTCCTGCCGCCGCTCCTGCGTCGTGATTTCGTCCTCGGCGAGTTCGCGGAGTTCTGGGTCCTCCCACGCCGCGCGCGCCTCTTCGAGCGCGTGGTTGGCCTCCTTGAGTTCCGCGAATGCCCGCACGACCGGCTCGATCTCGGCGCGCTCCTTGTTGAGGCGAGTGAGTTCCTTCGGCTGGGCGATCACCGCAGGGTCACACAGCAGCTGCTCCACCTCGAGAAAGCGGCGGGCGATCGCCTCGAGCTTATCGAAGGGGAGCATGACAACGAACCGTGCGTAGCAAAGGCGCGCGACGGAGACGCCCGTCGGCGGCGGCGGTCAGCCCTTGGTCGCGCGCTTCTTACGGTCGCCGTACTTCTTGCGAAAGCGGTCGACGCGCCCGGCGGTATCCAACAGCTTTTGCTTGCCGGTGAAGAAGGGGTGACAGTCCGAGCACACGTCGATGGTGTAGCTCGCGGCAGTGGAGTACGTCGTCGTCACCGTGCCACAAGCACACGTGATGGTTGCGGGGCTGTATTCGGGGTGGATGCCGGGCTTCACAATCGTTTCTCCGCGACCCGATGACACGGGCCTAGTCGTCGACGCAGGGCGCGTGGCATTCCCCTTCGGGTCGCCTCGCGGTCGGGGTACGTAGCACTGCCTCGCGCCATCTCGCAAGCGCGGAGCGGTTTGGAACGTCTGTGACCTCTGGCACCGCGCGGCAACCTGCCCCATGCGGTAGCCCGCACCACCGTAGGAAGACCCGTGTCGATGCGCTCGCGCCACCAGGCCCGCAAAAGGCATGCCTCCGCTCGGTTGACGGTATCCCCGAGGTGGTTAGTTTGCCAGCCATCGGGGATGCGCGGGTTCGCTGTCCCCCGGCAAAAGCACCACGGTTCGGGCCCCGTCGGCGCCGGACCTCCAACCAGGAACCGACCCCATCGGGACCGACTGCATCGGAACCGACCCCTATCGACCGCCTTTTTTCGAACCCTTTTTGAACTGTGGTTTTCGAACTGTGGTTTCGAACTGGGGCGCGTCACCAACCAGCACCGGTAGACCTCCGCGGCCAAGCACCCGGGCCACGAATGAGCCCCGCTCCCGCGTCGAGGCCTCAGACCAAGGAACATCATCATGGGTAAAATCATCGGAATCGACCTCGGCACCACCAACAGCGTCGTCGCGGTCATGGAAGGCAAAGAGCCGAAAGTCATCGTCAACTCCGAGGGGGCACGGACCACGCCGAGCGTGGTCGCATGGGATGACAAGGGTGAGGTCCTCGTGGGACAAATCGCCAAGCGGCAGGCCGTCACCAACCCCGAAAACACGGTCTACTCGGCGAAACGATTCATCGGAATGCGCTTCAAGGAAGCGTCGACCGAGATGAGCCGCGTCCCCTACAACTGCGTGGAGGGGAAAAACGGTGACGTCTACTTCGACATTCGAGGCAAAAAAGTCGCGCCTCCCGAAGTCAGCGCCAAGGTCCTCCAAAAGCTCAAGAAGGCGGCCGAGGATTACCTGGGCGAGACGGTCTCGGAGGCGGTGATTACGGTCCCGGCCTACTTCAACGACTCACAGCGACAGGCCACGAAGGACGCCGGCAAGATCGCCGGGCTCGAGGTGCGCCGAATCGTCAACGAGCCGACCGCGGCCGCCCTCGCCTACGGTCTCGACAAAAAAGAAGATGAGGTCATCGCCGTCTACGATTTCGGCGGCGGCACCTTCGACATCTCAATTCTCGAGGTCGGCGACAACGTGGTCCAGGTGATCTCGACCAACGGCGACACGCACCTCGGGGGCGACGACGTCGACCGCGAGGTCATGAACTGGCTCATCGCCGAATTCAAGAGCGACACGGGGATCGACGTGTCGTCGGACAAGATGGTCATTCAGCGCCTGAAGGACGCGGCCGAGCAGGCCAAAAAGGAGCTGTCGAGCGCGCAGGAGTCCACCATCAACCTGCCCTTCCTCACGGCCGATGCAAGCGGGCCCAAGCACCTGCAAAAGACGCTGTCGCGGAGCAAGTTCGAGCAGATGATTCGGCCCCTGATCGAGCGGACGATGGAGCCGGTGAAAAAAGCGCTCGACGACGCCAAGAAAAAGAGCGGCGAAATCGACGAAATCATCCTCGTCGGAGGCTCCACGCGGATCCCCTTGGTCCAAGAGACGGTGACCAAATTCTTCGGCAAAGAGCCACATCGGGGGGTCAACCCGGACGAAGTCGTGTCGGTGGGCGCCGCGGTGCAGGCCGGGGTGCTCTCCGGCGACGTGCAGGACATGGTGCTGCTCGACGTCACCCCCCTGTCCCTCGGCGTCGAAACGCTCGGCGGGGTCAGCACGGTGATGATTGCTCGCAACACCACCATTCCGACCCAGAAGAAAGAGGTGTTCTCCACCGCGGCGGACAGCCAGCCCTCTGTCGAGGTCGTCGTGCTCCAGGGCGAGCGGACGGAGGCGCGCTACAACCGCAAGATCGGCACCTTCAGCCTCGACGGCATCATGCCCGCGCCCCGCGGGGTTCCGAAAATCGAGGTCACGTTCGACATCGATGCCAACGGCATTCTCACCGTCAGCGCCAAAGACACGGCCACCGGCAAGGAAAACCAAGTCACGATCAAGGAAGGCTCCGGTCTCAGCGAGGATGAGATCGACCGTATGGTCAACGAGGCCAAGGAGCATGAGGACGAGGACAAGAAGCGACGCGAGGAGATCGAGCGCCGCAACAAGCTCGACACCTTGTGCTACCAGCTCGAAAAGCTCGTCGCCGACAACAAGGAGAAGATCTCCGAGGACGACCAGAAAGCCATCTCCGATGCCGTCGCGGAAGGGCGCACGGCGCACGCCTCGGAGGACGACGCGCAGGTTCAGGCGGCCATCGAAAAGCTCGAAAAGGAGTCGCACCGCATCGCGAGCGTGATGTACGAAGCAGCCGGCGGCGACGGCGCGAATGGCGGCGGGGCCGGCGACGCGGGTGCCGCTGCCGGCGCTGCGACACCCGAGACGAAAAGCGAGGACGACGGCGTCATCGACGCCGAGTTCGAAGAATCCAACAGACGGACGCGATCGCGCCTTCGCGGGATCGGTCAAGCCCTGGCCGTCAACCTGAGCCTCTCGACGAACGACTTCGCCGCGGTGGTGGTCGGCGCCGGTCCCGCCGGAGCGACCACCGCCCTTGCGCTTCTTCGCGCCCGGCCGGACCTCGCGGGGCGGGTGGCGCTGCTCGAGCGGCAAACGCTACCCCGTCCGAAAGTCTGTGCGGGTGCGGTGGGCGGACGGGCGCTGTGGCGGCTTCAGCGTCTCGGCGTGACCGCTCACGAGCTGTGCGACGCGTCCGACGCGACGCCGGTCGAGGTGTTTGGCCTCGCCGTGAGCACGGTCGGGGGGACGCTCTTCCAGCGTCATCCGCGACCTATCGGTTGGGTCGTGCGTCGCGGGTGGTTCGACCACGCCCTGACGCGTGCCGCCGCGCGGCGCGGGGCGGAAGTCCTCGCCCCTCGTCGCTACCTCAGCCATCGCTACGGGGCCGACGGTCTGGTGGTCCATACCGACCAGGGGCCGCTTCGTACCTCGGTTTTGGTGGGCGCCGATGGGGTCAGCAGCGCCGTGCGCCGCGTGCTCGCCCTACCTCGCGGCGACACGTACGCCCAGGCGGAGGAAACCGATACGCGGTGGGTCCCCTCCGACCTCGGCTCGGACCTGCTCCACTTCGACCTGCGGCCCGGCCCCTTCCCGGGCTACGCATGGGACTTCCCGACCCTCTCCGAGGGCCGGAGCGCGGTGTGCCGTGGCGTCTATGCCTTGGTCCGAAGTCCACTCCCTCGTGATGGGCGCCACGCCCGCGCACACCTCGACGCCCACCTGGAGCGGCGGGGCCTCGGCGCCGGCGACACCCTCGGCCCTCGGCGACGCTTCGCCGAACGAGGGTTGCCCCTGGCCCAGCCTCTGTCCCGGCCCCGCGTGATCCTGGTGGGGGAGGCGGCGGGCATCGACCCGACGTTGGGCGAAGGGATCGCCCAGGCCGTGCACTACGGCGACCTCGCGGGCACATGGGTCGCCGAGGCACTCGGTCGCGCTGACGTTTCGATGCACGGTTGGCGGACGCGTGTTCACGGCAGCCGTCTCGGGCGCGATCTACGTCTTCGCCGTTGGCTGTTGCCGTTCGTGTACGGACGGTCCCGTCCTCATCTCGAGCGGCTCGTCACCCACTCGTCGTCGCTCGCCAAGGCGGGGCAGCACTACTTCGCGGGCGAGCGCGTGCCGCGGCTCCTGCTCGCCCGTACCCTGTTCGACGCGTGGTCGGTCGCGGTCGCGTGACGTCGTCGAACGTCGCCAGGCTGGACGTCGCCAGGCTGGACGTCGCCAGGCTGGGCGCCGCCACGCTGGCCGCGGCCATGCTGGCCGTCGACCCCGCAGGCCGGCCACCCGTCGGTCCGCCGACGCTCAGCCCGCCGGCGGGCTGGAGGCGGGGTCCGTGGTGGCGTGGACGTATTGGATCGCCCCGATGGATGAAACCTCGAAGTGCGCGTTCTTCCCCCCCGTCAAGCCGGGCTCGACCCCCGTGGGGGTCACCACCTGCCACTCCACGGTCTTGGTCTCCTGACCGCGCGCGTCGAGCACGACCGTGCCGATGGCGAGATTGAGCGTCTCTCGGTCGCCCAGGCTCAAACGGAATTCAAAGGCCGCGCCGTCGGTCCGCGCCATCTTGTGTTGGGTCCGGCCCCCCGGCAGCACGCTCAGTCGGGCAACCGGTCCCGACACCTGACCGTTCTTGGGAGGGTTCCGCTCGACCACGCTCCAGTCGAGGTTGTAGTCGCGATCGAGGGCCCCTTCGGGTACGACCAACGTCACGCGGTCTGCCCCCACTTTGAGCGTGAGCTTCGCGCCGGGGGTGGTGCCGAACGTGCTCGCGATCTTTTTCCCGTTGGTCATGATCACGGGAGGTCGGCTCGGCCGGGGCTCGGGGGCCGGCTCTGGCGCCGGCTCGGGGTCCGGTTCCGCCGCGGGCTCCGGGGCCGGGGCCGTGACGGTCTCCGGAGTGGGGGCCGGAGGAGGCGGGGGCGGAGGAGACGCCGAACATCCTAGGGCGTACGGTCCCAGAGCGAGCCACAAGCACGACGCGCGCAATGTCATTGTCGTAGTTTGGCGACACGCCGCGTTCCGGGGCAAGTATTGTCGTCGTGGTGCGAGGTGATTCAGCTCGTTTTTCGGGGCCGCGCGACCGTGTCGGCCCGCGGGTCAGGGGGCGCGCTCTTTGATCGGCGACGTCGTCGCGGGCACCTATGAGATCATCGCCCCGATCGCCGAGGGCGGGATGGGCGCGGTGTATGAGGGGCGGCATGTCCAGACCGGGCAGGTGGTCGCGGTGAAGGTGCTCCGCGCCCAGGACCTCGAGAAGAAGATCACGCACGTCAAACGGTTCCAGCGGGAGGTGCGCGCCGCCGGGAGCATCGACAACGACCACATCGCAAAGGTGCTCGACAGCGGGGAGGACAACGATGGTCGACCCTTCGTCGTCCTGGAGCGTTTGCACGGTCGCGACCTCAGTCAGTGGCTCGAGGTGGTGAGCCCGGTCGTTCCCCGCACCGCGATCGTCATCGCCGCCCAAGCCTGTCGGGGCCTCCAAAAGGCCCACGACGCCGGGGTCGTCCACCGGGACATCAAGCCGTCGAACCTGTTCCTCTCCGAGGCCGAGGACGGGGCATTGACGGTCAAGTTGTTGGATTTCGGCATCGCGAAGCTCTCCGAGTCGCAACTCGATGTCCTCGGTCACCAGACCGCCCTCACCAAAGCAGGCGCCCTGCTCGGGTCTCCCGTGTACATGTCGCCCGAGCAAGCTCGAGGCCGTACGGTCGTCGACGAGCGCGCCGACATGTGGTCCCTCGGCATCGTGCTGTACCGCATGCTGTGCGGCCGGGTCCCCTTCCCTGACCTCCCCCTGGGCGAACTGTTGATGCAGCTCTGCTCCGCGCCCATTCCCCACATCCAGGATGCGGCGCCGTGGATCGCCCCCGAGGTGGCGGTGGTGGTGCACCGGGCTCTGCGTCGCGATCCCAAGGACCGTTACGCGCGCATCGCCGACTTCGAGCGGGCCCTCGCGCAACTCGTTCCCCGCACCGTCATCTCCGTGGGCGACCTCCGTCCGCCCGACGACAAGACCCGTCACTCCGAGGCGCACCGGGCCGAGATCACACTCGATGCCGTCGCGCCACCGGTTCGGTCTGCGCGCCGCGATCCCCCATCCGGGCCCCCTCCCGACGATGAAGCCAAGGCATCGCCCCTCCCCCCGAGCGGCGGCGAGGTGGTCCCGCGGCGGGCGCCTCCCGTGGCGGCCGCCGCCGGAGGCGTCCGGCAAACGCTTCTTCTCGTCGCCGCGGGGGCGGCGCTGGCCGTGTTCGCACTTGGCCTGTACCACGCGCTCCGCAGTCCACCCCCGTCCCCAAGCCCGCCTCCGGCCACGTCGGCGCCATGAGGAAGAGGAGCGTGAAAGCGCGCGGCGCCGCAAAGCCGGGGTAGGCCCTGGCCCGGGGCGAAGGAACGAAATCTCCGACGGCCGCCTCCCGTTGTCGGTACCATACGCTGGTGTCGAACTTTTCTTTTGTGCGTATGGCGTGGGCGGCGGTCTTGCTCGCGCTGCCCCCGGCATTGGCGACGTCGGCCTGTGGGTCGGACGATCCCCTGGTCGACCCCACCGGCGCCACCACCACCACGACCGGCGCCGGCGCGGGCTCCTCGACGGGCGGCGGCGACCCCGGGCCGGGCATCTGTTTGCTCAACAACTGTACGGACGACGACCACTGCCGCGGATGTCCGGATGGTCGCGGCACCTGTCTCGTGGCGGAGAACCGTTGCACGGCGTGCGATCCAAACACCGGCGCCGGATGTCCCGACGGGGATACATGCTCGAGCTTCGGGCTGTGCGCCCCGGACGGACAGACGTGCCCCACGGAACCGGACGGCACGCCGCAAGTCGTCTGCACCCAGAATCGAGATTGCGCGGCCTGCAGCCCCCTCAACCAGGTATGCGACACGGCCACCGGTCGATGTCAGGCGTGCACGGGCACGAACACCCAGCACTGTCTGTCCTCGGACATATGCATCGACACCGATGACGATGGACGACCCGAGACGTGCTCGCCGAAGTGCCCCTCGCAATGCGACACGAACAACGACTGCCTGCAATGCGGGGACGGCGACAACGCCGCCCGCGCGTGCTTCGAGCGCCAGTGCGCGGAGTGCTCCGACACCTTCCCTTGCGCCGCCGGCGAGCAGTGTGTGAACGGGGTTTGCACGCCTCAGTGCGGTCTCCCCGGCCCGACGCCCGGCGATTGCCAGAACGACGGAGACTGTCAGTTCTGCGGAGACGCCACCGGGGGGGGAACGCCCTGGACGTGCAGCATCCCCATCAACGATACCCGCGGCACGTGCGTGCCTCCGGCGGCGGGATGCGGCGACCTCGGCGCCACCGTGGCCGTGCTCCCCGCGCCCTACGACCAAGTCACCCAAGCTTGCTCGACCGATGCCAACTGCACGGCCGCGATGGCCGGCATTCAGTACAACGTCGGCAAGGCGCTGCGCGACCTCACGGGGGCCAACGAGATCAATCTCGGCTTCACGCAAATTCCCATCGGGGATGCCAACGTGTTTTACGGGATGGACCGCTGCGCATCGGTCGAGATCGGCAACGACATCGACTGCGGCGTGTGCGTGCCTTGCACCGGCGACGCCGACTGCGCATCGATCCCCATCCAACCTCTGATCACCGACATCTTCGACAACGACCCGCTCGGCTCGGTGGCGGCCACGGTGCTCATCGACCTGCTGTGGGGCAACGAAACCGACCCCGAGTTGCACTTTTTCTGTCAGCCCGTCGCCGCTGGATACGGGGCGTGCATCCCCTGCGGCAATCCGCTGCAACCGTGCGGCGACACCGGGGGTGCTGGTCCGGGGACCGGAAGCTGCGACCACAACGTCTGCACGGTCGGTGCCGCCCTCAACGGCTCTTGCAGCCCTTGTGCCCAAGACGTGTGCGACGCCGACGCCTTCTGCTGCGACGCCGCCGTGGGGACGTGGGACCAGATCTGCATCAACAAGGCGAACGAACTCTGCGGCAACATCTGCGCGGGGGGAAACGCCTGCGCCCATGACGAGTGTACGACCGGCACGGCGCTCAACGACAACTGCAGCCCCTGTGCGGCGGCGATCTGCGCCGCCGACCCCTTCTGTTGCAATGCGACCGGCGGCAGCTGGGACAGCGCCTGCACGTCGGCGGTCAACGACCCCATGTTTGCCGCCGTATGCGCCACGGCGTGCCAGGGCGGCTGCGCCCACGACGAGTGCACGACCGGCGGCTCGCTCCTCCCGTCATGCTCGCCCTGCGCAAGCGACGTCTGTCAGGCCGACGCGTTCTGCTGCGATACCGAATGGGACAGCCTCTGTGTCACCGAGGCCGAGAACACGGCGTCCTGTGGATGTCCCTGAAGCGCGGCCCAGGTCAGGTGGCCCCCCGAGACGTCGTGGGGCCGGTCGGCCGGCGCCCCGTGTGCTAGGCCGGAGGCGTGGTGGGACGACGTAGGACCCAGCGCGGGAGCCGCGGGCGCCTCGGAAGAGACGACCGCGTCGGTGTCGGGGGCGAACGGCGGCGCCACGGGCGACGCGTCCTCGTGGGCGTCGTGCTGGCGGGGCTGGCCGCGGTCCCGAGGGACGCCGAGGCCTACTGCCGCAGCACGACGTGCGTCGGTGCGTGCAACCATGACCTCGAGGGGTGCAAGCAGGACGGCCTTCCGCTCTACTGGCCGGGGTACTGCGTGGGCTTCAGCCTGCAAGCCGACGGCTCGGTCAACATGCCTTTCGAGGACTTCGAGCGCGTGGCGGCCCGATCGGTCGTCGCGTGGAGCGAAGTGCCCTGCGCCGTTGGCAGCGGCGCCGCGACGCTCGCCTTCGTGCGCGAGCCCGACTCGTTTTGTCAGCAGGCGGAGTACGTACCCGGGGGGCCGAACGTCAACCTCATCATGTTCCAGGACACGCGGTGGCAGTACACCGGTCAGGAAAATACCCTCGCGAAAACCACGGTGACCTACGACCGGGACACGGGCGAGATCCTCGACGCGGACATCGAGCTCAACCACGCGTTCAACAACCTCACCACGGCCGACCCCGGCGACGGGGAGGTGGCCTACGACCTCCAGTCGATCTTGACCCACGAGGTCGGGCACTTCATCGGGCTCGACCACACCCCTGCGTTCGCCACCATGAACGCCGGCTACACCGAGGGAAGCGTCGCTCCTCGGATCCTCGCCGACGACGACGTGGCGGCCGCCTGCGCGGCGTACCCGCCCGACCGCAACGTGCGGTGTGCGCCGGAGTACGACGGGGGACTCGCCGTATGTCGTTCCGGAGGAGACGACGACGGGGCAGACCAGGGCTGCAGCATCGCTCGGGGACGGCTCGGACGCACCGGGGGGGGCGACCCCGAGGGCCAGGCGACCACGCAGCCCTCGGCGGCGCGAAACGACCGCCTCCCCTCACCTCGACCCCAGTACCCCCCCGTGGCCCCGATGCTCGTGGGTGGTGCCGCGGGGGCGTGGCTGTGGCGACAGCGGCGCCATCGTCGCGAATCGGACGGCGAGGGCACGTCGACATCCCGGAGGCGTACGTGAAGGTCCCTCGGCTCGCGGGGGCGGCGGCCGGAGGCTGGTTGCTCGGCGCGGTCGCGGCGATGGGCCCCGGTTGTGGGAGCGCAAGCGACGGTGAAGGCGGCGGGGAGGGAATCTGCGAGCCCGGCGCAAACGTTTTTTGTCGCTGCCCGTCGGGCGAGCCGGGGACGATGGCGTGTCTCGATGGCAACCAGTTCGGCGAATGTGTGGTCGGCTTCGACCAACCATGCCCCGTCCGCGAAGGCCGGGGCGGGGGGGGGGCCAGCGCTGGACCCAGTGGGACCACCGGGGCCGGCACGGAAGTCTGCACGCCAGGGGAACAGGTGTTTTGCACGTGCGATGGCCAGACCGGTCTCCGCGTCTGCGCGGACGATGGACAGTCCTTCGAGGATTGTGTCTGCGACGCGCCGACGACAGGGAGCGGCGGCAGCAGCAGCAGCAGCAGCGGGACGGGGGGCGGAGGCGGTCTTCCCTTGTACAGCCCGTGCTCGAGCCCGAACGACTGTCAGAGCGGCGTATGCGAGATGGGCTATTGCAGCCAGAGCTGCACGACCATCTTCGACTGCGCCTTCGGCGTGGCGGAGTGCGTACGCATCGATGGCAGCTCCTTCTGTCGGCCCATCTGTCTGGAGCAGCTCGATTGCTCGCCGTACCAAGCCCCGAGCGAGTGCGGCTACACCGCCGCGGTCGACGACGTCCCGGTGACGGTGTGCGCCGACTGGTTCAACACGCTCGCCCTACCGCCCATCAATTACTTTTGCACGGCAGACGTCGACTGCAGCCTCGGTCATCCCCGCACCGAGCGCGCGTGTAACGTGAACCAAAACTCATGCGCGGTCGGCTGCGGCCAGGACCTCGACTGTCCCATCGGGGAGTTCTGTGCCTTTTTCGGCGTTCCCGGGACCTGCACGACCTCGATCTGACGCACGGTCTACATGAGCCTCCTCGACGTCGTCATCCTCGGGATCATCGAGGGTTTGACCGAACTGCTTCCGGTCTCCTCCACGGGGCACCTGATCTTGGTCGGCGAAGCCCTCGGAGGCCACGACACCGAGGCGGCCAAGAGTCTTGACGTGGTGATCCAGCTCGGCGCCGTCGTCGCTGTCGCCGTCTATTTTCGGGCGCGTCTTCGGATCACCCTGCGCGGGCTGAGAACGCGCGATCCCGACGCCGTCCGACTCGTGGCCGCGTTGCTCGCGGCCTTCGTTCCCACCGCCGTCGTCGGCTTGGCGATCCACGGGTGGGTGAAGCAACACCTCTTTGCCCCCGTGCCCGTCGCCCTCGCCCTCATCGTCGGGGGGGCGGTGATGATCATCGTGGAGGCATGGCACCGCCGCCGCCCGCCGACCGCGCGCCAGGAGGGGCTCAGCGCGGTGACGCCGTTCCGAGGTCTGTGCATTGGGGTGGCGCAGTGCTTTTCCTTGTGGCCGGGGGCATCGCGCTCGATGACGACGATCGTCGGCGGACAGCTGACGGGCCTCGACACGAAGACGGCGGCCGAGTTTTCCTTTCTCTTGGCCTTGCCGACCCTCGGCGCGGCGACGGTGTACGACTTCGCGAAAAATGGCCACGCCATCCTCGCCGCGCCATCGGGCGCCGCCGTCCTCGCCACCGGGCTCAGCGTCTCCTTCGCCGTGACGTGGCTCGTGGTCGCGGTCTTTCTCCGCTACGTCAAGCGTGTCGGGCTCACGCCGTTCGGGGTGTACCGAATCGCCCTCGGCACGGTGGTGCTGCTGATGGCAGCGAGGGTCTAGGTCCCCGGTTCGCCTCGGCGGGCGCGAACGAGCCCCTCGGCTGCCCCTCTTCCCACCGGTGGGCACGGGTTTTCCTCGGGGCGGCCCCCCGGCCCCTGGATCTCTGGCGTGGTGCCGATACCGAGCCTCACATCGCCCGCAGCGTCTCTTTCAGGCCGCCGTCGAGATGCTCGCCGAGCTTTTTCATCGCGCGGCGCTCGAGCTGACGGGCCCACTCGCGGGTCACGTCGAGTTGACGTCCGATCTCCGCCAACGACGGCTCGTCGCCCGGGGGTGTGAGCAGGCGTTGCTGCACCACGACCAATTCGCGTTCGTCGAGTTCGGCCGCCTCCATCGCCTGTTCCAAGAGACTCATGACCTCTCCGAACGCTGCGAGTTGGGCGGGGTCTGGCGTGGAGGCCACCAACGTGTCCCGCATCATCACGCCCATGCCCTCATCGATCGGCGTATCGAGCGAGGCATCGCGTGAGCTGAACCGTGCCTCGAGCTGCTGAATCTCTTCGGCCGTCACGCCGAAGGTCTCCGAGAGTTGCTTGCGGACTTCGAGCTCATCGGTTTCCGTAACGGTGATCCGAGACCGCTCCCGTCGGATCTTCGTGTAGAGCAGCGCTTGGTCGTGCACGGAAGAACTCACCATGCTCCGTGTGCGGCGCACGTAACGCGTGAGGTACGTACGAATCCAGAAGCTCGCGTACGTCGCGAAGCGCGTCTCCTTGTCCGGGTCGTACTTTTGTAACGCGTGCACGATGCCCAGGTTGCCCTCCCCGACCAGGTCGTCGAACGGTTCACCGCTTCGTAGATAGCGGCGCGCGATCGGGATCACGGTCCGCAGGTTCGCGTTGAGGAGCCGCTCGCCAGCGCGCCGATCCCCATCCCGGCGCCATCGGGTCGCCAGCTCTGTCTTCCGCTCGCGGCTCAGCGCCGGGTAGGAACGTACCTGCTTCAGGTACCAGTCGAGTTGGTCACGCATCCCCGTTTTCCTGGCATGTGTCTAACTTATGTATAGCTTTGACGCCAGTCTTACTCGTCAAAAAGGGGACAACCCTTTAAGGTAGGAGGCAGGGGACTCTATGGCTTCGCGAGACACCAACCCGGGCTTCAGCATTCGCGTCGCGTCGCGGATGACGGGACTGTCGCCGCACACGCTTCGAATGTGGGAACGACGCTACGGCTTTCCGGAGCCCGCGCGCACCGACGCCGGGGCACGGCGCTACACGAAGACGGACGTCGAGCGCCTGCGGCTCATCGCCAAGGCGCTCGAGCACGGCTACCGACCAGGCGAAGTCGTCGACCGCAGCCTCGACGAGCTGAAAGAACTGGTGGCCGAGCAACTCGAAACGACGGCCGACGTTTCGCTCCCTGGCCCTACGGCGCCCACCACGCCCGTAGCGGGACGCATTGAGAACGGTGCGCCGCCGAGTGTGGCGGATACGGTCAACTGCATCCGCACCAACGATGCGGACGGCCTCCGCGAGCGGCTTAGAACGGCGGCTGCAATTTTGGGTCCGCGGGCCTTTTTGGCTTCGTTTGCACACCCCCTCCTCGTCCAGATCGGCGCCCTGTGGCGCCAAGGCGAAGTCAGCGTGCACCAGGAGCATTTCGCGACGGAGCTTTTGGCGACGCAGCTCCGCGCGATGCTCGCCGGCTATGAGAACCGAGCCGGCAAGCCGGAGGTGTTGCTGGCGACGCTCCCCGAGGAAAAACACGGGTTGGGCCTCCTCATGGTCGCCCTGTACCTGTCGGTGGTGGGGGGATCAGCCCGGCTGCTCGGCATCGACATGCCCGTCGACGGGATCGTCGAAGCGACGCGAACCCTCAACATCGATGTCGTTGGGTT
This sequence comes from Myxococcota bacterium, assembly GCA_039027095.1. Classification (GTDB taxonomy): domain Bacteria; phylum Myxococcota_A; class Polyangia; order Polyangiales; family Polyangiaceae; genus JAPYTK01. Next base: position 110,138 of record JBCCLB010000006.1, read on the forward strand.
GTCGGTCACCCGAGCCAACGTGCCCTCGGCGCGAACCCACATTCAGAATCTGCTGCCGGAGCTGCCGCGGCGCGTCGAGTTGTGGCTCGGCGGCGACGGTGCGCCCGCACTCGACATCGAGGACCCCGCTGTTCACATCCTCGACTCGTTTTTCGCCATCGACGAGCGCGTGGCGGCATGGCGCAAGGCGGCGCTCACTTAGCGGGGTTCGCTGGGCTGAGTTCGCTGGGCTGAGTTCGCTGGGCTGAACTCGCTGGGCTGAGCTCGCTGGGCTGAGCTCGCTGGGCTGAGTTCGCTGGGCTGGGCGGCAGTCCTGCGCCCGAACCGCCTGAGCGCATGCGCGGGCGACACCCGGCGCGTGGGGGCGCGCACGGTGCTCGAGTTGACGACCCCGCCGCGCCCCTTAGTCTAACCTGTGACTAATGTCTGTCCTACCTACGGTCGGCGGCAACCTGCGCCCTCGGATCGAGGCGGAGGCGGCGCTCCCGACGCGCTTCGGTCGGTTTCGCATCGTCTCGTTCTCGCACTTGTGCGACGGCCGCGAGCACGTCGCGATCGTTCGCGGCTCGGTACGCGGGGCACACCACACTCCGGTGCGCATGCACTCGGAATGTCTCACCGGTGACGCCTTCGCGTCGCTGCGATGCGACTGTCGGGAGCAGCTCGAACTCTCGCTCGAGCGACTGGCGTCCCGAGAGGCTGGCGTCGTGTTGTACATGCGACAGGAGGGACGGGGGATCGGCCTCGGCAACAAGGTGCGCGCCTACCAACTGCAGGATTGTGGTTTGGACACGGTCGACGCGAACCGAGCCCTTGGCTTTCGCGATGACGAACGCGACTACGCGGCCGCCGCCGAGATGCTCGGCTGCCTCGGCATACCTTCGGTGGACCTGATGACCAACAACCCCGACAAGATCGCCCAGCTCACCCGGTACGGGGTGCAGGTGGCGTCGCGCGTGCCCCATCAGGTCCCGCCGACGACGCACAACCGGGCGTATCTCGAGACGAAACAAAGGCGCTCGGGCCATATGCTGAACCTCGCCGCTTCCGACGGGGTCTGATGGCTCGGTTCCAGCGACGCGTCCGCGTGCCGGTGCCGGCAGAGGCGCTCTTCGACTGGCACGTCAACGACGGCGCCTTCGAGCGCCTCACCCCTCCGTGGGAACACGTCCAGGTCACCCACCGCACGGGCCCGCTTCGGGAGGGCATGCGGGCGACGATGCGGGTGGGGGTCCTGGGTCCGTTGGCCCCCCCGTGGCTCGGGCCGAAGTGGGTGGCCGAGCACGTGGATGTCGATCCTCCCCGCGGCTTCATCGATCGGCAGGTCGAGGGGCCATTTTCCAAGTGGGAGCACCAACACCGCATCGATGCCGACGGCGACGATGCCGCCTGGCTCCACGACGACATCGAGTTCGAACCTCCGCTCCCTCCGCTCGGGCGCGTGGGGACGCCAATTGTGCGCGCGAAACTCGAGCGCATGTTCGACTACCGGCACGCGATCACCGTCGGCGACCTCGCCGCGCAACGCCATCTTCGCTCGCGAGCCGGGGGCGGACGCCGAACGTTGGCCATCAGTGGCGCCTCGGGCCTCCTCGGCTCGGCCCTCGTCCCCTACCTGACGACGGCCGGGCACGACGTGCGTCGCCTCGTGCGCCGTCCCCCGGAACGCGACGACGAGATCCACTTCGATCCCGCCACCGGCCACCTGGACGGCGCCGCCCTCGCCGGTGTCGACGCCGTCATCCACCTCGCCGGAGAAAATGTGGGGGACGGCCGTTGGCGCGCCGACAAGAAGCGGCGCATCCTCGAAAGCCGGGTCGAAGGGACCCGCCTCTTGGCCGATGCCCTCGCCGCGCACGGAGACGGCGCGACCCTCGTGAGCGCGTCGGGCGTCGGCTACTACGGACACCGAGGCGACGAGCTCCTCAGCGAGGAGAGTGGTCCCGGCGCGGGTTTTCTCGCCGAGGTATGTCGCGTCTGGGAGGACGCCGCGACATCCGCCGCCCGAGCCGGAGTGCGGGTCGTGGTCGCACGCATCGGGGTGGTTTTGACCCCCGACGGGGGCGCCCTCGAGAAGCTTCGCCTCCCCTTCTCCCTTGGGCTCGGCGGCCGGATCGGCTCGGGCGACACGTGGATGAGCTGGATCGGGCATCAAGACGCAGTGCGCGCGCTCGCGCTGTTGGCGCTCGACCGCTCCGTCGCCGGCGCGGTCAACGTGGTGGCGCCCCATCCCGTGCAGAACCGGACGTTCGTGCGGAAGCTCGCCGCGGTGTTGCGCCGGCCCGCGCTCGTTCCGCTCCCGCAAGGCGCGGCAGAGCTCATGCTCGGACACGAACGGGCGCGGGAACTGCTCTTTACATCGACGCGGGCGCATCCCGGACGCCTGCTCGACCTCGGGTTTCCCTTTCAGCACCTGGACCTGGAGCCGGCGCTCCGGCATGGGCTCGGTCGCCGCGCGCCCTCCCGGTGAGGCGGGGAGGCGGGGAACGTCACGCATCGTCCGCGGCGGCGGCCGACTTTGCCATCTCCCAGGCGCGCTCCCACGCCTCGGGCGATGCCGCCAACGGCGACGTCGGCAGACGCGCCACGGCCTCCTCGAAGCGCGATGCAAAGCGGCGCACGGTTTGGTGCAGCGTGCGCTCGGCGTCGACGTCGAGATGGCGCGCGAGGTTCGTCAGCGACAAGAGAACATCGCCGAGCTCCGCCGCCACGCGCGCCGGATCTCCCTCCGCGATCGCTTCGTCGAGTTCGGCCAGCTCCTCGTCGACTTTGGCGCGAGGACCCGCCGCGTCGGGCCAATCGAACCCCTGGCGGGCGGCGGCGCGTCCGACGCGTTGGGCCCGGGCGAGACCGGGCAAGCTCCGCGGGACCCCTTCCAGAGGACCACGAGGGCCCACCCCTGCGTCCGCCCGCTCCTGGGCCTTGATCTCTTCCCAACGGCGCTGCACGCGGCTCGGGTCACGGCCGTCTTCGTCGCCGAAGACGTGAGGGTGCCGTCGAACCAGCTTCTCGACGATACCGCGGATGACGTCGTCCGGTCCGAAGTGACCTTCGGTCCGGGCGATCTCGGTGAGAAAGACCACCTGAAACAAGAGGTCGCCGAGCTCATCACGGAGTTCGTCGCGGTCGCCGCGCTCGATGGCGTCGACGACCTCGGCCGCCTCTTCCTGCACGTAGCGACGGAGGCTCGCGTAGGTCTGGCCCTGGTCCCACGGACACCCCGACCCAGGTTCGAGCAGACGGCGCATGAGGGCCACCAACTGAGGGTAGCTCTCGCCGTCCTGTTCGGGCAGCGCGCGAGGTTTGACATGCGGTACGGGCCGGGGCACCTCCGTCGCGTAGCGCGGTCGCGTCGGCCGCGAAAGACCGCCATGACGACCCGAGGAGCCCTTGCGGGACCGCCGCTCTCGCTCCGCGCCGCGACGAAGCGCTACGGGTCGGTGACCGCCGTCGCCGGATTGGACCTCGACCTGCTCCCGGGTCGCATTCACGCGTTGGTCGGAGAGAACGGAGCCGGTAAGTCGACCGCCCTCAAGATGCTCGCGGGGTACGTGACGCCGACGTCGGGCGACGTCTACGTCGATGGCCGGCCGCTGACGCCCCTCTCACCGCGGCGCGCGATGTCCCTGGGGGTGGGCATGGTGCACCAGCACTTCATGCTCGTGCCTCCCCTCTCGGGGCTCGAGAACCTCGTCCTCGGTTGCGAGCCGACCCGGGCGGGAGGACGACTCGACCTGGAGCGCGCGCGTCGCGAGGCAGAAGCGCTCCAGGTCGAGACGGGCCTCACCGTCCCCCTCGACCCCCCGGTGCGCAACTTGAGTGTGGGCGAGCAACAGCGACTCGAGATCTTGCGGGTCTTGTACCGCGGTGCCCGGGCGATCTTGCTCGACGAGCCCACCGCGGTGCTCTCGCCGGTGGAGGTCGAAGAGCTCTACCGAACCCTCGGGCGGATCCGCGATCGGGGCGCCACCATCGCCGTCGTGACCCATCGCCTCGATGAGGTCGTGCGCTTTTGCGACGAGCTGACCGTCATGAGGCGGGGGCGACGAGCGCTGAGCGAGATGAAGCGAATCGATGAACCCGGTTTGGCCGACCGTCTCACCCGCGCGATCATGGGCCATGAGGTCGCGCCGCCGGCGGTGCCCTCCGCGGTGTCCGACGATGCCCCGGTCGGCTTGGCGGTGGTCGAGGCAACCGCCCTGAGACCGGACGGTCGACGGGGCCTCGATCGATTGTCGTGCCGTGTTCGCGCGGGCGAGATCGTCGGCATCGCGGGGGTCGAGGGCAACGGGCAGACCGAGCTCGCGCGGGCGCTCGCGGGTCTGATGCCGCTCGCGTCGGGATGGGTCGAGCTCAGGGGGAAGCGCCTCGACCATGGCACGGGAGACCCCGCCCGCGCCGTACAGCGGCGGCGCGACGCCGGGCTCGTGGTCGTGCACGAGGACCGCCATCGCGACGAGATGATCCTGGAGACCAGCGTGGCGGAAAACCTCGTCCTCGGCGACCTCGGCCGGCTGCCGGACGCGGAGCCAGACACCGTGGCCCGGCGATTCGGCATCTTCGACGTGCGCCCTCCCGACCCGGAACAGCTCGGGGGCGCGTTGAGCGGCGGCAACCAGCAAAAGGTGGTGATGGCCCGCCATCTCGACCGCCCCCTCGTCGCGCTCGTCGCGGCGCAACCGACGCGCGGCGTCGACATCGGCACCGCGCGCATCATCCGCGCCGCCCTGGCCGAGCGCGCGGCGGCGGGGGCAGCGGTCGTCGTGATCAGCGCCGACTTGAACGAACTCCGAGGCCTGAGCCACCGCCTGCTCGTGCTGCGACAGGGACGCATCGTCGCCGAGCTCCCTCCCACCGCGAGTGAACAGACGATCGGGCAGGCGATGCTGGGCCATACGGGACCGTCCTCGGATCGCGCCCCCGAGATCGACGACGCGGCGGCGACGTTCCCGGGGGCGGCCGATGGACGGTGAGCGACGCCGGCGAGGTCGACGGTGGTGGTGGTGGTGGTGGTGGTCACCGGCGCGGCTGCGGATCGTGTTTGCCGCCGCGGGGGCGTTGTTGGTCTTCAACCTCGTGGTCGCGGCCTTCGGGTATGCCCCGCGCGACACCCTGGGCGCCGCGTTCGCCGGGACTTGGGGCACCGCCTACGGCACGGGGCAGGTGCTGTTCAAGGCGACGCCGTTGCTGCTCACGGGGCTCGCCTTTCACGTGGCCCTGCGGTGCGGCCTCTTCAACATCGGCACGGAAGGTCAACTCGCGCTCGGCGCCCTGGTCGCGGGATGGCTCGGACCCAGTGTGGGCGCGGCGTTCCCGCCGCTCCTCGCGGTGCCGCTGGTGGTCGGGGCGTCGGTGACCACGGCGGCCGCCTTGGGCGCGCTCGCGGGGTTCATGCGCGCCCGGTTGGGTGTCCACGAGATCATCAGCGGCATCATGCTGAACCGATGTGTCGACGTTTTTCTCCCCTGGGTCCTCGTCGTGGGCCTCGGAGCGACCGCCCTCCGCACCGATGACATCGGCGCCGGGGCTCGGCTCCCCGGGCTCGAGGTTTGGGTGCCCGCATTCTCGGGCTCGGCGGTGAGCGTGGCGTTCCCGGGCGCGGTGGTGGTCACGGGCGTGGTGTATCTATGGCTCGAACGGTCGGTGGCCGGGCGCGAGATGCGTTGGGTCGGTCTGAGCCCGACGGCATGCGGATCACAGGGGGTCGATGTCGCCCGCCGGCGCATCCAAGCGATGGTCCTTTCGGGCGGGCTCGCGGGGCTCGTCTGCGCGGGAACGGTCCTCGGGTACAAGGGCTACTACGAACTCGGGCTGGGCGCCGGAGCCGGGTTCAGCGGCATCGCCGTCGCCATGGTGGGTCGGAGCGGTCCGGTCGCCCTCGTCCTGGCCGCCCTCGCCTTCGGAACGCTGGCCCAGGCGGGTCTGAGCATCAACGCCCAGGTCCCCAAAGAGGCGATGAGCGTGCTGGAGGCGGTCGTCATTCTTCTCGTGGCCGCGGCGGCCGGGGTCACCGGCGGAGATGGCGCGACGAGGGCGACCCCGGGAGATGGGGCGGAGAAGGGTGACGGCGACGGCGCCGAGTCTGGGGCCGCGCCTCTCGCCCGCACTAGGCCGGTTCCTTCGGAGCGCGTGCCGTGAGCGAAATCCTCAGCCTCACCACCGTGGCCGAGACATGGCGAATCGCCGTTCCCTATGCCTGCGCGGCCGTCGGAGGGGTATGGGCCGAGCGCAGTGGGGTGATTCAAATCGGTCTCGAGGGCGTGCTGTTGTCGAGCGCCTTCGCCTCCGTCGCGGTGGCCCACGCGACCGGCAGCGCGCCGGCGGGCCTGTTCGCGGGCATCGGCGTCGGCGTCATTCAGAGCGCGTTCCACGGGTGGCTCGTCGAGCGAACGAAGATCGACGCCGTGGTGAGCGGCATCGCGCTCAACCTTCTGGCGTACGCCGCGACCCGCATGGCGCTGCGCGCCTTGTACGACAGCTCGAGCAACTCCCCCTCGATCGGCGGGTTCGAGGTCGGTCCGCGAGGAGCGGAGGGCTGGCAACTGCTTCTGCGTGCCCTTTTCGACCCGGTGGCGGTGCTCGCCCTCATCGCGGTGGTGGCCAGTCCCTGGCTCTTGCAGCGCACCCGTCTCGGCCTCCGTGTACGGGCCTGCGGCGAGCATCCGACGGCGGCTCAGGCCGCGGGACTCGACGTCTCCCGCACGCGCATCGTGGCCCTCGCCGTGTCGGGTGCGGTCTGCGCGCTCGGCGGCGTTCATCTCGCATTCGACCAGCATCGATTCGAGGCGGGGATGAGCGGCGGCCGCGGCTTCATCGCCCTCGCGGCGGTCGTGCTCAGTGGTTGGCGCGCCGGTCGGGCCGCGGTCGCGTGTCTGGCCTTTGGCCTCCTCGAAGCGCTCCAAATCGGACTGCAGAGCTTGTTTCGGGCCTCTCCTGCGGCCACGTTGGTCCAACTTCTTCCCTACGTGGCGACGCTCCTCGTGCTCGCGTTGGGGATCGGACGGGGGGCCGCGCCGGCAGGGATCGGACGCGCGCCCGAGACCTGAATCCGATCATCGAGGCGTTTGCCAACCCGCCTCCCGCAGACGCAGCCGCGCTCCGCGCACGCCGAAGAGGGTTGCGGCCCCGGGGGGCAAGACGGGACCGAGGCGAAGCGAAGCCAACAGCGCGGCGAAGACGAGCGCTCCCCGCGGGTCTCCGTCGCCCTCGACGTCGGAACGTCGCCACTGCCAGGTCCGCGGAGACCGCGCCACCAACACCTCCATCCCGGACGTGCCGACGGCCACCCCTCGCGCGCGCAACGCGGGGTCGTCGTCCGCGGGGAAGGTCTGGACCGACAACGGCGCGACCGACGTGACGTAGTCTGACGAAGATGGGGAGGTGACCACGATTTCGGCGCGGTCGCGACGGGGCTGACTCCCGCCCGGGTAGCGCTTCCGAGGCTGCACGCGCACCTCCGCCCCGAAGAACCGCCGGGCCTGCTGTAGCCACGCCGCCTCCACCATCCGGCTGTCGTCGTCTCGCGCAAACAGAGTCCAGGCCTCGTCGCAGAGCCACGGCACCGTGCGTCCCATCCACCACCCACTGGGGTCGAAGCCCCCGCGCGGCGGCGTCTCGTGTGCACCCATCTCCCCATCGTAGTTGGTGTAACGTCGCGCTCATGGCCAAGGGGTTTGTCCGACGTGACGTCCTCGCCGGAGGCGCAGCGGCCGCGGTCGGGGGTGGTTGTGGGCGCCCCCCGCGCCTCACGGCGCGCGCGCGCGCCGTGGCTGAGGTCGCGACCGTCGACGGAGACCCGCTGTCGGTGCTCCCCGACGAAGCGTTGATGGTCAGCCACACCCGCGTCGACGTGGCCTTGGCCAGCGGGTTGGGCAACCTCGTGGGTCAGCTGTTGCGGGGCCTGGTGCCCACCTCCGTGGCGTCCGGCCTGGTCCACGAACGCGACATCCGTCACCTGTACTCGGCGGCGTACGCGATGCAGGGCGCAGACGTGATCGCCGTCGTCCAGGGCACCTTCGATCCCGTCGCCATCCAGGCCGCCGCCTCAGACCCGGGCGAGGCGGCACCCCTCGTACGAACGCCCTACGGCCCGTTCCTGATGCATACGCGCGGCAACGTAGGGTTTACCGTGCTCACGCCCTTCACCCTCGTGGCCGGAACCGAAACCGCGCTCCGGCGCACCCTCGACCGCCTTAGGTATCCTCGGCCGCGCACGAACGAAGCCTCCTCGCCGGCGGGGTCACCGTGGGTGCGCGAGCTCATCGGGCCGGCGCGACAGGACGCTGCGTTCGCGGTCGCCGGCGACGTCGACCGCAGCGGCGTCATCGAGGCGGCGGCCGGTCGGCTGCCCTTCGTCGTCGGCCTGCAGCGGGTACGCGTGTTGGGCAACTTCCGCCCGCCCGGAGTCAACCTCGTAGGGACCTTGCGGTACGCCGACGAGGACGCCGCCCGGCGGGGGGCGTCGGGGCTGAGCCAAGCCCGACAGCTGACCTACCTCGCTTCTCTTTTCTCGAACTTCGGCCTGGGGGGTCAGATGCCGCCCCTCGAAGTGACGACCCAGGGACGCGACGTCGCCTTTGCGACCGAAGTGGATACGCCCACCGCCAACACCATCATGGGCTTGATGGTCCGCGCGCTGGTCGCGTGACCAACGACGACAGCACTGAGGCGTCCTCAGGACGACGAAGACGTGCCCGAGGAACCCGACGACGACCCGCCGCCCCCGCCAGCACCCGCGCCGCCAGCACTCGCCCCGCCGCCAGCACCCGCCGCGGCCTGGCTCGGCGCCGGCCCGGCCTTCTTCGCCGCACCTCCTGCCTCGCCGCCCGCACTGCGGTCGCCGCCGGCCCGCTCGTTGCCAGCCTTGGCGCCTGCCCCGGAGTCTCCCCCAGCGTCACCGCCGCCATCCTGGTCGCCTCCGCCGGAACTCGGTTTCGCCGACGCGTAGAGGTCCGAGTACCAACCGCCGCCCTTGAGGATGAATCCGGCCCCGCCGGAGACCAGCCGCTTTGCCTTGCCCGCCGCACAGTTGGGGCACGTTTTGAGGGGGTCGTCCTTGATCGACTGAAAGACTTCCCATTGGTGGGCACAGGCCGTGCACCCGTATTCGTAAGTCGGCATGAACGCCTGGTCTCCTAAGAATCGGCCTCGGGTCTGTCAAGCGGCGGGGCGGCACCGTCACCTGAACGGATGGTGGGTTTTTCGCTGGTCGACCGGCACCCGAATCGGTACAACCCTTCTGGTTGATGACGTGACATGACGCTACGCGACATCATGTGACCCTACATCTTGGCCGGAGCTTTTCGTTCGCGGCCTGGGAATCTACGCTGGCTTCGTCCGGCGCCGAACGGGCGATGCGGCCGCTGCCTCCCGGGCGTCGCCGCTCAGGCCGCCACTCCCGCCCGCGCGAGAGACGCACCGATGCACATCAAGAAGCTGGAAATCTGCGGATTCAAATCGTTCGTCGACCGCACCGTGATCCACTTCGACCACGACATGATCGGGGTGGTCGGCCCGAACGGCTGCGGCAAGTCCAACGTCGTCGACGCCATCCGCTGGGTCATGGGGGAGCAGTCGGCCAAGGCGCTCCGCGGCAAGGCGATGGGCGACGTCATCTTCAACGGGTCGGAGACCCGACCTCAGGCGGGCTTCGCGGAGGTGACCATCACCTTCGACAACGCGGATCCCGGCATGGCGGCGAGTCTCCCTCTGCACTACCGGGACTTCGCCGAGATCTCCGTGACCCGTCGCCTCTACCGGGGCGACGGGAGCAATGCGTACTTCATCAACAAAGTGCCCGCGCGCCTCCGCGACGTCACCGACGTCTTTCTCGGGACCGGGGTCGGGCGAAAGGCCTACTCGATCGTCGAGCAGGGGAAGATCGGACTCATCGTCTCCGCGCGCCCCGAAGACCGTCGCATCCTGATCGAGGAAGCAGCCGGGATCACCAAGTACAAGGCCCGGCGACGTCAGGCCGAAAACAAGATGAACCTGACGCGTCAAAATCTCACGCGCGTCCAGGACATCGTGTCGGAGATCGAGCGACAGCTCGAAAGCCTCAAACGTCAAGCCGCCAAGGCGCAGCGGTTCATCCGCTACCGCGACGAACTCGAAGACCTCGTGCTCTGGGACGCCAGCCATCGGTGGCTGGAGCTGACGGCGGTGATCGACGTCGCGGCCCGACAGCGAGATGAGCTCGAAGTCCGGGTGGTCGCCGAGCGGGACGCCGTCGCGAGGCGGGACGACGAGCTCGAAAGCCTCCGCCAGAGCACGAGCGAAGCGGAAGTGACCGCAGAGCAGGCGCAGCACGACGCGTTCGGGTCCGACAACGAGGTCCGCGAACACCAGGCACGACTCGAACGGGCGAGCGACCGCTTCGACCATCTCAGCGAGCGACTGGCTTCCGACCTCGAAGAGCAATGCACCCTCGGCGAGAAAGCCGAAACGGTGGCCCTCGAACGCGAGGCCCTCTCCGATGAACGCCAGAGGGCCGACGCCGAGCGGGCCCGAGAGCGAACCCGTGCCGCCGAGGCAGAATCGGTCCTCGACGAACTCCGGACGGAAAGTGAACGGGCCGAAGCCCGGGTCGCGTCCGCCCGACGAGACGAAGCAGCGGGCGCCGCCGCCATCGCGCGTGCGGAGGCCGAGATGGAGGGCCACGCGGCACGCGCGAGGGAGATGGGTGCGCGCAGTGCGCGCCTGGAGCGCGAGCTCGCGCGATTGACGGGCGAACGGGCCGGACTGGCCCGACGACGCGGCGATCTCTGCGACCACACGACCCGAATGGAGACCCGACGCCGCGCCCTCGACGACGCACGAGACGCCTTGGCCGAGGAGCTTCCCGAGTGGCGTCGCGCCACCGAGCGGAAGCAACGCGAGCTCACGGAGGCGCGGGACGAGATGCAGCGACGACAGAGTCGACTCTCCGCCCTCGAGGAGCTGGAGCGACGCATGGACGGCCTCGGGGATGGGGTACGTCGCTTGCTCGCCACCGAGGATGCCGCCTTGTCCGGAATCCTCGCCGACCGCATCGAAGTGCCCGCTGAGATGACGGCGGCGCTCAGCGGGCTCATCGGCGACCGCCTTCAGTGCGTCATCGTCGAGGACGTAGACCGCGCCCTCGACCTGCTGCGCGGTCTCGCGGAGGGCCGAGAGGGACGCGCGACGATCATCTCACGCCGGCCCGCGGTCCCACGCACGGCGAACTCATGGCACGACGACCCTGGGGTCGTGGGGCCTGTGATCGACCAACTACGATACGCGGAGGAGGATGCCGGCGTGGTCGCCGCGCTCGTGGGCGACGCCGTGCTCGTGCGCTCGGACGCCGATGCCCGTCGGCTCTCCGGTTTCGGCGGGCCCTCGCAGGGTCTTCTTTCGTCCGAGGGCCTTACGGCGCCGCGACGGGGCCTTTTGCCGCCGGGGTGCGAGCTCGTCACCCCCGACGGCACGGTGTTCCACGCCGACGGGCGCATCACCGGGGGAGCGGGCGATGCTTTTGCGGCGGGGATGCTCGAGCAGAAGCGAGAGATCCGAGACCTCCGCACGGACTTGGCCGACCGACGCGCGCGAGTCGAGGAGATCGAGGCCGCCGCCTCGACCCACCGCGAGCGGCTCACCCGACTCGAGACGGCCCTCAGCGACGCCGGGGTCCGGGCGCACCAAGCCGAGCTCGACCTCGTCACGGCGCAACAGGATCTGCAGCGACTCGAGCAACGGACGACCTTGGTCGAACGGCGGTACGACGAGGTCGCGCGCGACACGCTCGAGACCCATGACGCGCGAGGCGACGCGGACGGCGCCTCCGCCGCCACCCGCCGCACCCTCCTTGGCGCGAGGAGTCGTCACACCCTCGCCGGCGCGGCGCGCGAGGCGTTCGAACGACGGTCCGAAGCCCTGCGTCAGCAACTCGTGCGCCGTCAGCGTGCGTTCACCGAACGCAAGGTCGCCCTCGCGGCCATGGACGAGCGGGTGGGAGGCGCGGAGCGTACGCTGTCACGTCTGGCGCGGGAATACGAAGACCTGCGCCGCCGCACCGTCGAGCTGGAAGCCGCCCGCACCGAAGGCGCCGAGGAAGCGGGTCGGCTCGCCGCGGAGATGCTGCACACCCGGTCGGCGTGGCTCGACGCGCGCCGTCAGGCCCGTGAGGCCCAGGCGGCCTTCGAGCGCGCTCGGCTCGGGCTCGACGATGCCCGGCATTCCCTTGGCATTCGGGAAGCGGAGCTGCGGGAGCTGCGCCAGGCGCTGGAAACGCTCGCCGACGCGCTGCGGGAGCAACAGATGACGCACCAACGGCTCGAACTCGAGCGGGAGCATCTCTTCGAAGCCACCGCCGAGCGTTTCCGAGGCCTCGAGTTGCCGCGCGTCGTCGGCGACTACCATGCGCGTGCGCTCGCGACCGATGTCGAACGGAAGCGCATTCGAGAGCTCACCCAGCTCATCGACCGCATGGGTTCGGTGAACCTCGAAGCGGTCACGGAGCATGAAGAAGCCCAGACGCGCTTCGACTACTTCACCGAGCAACGCGACGACCTCCTGAAAGCGCTGTCCGATCTCGAAGCGGCCATCGAGCAGATGGACCTCGAGTCGACGCGACTGTTTCAGCATGCCTTCGAGGGCATCAGTCGACGGTTCCGAGAGATTTTCCCGAAAATGTTCCGGGGAGGAAAGGCCGAGCTCCGCCTCAACCGACCCGACGATCTGTTGGAGACCGGCATCGAGATCCTCGCGCAGCCCCCGGGCAAACGGCTCGGCAACCTCGAGCTCATGAGCGGCGGGGAGAAGGCCTTCACGGCGGTGTCTCTGCTTCTCGCGATCTTCCGCTTCAAGCCGAGCCCCTTTTGCATCCTGGACGAGGTCGACGCCCCTCTCGATGACGCCAACGTCGGTCGTTACGTCGAGGCCCTGCGCGCGATGACGGACCGATCCCAGTTCATCATCATCACGCACAGCAAGCGCACCATGGAGTCGGTCGACGTGCTCTACGGGGTGACGATGCAGGACGCCGGGGTCTCGAAGCTCGTGGGGGTTCGGGTCAACGAAGGCGCCTCGCGCTCAGACCAAAAGCGCGCCGCGCGCGAGGCTGAGGCGCGTCAGCGGGTCGTCGACGAGGCCGCGGAAACGACACGCATGGCGGCCGGTGGCGCCACCGCGGAAGACGAGAGCCGCGCCGCCGGCTGAAGCGGCCCGGCTGAAGAAGCCCGGCTGAAGAGGCTGGGTCCTCAGACGCGGGGCTGAATCCTCGGCCGCCGAGCCTGCGCCCGGTTCCGGTTAGGGTGTGCTCGGGTCAGGGCGTGATCAGGGGCCTTCGTTGGCGGATTCGTCGCCGACGGTGCGTCGCGGCTTGATGTCCCACAGAACGCGCATGCTCGTGGGCACCGCCCGTCGCTCCGAGATGACGTCGCACGCGCCACACGCATCGGGGAAGCACGCGTCGTCGGTGCACGACGTGCATTCGGTGAGGATGGAGCGCGCTCGGGTGAGCTCGTCGCGGAGGCGCGTGAACACAGAGATCTTGTGTTCGAGTTCTTCGATTCGGCCGTCGATCGCCGACAGCACCGTGGCGGCGGCCTCGCGTCCCGTCTCGGCCCCCGACTTGAGGTCGAGAAGCGCGCGGATGTCGTCGAGGGCCAAACCGGAAGACCGCAAATCGGTCACGAACTGGAGCCGGTCGAGCTGCCGCTGCCCGAACAAGCGATGCCCCCCGGGGCTCCGTCGCTCGGGCTCGAGAATGCCCGCTTCCTCGTAAAATCGCACCGTGCGCAAGGTGTTGCCGGTGAGGCGCGCCATGTCGCCGGTGGTCAACAGCCCGTCCCGCCGCCCACGCACATCTCGAGGCTAGTCGGCGGCGCCCCCGGCCCGCAAGTCTCGTGCGCACCCACCACGCGCCGCTGCGGCTCAGGGCGCGGCCGTCGCCACCCCCGACGCGGACGGAGAGGGAAACCCGAACGCTTGGTTGAAGGTGAAGACGAGACCGTCGAACAGCCCCGTCGGCACCGGCGGATCGATGGCGAAGCCCCAGTCGAAGCGAAGGACGGCGCGTCCGATTTGAGGAAAGAGCACGCGCAAGCCAAACCCGGCCCCCTGTTTCGGCTCCAGTCGGTCCCCGTCGTAGGCGTCACCCACGTCGTAGAAGAGCGCGCCGCCCACGAGGACGGTCCAAAGGTTGAAGGTGCGGGAACGAAACTCCAGGTTGGAAACGACGAAGTTCTCGCCCAGGAATTGCGCCGTCGGGTAGCCGCGCAAGCGACCGCCGCCGCCGAGCGATGAGAGGGCGTTGCTGAAGTTGTCCGGGCGGAAGAGGGCGCCCCCGTCCCACACCAACCGGCCGACGAAGATCGAAGGCGACACGGCGCGCGCGCCGGCCTGGACGAAGGTGTCGGTCGCTTGCCCGCCTTGATCCAGGTCGTGCTCGACGCCGCCGCTGACGTAGGCGCGTACCACGCCGTCGCCGAAGGGCCCGGGTCCGAGCCTGGCCGTGTACGCCGCCGTGCCCGAATACGCGATGACGTTGCGGGTCGCGCCGAACACTTCGGCAATCGGCGTCACCCGCGCGGCCAGGGTAGGACCGAGGAGGTAGTTCTCCTGCAACCCCATGGTCTCGACATCGGTGAGGGAGCCGAAGTCGTTGAGGAAAAATCGCCACGAGACGAACGGGCCGTTGCGGGTCTGACTCGGGGGCACGACCTCCTCCGAAAACGCCCGCGCCGCCCGAGGGTCGAACGCCGAGAGATCGTCGGGTCGGTACACCGACCGGTCGACGGCCGCCCCCACCGTGACGTCGTTCTTCACCGCGTAGCCGAAGGACCGCGTCACGCTGACCTGTCCCCCGATTTCTTCCGTGTCCCACCGAAACGGGATCCCGTCTTCCTCCTCCGTCACCTCCGCGTCGAAGCCCGCGAGCGCCGTCCCCACGAACCGACGGGTGGTCTCGGTCCGCCAGGTGACCGCCGCCCCCCACGACCACTTTCTCCGCGTGCTGTACAGGGGAAGCCCGTACTGCAAAAACCCGCGGCTTCCCTCATAGTCACCGGTGGCGTGGTTGACCGATACGTTGGCGTCGGCCGTCCACGCGATGCGGCTTCCGGCGAGCCAGGGGTTGTTGAAACGCGCCCCGACCGAAACCGTATCGGGCTCGTAGAGAAAGTTGAGAAACGCGCGACGATGCGTCCCGAAGAGGTTCTCCTCGGCCGGTTGGAGAAACAACAGCTCGAGCTCGCCATTGCGGAACCGAAAGTCGCTGTTGAGCCGTAGGCTCCACACGTCTTTGACCACCACGAGCAGGTCGACGGCGTCTGGGTCCGAGGTCGTCAAGGGCAGGATCACCACCAGCGACAATTGTCGCAACCCGCGGAGATTTCGCTCGCTCTCGTTGACGCGGACGACGTCGTACGGCTCCCCTTCCCGAAACAAGAGCTCGCGGCGGACGGTGTGATCCTGGCTCGTGACGTGAAGGACATTGAGAAAGTTCGGAGCGGGGTCCCGATCCTCGATCACGTCGAGCACTTCGATGTCGATACGTCGGATCCTCTTCCCCGCCGGGGCCAAGTCGACGGCCCGCCCTTCCCGCTCGGCCAGGGCCGCGGAGATCGTCTGCCGCTCGTAGTCGGTGTACCGCTCGCGCGTGGGGTCGGCGCGGGTGGCGCTCGTGGCCAGCACGCCGAGGCCGACGACGAGCACCGACGCCGCTCCGGACCGCCACCGTCTCCCGTTCATCACGCGCGGCCATCATCGCTTTGGTGCGGGGGCCCTACAAGTCAACGCAGGCCGCTCGTGCTAGACCGCGCCAGCACACAACGATGGGCTCTTCTTCTGGCAAACGCATCGTCGTAGCGACCCACGGTCATTGCTTCGACGGCATCGCGAGTGCCGCGGTGTTCACGACGCTGCGGCGGCGTCTCGGGGGCGGGAGCGGCGGCCGGAACGCACTCGCGTTTCATTATCGCTCGTGCGGTTACGGGCCCAACCTGCAGACCGTCCCCGAGCGATGGCTCCGCGGTGACGAAAACGCGATCCTCGACTTTCGCTTCACCGACAGCCGACGCCTCACCTGGTACTTCGATCACCACCCGACGGCGTTTGCCAATCCCCACCAGCGCGATCGGGCCCTCGCCGGGGCAGACCGATACTTCTTCGACGACGGTTACGGTTCGTGCACCAAGCTCATCGCCGACGTGGCCGCCGAGAAGTACGGCATCGCCCTGGACCATCACGAGGAACTCATCGCCTGGGCGGACCGGATCGACGCCGCCCGCTTCGGGAGCGCCGCCGATGCCATCGATCGCACCCTGCCCGTCGCTCAATTGGCCGCGGTGGTTGAGCACGGGGGCAACGGCGACCTCTACAACGCGCTCATCCCCGAGCTGGTCGACAAACCCCTCGCTGATGTCACCGCGCTCGAATCGGTCCGCGCCGCCTGGCGGCCCCTCGCGGAGGCCCAGGCCGACACCCGACGACGGATCGAAGCGGCTCTGGAACGACGGGGGAACGTCGCCTTCGCGGATCTGCACCGGGCCCCCTTGCGCTCGAGTGGCAAGTTCGTCGCGTACGCGCTCGCCCCCGACTGCGCGTACTCCGTCGCCTTGATCCGCATGGCGCGTCACCTGAAAATTTCGATCGGGTTCAATCCGTGGTCGGGACAGACCCGCCATCACGACATCGCCGCCCTCTGCCGTCGCCACGGCGGGGGGGGGCACCCGGTCGTCGGGGCCATTCCCGTCCCGCTCGACCGCATCGAGCGCGCGCAGCACCTCTGTCGCGACGTGATCGCCCACCTCAACGAACCGGGCGCGGGCCCGTCGTCGGGCGGGTGAAGGGCGTGCCGCGCCGGTCAGACCTCCGCGCGGCGTTTCGGGAGCGAACGGCGGCGGGGCCGGGCCCGCTTCTCCTCGGGCATCGCGGCCTCAACACCGTCGCCCCCGAGAACACGTTGGCTGCCTTCGAGGCGGCAGTCCGGCAAGGGGCCGATGGCGTGGAACTCGACGTACGTCCCTGCGCCACCGGCGAACTGGTGGTGATGCACGACCCCACCCTCGCCCGCACCGGAGGTGGCGATCCGAGCCGGGTCGCCCAACTGTCGCGGACGGCGCTCGAGGCCCGCCGCCTCGACGGTGGCCACCCCATCCCCACGCTCGACGACGTCTTGGCGCTCGGCCGCGACCTCGACATGGTCGTAAACATCGAGCTGAAGCGCGACGTGCCCCAAAGACGCCAGGCCACCACCACCCTCGCCCGGCGCCTCCACCGCCACGGCCTCCCCCCGGTGGTGGTCGTCTCGAGCTTCGATCCGCTCATGCTGGCCGCATTTCGTCGTCAAGCCGACCACGTGCCGACGGCCCTCATCGTCACGTCCCGCCTCGGCGCCCACCTGTTTGCCCGCCTTGGCGCCGACGCCGTTCACCCCTCGCGAGAGCTCGTGTCCGCCCGCGTCGTGGCCCGCGCCCATGCGCAGCGTCGGCGCGTCGCGGTGTGGACGGTCAACGACCCCGACGAAGCGGCACACCTCGCGCGCCTCGGCGTCGACGCAGTGATCACCGACGACCCGGCGCGGGTGCGGGCGGCGATGACCGTTTCTTGTTGAAGCGTTTGGTCAGGCGTGGCGCGGCGGCGATCGCGGCCAGCTCGCGCGCCTCGTACACCCGCGCCCGCGCGGCTGCGGCCGGAGCGCCGGGGGCCATCAGGAGAGCTTCTCGAGCTCCGCGAGCATCGCCCTGCCCTTGTCGCGATCGACCATCGCGAGGTAGGCGAGCTTGCCCCGGAGCCAGGCCCGGAAGTGTCGGCGACCGTCGCGGTTCTGGGCCTCGAGGCCCGTCTTCCTGGCGTTGTGGAGGATGGCGCGCAGCTGCCGAACCTCCTTGCGTGGCAGGCCGAGCTTGTCGTTGACGATCACCCCGATGACGAGCTGCTACCCGCCGCAGCGCTGGATGCGCCGCTTGGCGTCGTTGAGGACGAAGCCTTCGTCCTCGACGATGCGCCGTACCGCCCCGAGAAGCCGCCCGACCTCCTCCCGCTTACCCTTGGGGGCGGAGAGCGACATGTCGTCGGCGTAGCGCGTGTAGCGCCACCCGTGCGACCGGCAGAGGCCGGCGAGCCGCCGATCGAGCTTCTTGGTAACCTGATTGGCGAGGGCGGGGCTGGTACAGGCCCCCTGGGGGAGGCTGCGTTCGCCGATGGCCACGTGGTAGCGCTGGCCGCCGTAGCGCATGGGGCGGCGGGGGCACTCGGTGCAGAGCAAGGCGAGGATGGTCGCCGCCGCCGGCGAGTAGCCGAGGTGCTCTAAGAAGCCGCGCACGCGCGGGAAGGTCACGCTCGGGAAGTAGCCCTCGAGGTCCAGGTTGATGACCAGGTCGCGCCCGACGTGCGGTTTGGCGTTGGTCACCGTCGAGCGCCCCCGGACGAAACCGTGGGCGGGCTCTTCGACCTCGAGCTTTCGCAGGATGTTGTCGAAGACCCAGCGCTGCGCCTTCTTCAGGTGGGGGAGAGGGGCGGCGAGCACCCGCCTGCCGCCGCTTCGCTTGGGCACGGTGAACTGCCGGTAATGGCTCACCCGGGAGGCGTCGTCGTGAAAGCAGAGCCAGCGCAGTTGGCCCACGTCGAGGCCGAGGGCGAGGGCGACGTCGGCGGGGCCCGAGAGCACGGGCAGCCCCGCCGTCTGCAGCTTCTCCACGTGGCTTCGTCGGTCGTTGAGCTTGCCCGAGACGCCGAGACCGAGGTGGATGATGTCTTCGCGCTTGCGCCGATCGATCGCCTCGCGGCGCGCCTCGCGTCGCGCCTTGGCCTCCGCCTTCTTGCGCTTGGCGTTCTCGCGTCGCTCCTTGCGGAGCTGCTCGACCGCTTGGTCGGCGCGCGCCTCGGCGACGATGCGCGCGTGGTCGTGTTTGTGGCGGTGTTTGCGCCACTCGAGGCCGGTGCGGTGAATGCCCTCGAGCTCCTCCTGCGTGAGCAGCCCGGCCAGCACCAGCGAACGGTCGACGAGCTGCGTGAACTCGTCGTCCGGAGGGGGGATGAGATCCGGGTGAGAGAAGGGGTAGATGCCCCCGCGTCGGAGCGCGAAGAAGCGCTTGCGCACGTCGCCCTCCGCGTAGCTCATCACCGGGCTCTGCCCGTAAGGATTCACCGCCGGCGCCACCGGCCGCTCCGGCGCGCTCCGGTAGGCACCGCCCCCGCTGTCCGCCTCGGGCGCACGCTCTTCGGTCGAACGCCCCCCACCCGAGGGCCCACCACCACCCTCCGGGGCGGGCGCGTCGCTCTTGGCCTCGTCACCGACGCCAAAGAGCTTCTTGACCGAGTCCCAAAAACCCATGGTTCAGGTGGTGGGGGACAAAGACCCTCGATCCCTCCAAGGAGGCCCGTTCATCGACTTCGATCCTCAGGACCGCGCACGATCACCAAGGCGCCCCGACCACCATGCGGTTTGCAGAACCGAAGGTTCCGGTCCTCTGGTGCAAAAGCATGGTGGTCTGGGGCGCCCCAAGAGCATCGGGCGTGGGAATGCAATGAAAAGGCATCTGCCACCGCGGCGTAACGCCGCGGCATGATGGGCTCGTTCGAACGGACCTCCTTGCAAGGATCGAGGGTCATACCAATCGGGGTTTGTCGCCGAAGCGCGGGGCCTCGGCGGTGAGCTTGAGCGCGAGCAGGTGACGGCAGGGGCCGCCCCGTAGCTTGTTGCGGAAGTAGTAGCTACAGCTGCACTGCGCGCGTTTGATGATGCCGTCGGCGTCGAGCAGGGCCTCGCAGCTCGTGCCTCCCACGGTGCCGGCGAGCAGCCAGCGGGTATCGACGACCTCGTTGCGTTCGAGCTTCACCTGCTTGTTGGCGACCGCACCCTCGGCGGCGGTGAGCTCGGGATGCGCCGGCCCCGGCTCGATGGGCGAGTGCATCGCCATGCGGTAGCGGTAGACGCCGTGAGCGTGGTCGAAGATCGCCTGCCCGCGGAGCGCGAGGTCGTGCAGGCTTCCGTGCACGGCGCGCTCCGGCGCTTCGAGCTTCGTCTTGAGTTCGGCCATGGTCAGGCGCTGCTCGGTCTTGAGGAGGCCGAGCGCCTTGGCGGTGATGGCCGGATTCGAGCGGTAGCGGCCGGCGAGAAGCGCGAGGTTGGCTCCGCTCGTCCAATCGTTCGCCGTCCAGCCGCTGAGGGCGAGGGTGAAGGTCATCTCGCCGAGGCGCGCCACCCACAGACTCGGCAGACCCGTGCCGAGCAGGTGCACGTCCACGTGCTCGACGAGCGGCAAGAGACGGGCGAGCACGAGCAGCCGGCGACGCCCCCAGAGGCGGTAGGAGGCCGGCTTGTCGCCCTCGTAGCGCGGGCCGGTGCCGCCGAGCTCGCGGTTCCATGGTTCGAGCACGAGGCGCGCGGGCTGCCCCGGGTCGAGCTCGAAGCGGATCGCCCGCGGCCCCTTCTTCTCGCGGTTGCGGGTGAGGAAGGCGACCAAAGAGTAGACGGCGTCCCGCGACAAACGCACGCGGTCGCCGGGGAGCATCTGCGCCGCCTGGATCTGCCCAAAGCCGCGCAGCCAGGAGGGCGGCAGGTCGATCTTGTCTTCGCGGAAGTCGGGGTGTCCGGTGACGTGCACCTCGAAGCCCTGGGGATCGACGGAGAGCTGGGTCGGCCGGTAGCTCCGCAGCGTCTGCAGGTGCTCGTAGAGGGCGAAGGAGTAGTCGACGTTGGTGGTGCCCAGCCCCTGGCCGCTCTCGTCCTGATGGCTGAAAGCGTCGCGGTCTACGGTGAGGCAGGCGTAGCTCGATTCGTCCTTGCTGAAGCACTCGAAGAGCACCACGTCGGGCGCGACGGTGACCACCGGGTCGAGCAGCCACCACAGCTTGCTGTCCCGGTGCCGCAGCTCGCGGATCCACTTCGACCGCGCACGGTAGTAGCTCATGCGCGCCTGCTTGAAGCGCTTCTTCAGATCCTTGGGCTCTTCGATGTCGGCGATCTCGAGCAGCGCCTGGCGCTGCTCATCGTCGAAGGCCACGCGCCGCAGCTCCTCTTCCTCGCGCTGCAGCTCCGCCTGGTAGGCGCGGTAGGCGGACTTGTCGCGCGGCTGCCGGCTCAAGTCGCCGATGACCACCTCGTGAAGCGCGCTCATCGCCTCGCGGTAGCGCACGGGGGACCGCAGCTCGCCCTCGAAGAAGACCTTCGGGCGCGCGAGGTTGGGCGAAAAGGTCAGCATCCCGCCGTCGACGCGGCTGCGGCCGAGGTAACGCTGGGCGAAGCTCATCCCGCCGCCGCCTCGACTTCCTCGAAGGCCAGCTCGCCGAGGTGTTCCTCGATGAGCGTCTTCAGTTCCGGGTCGGCGAAGGCGGCGCGGGCCAGGGTGGCCAGCGCCGCGCGGCGCTCGGCTTCCCGCACGCTCCTCAGGGCGACGGCGACCAGCGGCAAGAGATCCGCCGCCTTGTCGGGCTGGGCCACCGCGCGCTGAGCGAGCACCCGCAGCGTTTTGCGCTTGGCGCGGCTTCCCCGTCGCGCGCTCAACAGAATCGTCGCCCAGAGGTGCTGCAGCGAACTTTCGTCGAAGGTCCCCTTCCAGTCCTTTAGGCGCTCGGCGAGCGCGTCGGTGACGTCGCCGTAGGGGCTCTCCGCCATCGCCGCATGCACGCGCGCGTCCTCCGTGTAGGGGGCGGCGGCGCTTACATCGAGCGCGACCCGGCGCACGTCCGGGTGGCGGCTGTCGACCAGGTCGCGAAGCAGCAAGCTTCGCTTTTTGTCGCTCAGCCGCGGCCGCAGCCAGTCCATGCCGCGCCGGCGCACGTTTTCGTTTTCGGCGTCGGCGAGGGCGTTGGCCGCGGTGATGGCGTCATCCTCGGCGAGGCCCTTGTCCATCGCCCAACGCAGTCCGAGCTCGGCGATGAGGCGAACCCGGCTCTGGGACAGCTCGAGGCATTGCGCGAGGGAGAGCCGGTCGGGCGTGACATGGCGCTCCATCAGCCGCGCGAGCTTGATGAGGGCCTGCGTGTTATCGAGTCGAAGCAGCTCGAGCCAGCCCTCGACCGGGAGCTGGCCCCAGGTCTCGACGCGGTCCAGAAGCTCGGCGCCCAGCGCCTGGGCTTCGCCGTGGGGCGAGGCCAGCAACGGCCGAAGCCGTTCGAGCGGCAGCGCGACGAGGCGCTCTTCGTGGGCGAGCCGCAACCAGCTCACGCACCAGCCCCGCACGAAGCCCGCGGGGGCGGAGACCACCAGCATGAGCAGCGGCTCGAAGGCCGTCGCCGAACGCCAGGCGCCATCGAACATCGGCGCCGGCCGCAGCTCGCTCAGGGTGTAGCCGTTCTGCAGATCGAGCCGCCGCCCCGTCTTCCAGAGCCCCTCCGCGCGGCCGTAGAGGAGCAGGCAGAGGCTGCGGCAGTCGAGGATCGAATCGACGGCGGGGAAGTGCTCGTCGTCGTAAAGGGAGAGCGCGAGGAGGGCCGCGTTCAGGAAGCGCGCTGGCGACTCCTGACCGAGGCGGCGCAGGTAACGGAGCGCCCGCCGTTGCAGGTAGTAGCGCGTGCTCGTGGAGAACCACTCGGGCGGCCCCTGCCACTCCCAGGGATTGCCCGGCCGCCGGCGGCGCACCAAGTCGCGCCGCCAGATGCTGGAGGAGGTTCTTGCGTCACCGTCCCAGATCCGAACCTGCTGGGTGCGCCTCGTGACGTGCCGGTCGAAGGCCACGAGGTGGTGCGTCACCTCGACGTCGTCGCCGCGCTGCTCCGCAGCCTTGAACAGGGTCTTCACCAAGACCCGGGCGTGGCCCTCGGCGATCGCGCGATCCGCCAGGTCGAGACGGGTCGCTCGCGCAAAGCCGCCCTTGGTCGCCGCCCACTTGACGGCAAACCGTTTGAGCTGCTTGCCGCCCCCGCAGCGGATCAGCTCCCCCACGAAGGCGGGGTCGCTCTGCTGGAAGAGCTCCTCCGCGAGGAGGAAGGACCCGGGCGCCACGGCGGGAGCCTGCGTCAGAGCGGATCTGGCGGCAACACGTCGCGGCTGGTGGCCTCGTAGGTGTCCGGCTCGGGCGGGCAGCCGCAGGCGTTGCCGCCGAGGTCGAGGGGACGTAGCCCTCTCTCCGACGCCCCTTCGCCGGTGATGGCGGCGACGCTGCCCATCGTGCACCCCCTCGTGGCCATCGAGGGGACCGGCCCGCGGCGGCGCCAAACGGCACCCCACGCGGGGGGCGCACCGGCGTCTTTCGACGCGGTGATCAGCGACGACCCGGCGCGGGTGCGGGCGGCGATGACCGCTCCTCCTGGCCGCACGTGACGTACTGCTCGAGGGTACCGGGGGTCTCGTTGAGCGCGAACGTCCCCTCCACGATGGGGGGATTCAGCGCGACGCTCTCGTACTCGAACAACACGTCGTTGCGCGTCGCCGGGACCTCGACGCGGATCTTGCGAGGGATGTCGATGTCACACGGGCCCCCGCTCGGAGGTACGTCCGGCGCGATCCCATCTTCGTCTTCCCGGGGCGGGGCGGTCGACGCGAGCTGATGATCGGAGAGCTGCGCATCGTAGAGAAGCACGTCAGCCTGAAACGTCTGGACCCTCAAGACGTGGACCCGCTGCTCGTTCCAAGGGCGCTCCCGGTCGGCCGGGTGCGGACGAAGCTCGACCACTTGGCGAGCGTCGTGCTTCGAAGGGATGGTTACCCGAAACCGGTCGTCGACCCACGCGACCGTCGCCGCGTCGCGGGGGTGGACGAGCAGCGGTGCTTCTCCCCGCAAGAGCGACACGAGCACGTGACCGGGCACCTCGAGCTGCGTCATGCGCGCCAGGTTGCACGCCGTCGCCGGTCCGTAGAGAAACCGCTTTTCCTGCATGTCCAGCATCTGGAACTGGTCGCCATCCGAGGCGAGGCTGTACACCACGGTGTTGAACGAGCTCATCACGTCGAGACGGACCCGCGCCGGATTGAGGTTCAGCATCAGGACGCTTCCCCGAATCCGGCCCTGCTCGCCGAAATGGTCGAGCTTCCCGTCGCCCTGAAGTCCGTTGGCGCAGGCGTAGGTTTCCTTCATCCGGTCGAGCGCGTCTGCCCCGGTCGGAAATGGAGACGGTGGCGGCGCCGTAGCCGCCCCGCAATGGGCCCCGAGATTGAGGCCCCCCACGGCGAGCGCGGCCGCCACGAGGTCCCAGCGTGTCTGCCTCACGAGGAACGCAGCGCTTCGAAGAGGTCGACGTCCGGCACGGAGACGGGGTGCTCCGCGCGGAGGACGCCCACCCCGTAGTCGGCGCAGAGTTGGGCCAGGCCGTACCCATCGAGCAGGGTCACGGGCATGACACCGCCTTCGCTGCCGCACTCTTCCTTCGCCCCGCTGAGCGCTTGCCCCGCGGTGACGATCCAACCCATCTTGGCGTCGCCGTAGTGATGGGCGGAGCCGCGAAGCTCGGTCACGCGCTCGCGCCCCACATCACGGCCGTCCTTGCGGATGACCACCGCTAAAGGCAGCCCCGTCCCGTAACCCACCCGACCCGACGTGGTCGCGGCCGGCGCGTAGAGGGTTCCCGCGAGGTGGACCTCGGCGCCGGAGGCACCGGGGAACTTCACCGCCTGGAGCCCCTTGGCCCCGACCCGCTCCAACACCATGAACACGAGCTCTACGAAAGCGTGCCCGGGCAGCTCCGCACATTTTCGCGCGATGGCCTTTTGCGCCGCTTGCCGGTACCGGCCGAGCGCCTGCATGACCTCGCGTTCGTAGCGGGCGAGGTCACCGTCCAGCACCCAATCGGTCAGTCCGATCCGGCCGCCCGCGGTACGGAAGCGGGGGCGCTGGCCACGACTGCGGCGCCGCGCGTTGTCGGCGCGAACCGCGGCCGCGATGTGGGACTGGGCGAGTTGAAGGTCTCCGTCGAGCTTTCCGTGCCGCTGCGCCGTCTCTGCGATCTGGCGGAGGGAGACCGCGCCCACCGTACGGTCGAAGCTCTCCAGGGTGAGGGCGATGGCGTCGGCGAGGTCGGTCCCCGCCAATCCGTCGAAGGCGGGCAAATTTTGCCGTGAAAGCTCGATCACCTGCGGCCCCCGGGGCGGATGCGGTTCGTCCCCGTCCACGGGTTTCGCAGTGTAGGCGGGGAGTTGTCCTCCCTCGAGCCCACCGGGGTCGCTCTTACGCGAACCACGTCGACGGCGACGCCTCCGGCGGCGGCGGCCGCCCTCCTCGCCTTGTCCATCGCCCCCCTCGTCATCTTGGGCGCGAAGGATCGGTTGGTCGTCGTCGTCTTCCTCGGCGAAGATCTCGCTGCCCGCCGCTGCGATCTCAGCCCGTTTCGCTTCGTCGGGCGTTTGCGGTTCCGGGTCGACGTCATCGTCGCGACGACGTCCGCGGCGCGCCCGCGGGCGTCGGCGTGGGGCGTCCTCGGAGGCCCCCTCGTGGTCGTCGTCATCGTCGCCCGGCGCTGCGGCCTTGGGATCCGTGGCCGCCGCCGTGACCGCAGCGCCGTCGCGTTCGCCACCATCCAGTTCGGCACCGTCCAGTTCGGCACGGTTCGGCTCCGCCGGAGCGACGTCAGATTCATCGACGAAGACTTCTTCGACTACGACGGCCGGCGCCTCCGATGCGCCTACATCGTCGTCGCTCGCGTCCGCCTTGTCGTCCTCTTCGTCGCGATCTTTGCGACGTCGTCGACTGCGCCTCTTCGGGGACGCGGACGCGTCGCCCTCGTTCGACCCTTCGGGCTCGTCGTCGCTTTCCTTCTTTTTGCGCCGCGGGGCGCTGCGCTTGATCTCCAGGCCCTTCTTGATGGTCTCCTCATCCCAGTCGCGAAGCGCGAAGACGCCCGGCTTGACGCGGATGAGGGGCGTCTCGTCACCCCCTTTTTTCAGGGTCGCAGCGAGACGCGCTCCCATCGTCACCTCGGGGCTTTTGCCCACGTGACTGAGCAGATTTTTCTCGATGGCGATCTCGGTGATCTCTTTGTAGTGCAGGGGATGGCCGCACTGTTCGAGCACCTCACGGGCAGCTTCGGTAAACGTCATTCGGTCTCTGAGTTGGGGTTCGAATCCCCCGTCGCCGGCGTGGCTTCGCCGCCGAACGCCCGTGGGACTCGGGGGGCCGACGGGCCACCGCAAGAGGCCGCTCGTCGGAGTCTTCGCAAAGAAGTTTCCAGCGTCGCTGGGCGCGGGCGCATGGCGACGCCTGCGCGCTACTGCGACTGGGTGCGGGTACCACGGGCTAAAAACACGGTCAACGCAGGCGCTTCCGCGCATCGCCGAGTGGCGGGCGCCGGCGTGGGCCAGTAGGGCTCTCGGGTGACACGCCTCATCGCTCGGCTGTTGGCGCTCGCCTCTTCGGGGGGGCTTTTGCCCGCTTGCGCGGATGATGCCGCTTCCTTCGCGCTCTCGGATCGCACCGACGTCGAGGTCACGGCCGACGGCGCCGCCGTGATCGAGGTCGAGGGGCGAACGGTGGGCCGGCTCGCGCCCCACGGACTTCGGGGCGCACGATTCACTCCCGGTCACAACGAATTCATCGGGATGTACGAGCACTTCCGAGAAGGCGAAACGCGGTTCGACTTCGCCTTCGACGATGCGACCGCGACGGCGGACGACATGGTCACCCTGCGCTACCGCGACGACGACGGCGCCGAAGCACGGCTGTCGATACGAGACGATGGGTCCCGCGTCTCGCTGCGGGTGGAAAGCGACCTGAGCCTCCAGTCGCTCGCCGTACCGGTGGCATGCGAATCAGAGGGCACCTTTCATGGGTTTGGCGAGCAATTCAACGCCACCGACCAGCGCGGCGAGGCGTTCGACCTCTTCGTGAGCGAGCAGGGGATCGGTCGCACCGGCGTCCCAAATTCGGTCGCGCCGGGCGGGGACGCTCACACGACGTACTACCCCATGCCCTACTTCGTCGATGCGCGCGGCTACGGGTGGCTGCTCGAAACCGACCACCGCACCATCGTCGACCTTTGCGCCAGCGACCCCGAGACGGCCTGGTTCGAGGTGGAAGGCGGCGCACGTTTCGACGTCACGGTCTTCGCCGGTCCCACCGTACCCGACGTCGTTCGGCAACTCGGCGACGCGGTGGGCCGGCCGCAGCCGCCCCCGCCCTGGGCCTACCGCCTTTGGATCGGCGCCCAGGGGGGGCGCGACGCGGTGCTCGCCGAAGTCGACGCCCTCGAGGCGGCGGACATCCCGGTCGGCGTGATTTGGGCCCAGGACTGGTCGGGACAACGCCCCAACCTCGGCGGCGGCTCCGGCGTCGAATACCGATGGGTCGCCGACGAGACGCTCTATCCCGACCTCGCCGGGCTGGTGGACGACCTCCATCGACGCGACCTGCGCTTTCTCACCTACGCCAACCCCTTCATCGACGCCGCGCTCGACGATCACTTCCCGGCCATGGATGCGGACGGTCTACTCGTTCGTGACGCCGGCGGCGCCTCGCTCATCAGCGCCTCTCCCGCCGGCGACACGGGCCATCCCGACTTCACCCGCTCGGAAACCCGTGACTACACGACGGCGTTTCTTCGCGCGAAGGTCGAAGACTTTGGCATCGACGGGTGGATGGCCGACTTCGGCGAGTACCTTCCGCTCGACGCGGTGCTGTCCGACGGACGCGACCCGCGCGCCTACCACAACCGCTACCCCGAAGCGTGGCATCGAAACGGACGCGAGGTCTTCGACGCGCTCCGTCCCGATGGGGACTACGTGCTGTTCACCCGGTCGGGATGGACGGGACAACAGGCGGTCGCAAACGTCGTGTGGTGCGGTGATCAGGAGGCGACCTTCGCCGCCGGCGACGGGATCGGCACCGTCGTGCCCTGCATGATCAACCTCGGACTCGCCGGCGTACCCTTCGTCACCCACGACATCGCGGGGTTCAGCGGTGGGCCGAGCACAAAAGAACTGTACCTCCGGTGGATCGAGCTCGGGGCGTTCTCGCCGATCATGCGCACCCACGAGGGCAACTTGAAGGAAGAGAATTGGTCGTGGGAGCGGGACGCTGAAACCACCGACCACTTGCGGCGCTTCGCCCGGGTCCACGACGCGCTCGCCCCGGAACTGCAAACCTGGGCCGCTGCGTTTCCCACGACCGGTCTGCCCCTCGTGCGCCACATGATGATCGTCTTCCCCGAAGACCCGAATTGTCGCCCGCTCAGCGACCAGTACATGCTCGGACCCGCCCTGCTCGTCGCCCCGGTGCTGACCGAAGGATCGACTTCGCGCTCGGTCTACCTGCCCCCGGGGACGTGGTACGACGTCTGGACGGGAAATACGCGAGAGGGTGGCCAGCGGGTCGACGTCGACGCGCCGCTCGGTCGCCCTCCCGTGTTCCACCTCGGGAGCGACCGCCCCGACCTCCGGGCCATCACGCCTTAATGGTGGCGGCCGACCTCCGCGGCGGCACCGACGGCGCGGACGGAGCCGAGAGGGTCAGGCGCCCAGCTCCCGGGGCGCCCATCTTCCAAGCGTCCAGCCCCTAGCCGCCCAACACCGCGGCGACTTCCCCCGGAAGGGCCGCGAGGGCGGCGGCGAGCCCGCCGACGTTGGCGCCACCGGCCCGGGCCATGTCGGGGCGCCCGCCGCCCGAGCCGCCGACGTGCGCCGCGACCGGCTTGATGAGGGCGCCGGCCGAGAGACGGTCGGTCGCCGACTTGCTCACGACGAGCGCCAGCGACGCTTTGGCCTTCGTCTTCGCGGCGACCAGCACCACCGCCGGGGCGGCGAGCTTGTCGCGGAGTTTTTCCGCGACCTCGACCAGCGTCCCCATGTTCGTACCCTCCGCCACTTCCACCGCGAGCACTTTGGTCCCGGCCACGTCGCGCGCCCGTTGCAGCATCCCGTCGAGTCCACCCCCGGCCCCGTTGCCGCCGCTTCCTCCTTCCGCGAGCTGCTTTTCCAGAGCCTTCACCCGCTTCTGGAGCGCCCGCTCGTTTTGGACCACTCTGGCGACCTTCTCGGCGAGGTCACCACTCGTCGCGGCCTTGGCCGCCACCCGCACCCGTCGCAGCTCATCCTCGAGCGCCGCGACGTAGCGCAAGGCATCGTCCGCCGTGGCCGCCATGATGCGGCGGACCCCGGCCGCGGTCCCGCCTTCGCTGACGATCTTGAAGAAGCCGATGGCGCCGAGACGACGGACGTGGGTTCCCCCGCACAACTCCACGGAGTCGGGGGTCATGGTCACCACGCGGACGCGGTCGCCGTACTTCTCTTCGAAGATCATCATCGCCCCGCGCGCCCGCGCCTCGGCCAATGACATCTCTTCGGTCTCGACGGGGGCGTTGGTGATGACCTTGGCGTTGACCAACCGCTCGACCTGCGCGAGCTCCGCCTCGGTCATCGCCTGGTTGTGGGCGAAGTCGAACCGAAGCACGTCGGGGCCGTTGAGCGACCCCTTCTGTTGCGCGTGCGCACCCAGCGTCGCCCGCAGCGCCCAGTGCAGCAGATGGGTCGCAGAGTGGTTGCGACACACGGCGGCGCGGCGGACAGAATCCACCTCGAGCGTGACCGCATCGCCCACCCGGAGGGTGCCCCCCGTCACGATGCCCCCGTGTACGACCATGCGGCCGACCGGCCGCTGCGTATCGGTCACCGCCACGGTGACGTCCTCCTCCTCGGTCCCGTCGCCGCCGCGCCGCTGGCGGAGCACCCCGTGGTCGCCAACCTGACCGCCGCTCTCGGCGTAAAAAGGCGTTGCGGCGACCACCACCTCGACCTCGGCCCCGGCCGGCGCTTCGTCGACCACCGTCCGGGATACCACCGTGCGGGATGCCGCCGCCGCCGACGCGCCGTCGCGACGGACGACGATGAGGGCCGCGACCTCGGAGGTCCCCGTCTCGTGCTCGTAGCCGGTGAATACGGTGTCGCCAGCCCGCGCGTGGGCCTCGCGGTAGGCCACGTCGAGGGCGGCGTTCGGATCGATGTCGCCCCCTTCCCCGCCGCCGTCTTCGCCCTTGACGAGCGCCCGCGCGCCCACGACGTCGACATCGAGCCCCCGTTCGCGGGCGATCACCTCGGTGAGGTCGATGGGAAACCCGTACGTCGTGTAGAGGTCGGCGACGGTCGCCACGTCGACCGCGGTCCGTTCCGCTTTCTTCATGTCGACGAAGAGCTGCCCGAGCTTTTTCAGGCCGCGGGCGAGGGTTGCCCGAAACCGCGCCTCCTCCCCTTTCGTGACCTCTTCGATGAGCGACCGGCGCGCCCGGAGCTCGGGGTAGTGGTCGCCCATCCGCGCCACGACTTCGAGCGCGACGCGGTGGAGAAAAAGATCGTCGATCCCCAAGCGATGGCCGTGGCGGATGGCGCGTCGCATCACGCGACGCAACACGTAGGGCCGGGCCTGTTTGTCGGGAAGCACCCCTTCCGCCATCAGAAACGCGGTCGTGCGCGCATGGTCGGCGATCACCCGCATCGAGACGTCGTCGTCGCCGGCGCCGGCGGTGTACCGCTTCCCCGCCAGAGAGGCGGCGAACGCGACGAGGTGACGCATGAGGTCGGTGTCGTAGTTGCTGGTGACCCCTTGGAGAACGCCAGCTACGCGCTCGAGACCGGCCCCGGTGTCGACGCACGGCGCGGGCAACGGCGTGGCCGCCCCCCCCTTTTCGGCGCGGTCGTACTGCATGAACACGAGATTCCAGATCTCGGTCCAGCCCCGCCCATCGATGCCGGGCTCGGCCCCGAAGGTCGACGGGTCCACCGGACCGTCTCCGTGAAAGTAGTGCACCTCGGAACAGGGACCACACGGCCCGGTGTCCCCCATACTCCAGAAGTTGTCGGCCATGCCGAGCCGCTGCACCCGGTCGTCCCCGAACCCGGTGACGTTCTTCCACAGCGCCGCCGCCTCTTCGTCGGGGGCAAAATCCGCCTCGCCGCCGAACACGGTGACCACGAGCCGCGACGGGTCGAGGTCCCACGTGCCGACGAGAAGATCCCACGCGTGCACGATGGCCTGTTCCTTGAAGTAGTCCCCGAAGCTGAAGTTGCCGAGCATCTCGAAGAACGTGTGGTGGCGGGCGGTGACCCCTACGTTCTCGAGGTCGTTGTGTTTGCCGCTGATCCGGATGCACTTTTGGCTGCTCGCGGCGCGCGGTCGGCCGGTGCGCGCCTCGGCGCCGGTGAACACGTCCTTGAACGGCACCATGCCCGCGTTGACGAACATCAGGGTGGGGTCATTCTCCGGGATCAAGGGCGCACTGGGCACGACCTCGTGGTCCCGGGCCGCAAAGAAGTCGAGAAAGGCGCGACGGATCTCGGCGCTGCTCTGGCTCATCCGCTGCTCGTACCACACATCCGGGGGCCATCTGCGACGACGCAGGGGAAGCGGTTGCCCGGGCGGAGCGGGGTGGCTAGCACCACGCGATGACGTCGTCTTCAC
Source organism: Myxococcota bacterium (assembly GCA_039027095.1). Classification (GTDB taxonomy): domain Bacteria; phylum Myxococcota_A; class Polyangia; order Polyangiales; family Polyangiaceae; genus JAPYTK01. The sequence continues at coordinate 141,418 of JBCCLB010000006.1, forward strand.
CCGCGAACCCGATTCGTCGAACCCTCCCGTGGCTTCCCCTCGCCCTCGCGCTCGCCGGGTGCAGCGGCCAGGACGATCCCTCGCCGCCGACGGGGTTCCCCGCGCCGGTGGTGGCGGGCACCGACGCAACCGACGCGTACGCCGACGCACCCGCCCGATGCGGCATGCCGGCCTACGGGTGGCAGCGCGGGGACGTGCCGCTCGGCCGGGTGGTGGCCACGGAGCGGGTCGCGACGTACCGGGCCGCCATCCTCCAGGCGCTCGCGAGCGAACTCGCGGACGGTCTTCCCGAATTGCGCTTCGACGTGGAGAGCCATGTCGTCACCTATACGACGCAGGATCGCGGCACTCTGGTGGACGCCACCACGCTGGTCGCGTGGCCGCTCGCCGTCGACCCCGCGGAGACCGCATCGCTGCCTACGTTGCTGCTCCTGCACGGGACGTCTGGGTTCACCGACGGTTGCGGCCCCAGCGTCGACAACGAGGGCCAACTGCTCGTGGCGGCCATCGCCGCCGCCGGCTACCTCGTCGTCGCCCCCGACTACATCGGGCTGAAGACGACGACCCCCGCGACGGGCTTTCCTCATCCCTACCTGGTCGGGGAAGCCACCGCGATCGCCTCCCTCGATGCCGTGCGCACCCTTCCGGAGGTACAGGGCCGCATCACCGAACCCGGCGCGGTCGAACCCTCGTCTCGCGTCGTGGTCGTCGGCGGCTCGCAGGGGGGCCACGCCGCGTTGTGGGTCGATCGCTTGGCGCCCTACTACGCCCGCGAGCTCACCATCGCCGGCGTCGCCGCCACGGTTCCTCCCGCCGACCTGATCGGACAAGCCGAGCTTGCGCTGACGACCCCGCGCAACGCCACGGGCAACCTGATCGCCCACTTCGGCGCCGCCGCGAGCTGGTACGGGCTCGACGACGAGCTCGACGACGCGTTCGTCCCCCCGTTCGATGTGGACGTGCCCACCGCCCTCGCCGCGAGCTGCGATCCGGACGACGGCGTCAACATCCCCGATACCCTCGAAGCGCTGTTTCAACCGGCGCTCCTCGAGGCCCAGGACGAGGGTCGGCTCGCCTCCTTCGACCCCTGGGGGTGCATGCTCCGCGAAAACGGTCTCACCACCACGTCGACGCCTCGGCTCGGGTCCGACCTCGACGAGCCGAGCTACGGGATCCTCTTCGTCACCGGCGAAGCCGACGACTTGGTCGACACGCCCACGGAGCGCGATGCGTTCGCCACGCTGTGCGAAGACGGCGACATCCCATTGACCTACCTCGAATGCGCGGGGGCTTCGCACACCGGCGCGACCGCGTGGGCCCTGCCCGAGATCCTCGCGTTCGTGGCCGCCCGCGCCGCCGGAGAACCCTTCACGCGAGACTGTGCCGTCCCTCCGCCGACCCGCTGTCTCGGTACCCCCGCCGACGAATAACCCAAGCTCCGAGCACCAACAGATTGACGAAGAGACCCCAGAGGCCGGGGTGAAGGGTCACCGGTTGCGCCTCCGGGAACACCACCAGCCCCACCGTGGTGAGGGCGCCGGCGAGCATGCCGGCGAGGGCCGCCGTTCCGAAGGGGCGCCCATGAACGTCGCGGGGACGGTAAAGCGCGAGCACGACGGCGGGCGCGAACTGGACCACCGCGCCGTACGCCGCCAGCAGCAAGACCACGAGCGACACGTCGTAGTAGTGGGCGACGAGAGCCGTGCCGTAACCGAGCGCCATCACCACGATAACACCCGTGCGGATCGCGCGGCGCTCGCGGGTGGCGCTGAGCCTCCGGCCGAGGGCGCGCCCCCAACCATCGCGCACGGCGATCGACGCGGCGGCGTGCGCCATCGCATCGCCCGAGGACATCGACGCCGCCAGGGCCCCCGCGCAGAAAAGCCCGACCAGGACCGGAGACAGCCGCAACTCCATCAGCATATGGGGGAGGATCTGGTCGGCCTGGGCCGGCGCGACGGGAAAGAGCACCCCCGCGAACCCGATGAGGGTCAGAGGCACGAGAAACAGTTGAAAGGTCGGGTAGAGCACGACCGTGCGTTGCAGCGTTCGGTCGCTACGCGCGCTGAACGCCTTCATGAAGAGGTGGGGCCACACCGAAAAGCCAACCGCCGAGACCACCACGGCGGCGAGGTACTCGCCCCAGGTCCACCCGATCCCAGGCGGGGCGAGATGCTCGGGGCGCTCCACGGCCAGGCGCGCAAACATCAGCCCCACCCCACCGTAGAGCCGCTCGGGCAGGTACAAGCCGAGTCCCCAGGCCAGAACGAGCATGAAAACCCCCTGAAACGTGTTGGTCCAGCCGACCCCGAGCACCCCGCTCTTCCACACGTAGACGAGCACGACCAGGTAGGTGACGAGGCCGCCGAGCCACACCGGCACCGCCCCTTCCGTAAGCACCTCGAGCACGAGCCCGGCCCCGCGAATTTGGAGCGCGAGGTAGGGCACGAACGCCACCACGCTCACGAGCGCCATCACGCCCGCCAACGCCGGGTGCTCGAGGCGGGTGGCGACGAGATCGGCTTGCGTGACGAAGCCGTGGGCGCGGCCGAGCGATGCGGCCCGCGGCCCGAGGAAATAGAACGGCACGAACCCCAGCGCCCCGTAGCCCAGGATGTAGAACACCGCGGTGCCCTTCGCGTACGCGAAGCCAGGGGCCCCGAGGAACGCGAACGACGAAAAGATCGTCGCCCCGGTGATGAAGTACATCACCAACAAGCCGAGGCTCCGGTCCCCGGCCACGTAGCCCTCGGCCGACGCGCTCGCCCGCCGGCTCGGCCACAACCCCACCCCGAGCGACAGCGCCAGGTACGCGATGGCCACCGCCACCACGACGCTTGCGGAAGCGCTCATGCTTCGTCTCGATGCGCCGGATCTGGTTCGGTGAGATGAAACCAAACCAGCACGGCGAACGTGAGCACCACCCACCCCACGTGATAGGCGAGCGGACGCGGCCATCCAAAGATCGGTTCGCCCGCGCCCACCCCCACGTAGCCCCCGGTCAACCCGAAGGCGGCGACCGCAAGGTAACCCCGGAACCCTGCTTCCCGACGCGTCACCGTCGCACCGTACCCCAAGGGCGCCGACAGCGAGCCCGCGGCCGGTGCGGGCCGCCCCGGCGCCACGTGGCGGCCCGGGCGCCCATCGTTATAGACCTCGCATGCCCCAGTGGATGCGCCTCGGCCTCATCGTCCTCGGCGCGTCGTGTACGCCATCCCCCACGGACGCCACGCCCTCCGATGCGACCCCGCCGCCGCGGGGGGCATCCGCGGCCGCAGCCCCTTCCCCCACGATGAACCCACCCCTCACGTCCCGCACCATCGACCTCGGCGTCGTGGCCTCCTCGTTTCGCGCCGTCGACGATCGGGTGATGGGCGGCGTGTCCCAGAGTCGCTTCACCCGGCACGCCGATGGCCACGGCGTCTTTTCCGGCGACGTGTCGCTCGAGCAAAACGGCGGCTTCGCGTCGGTCCGCGCGCAACTCGAAGGACTCGACCTCGAGGGATTCAGCCGGGTGACCCTTCGCTTTCGGGGGGACGGCAAGCGCTACAAGCTGCGCTTTCGAGATGCGACACGGCGCGACGGGATCCTCCACGAGATGGCGTTCCCGACCGAGGACGACGTCTGGCGCGAGCAGACCTTCGCGCTCGACGACTTTCGCCCCGTATGGCGCGGGCGCCTCGTCGCCGACGCCGGTCCCTTGACCCGCGGTCCCGTTCGGTCGGTCAGCTTTCTCGTCTCCGACGCCCAGGTCGGCCGCTTTCGCCTCGACGTCGCTTGGCTTCGCTTCGACCCGTAGCCGGCGCCGACGCGACCGGTACGGCCTCGAGGTGCGCGGCGCCTTTCACGGCCCGCGCCATCGCCTCGATGAACACGCGCGTCTTGGCGGGAAGGTAGCGCCGCGCGGGGTAGAGCGCGTGGATGGGCGGCGCGTCGAAGTGGTGGTTCGGAAGCACCCGCGTCAGGGTTCCGGCGGCCAAGCCCTCGGCGTACGCCCACCGCGGTCCGTAAACGATGCCTTCGCCCGCGACCGCGAGACGCACCAGGGTGGCGATGCTGTCGACGGTGAAGCCCAACCGTACCGTGACCTCGTCTCGGCCGCCTCGGGCGCTCAGCAGGGTCAGACGCTGGGTGCCGTCCACCGTGCGGTACCCCAGAAACCGATGGCCCGGCAGATCTGCCGGGGCGACCGGACAGCCCGCATCATGGAGGTAGGCGGGGCTCGCGACCAAGGTTCGGGGGACGCGACCCAGTCGCCGACTCCGAAGGGCGGAATCGGGGAGATGACCGATGCGCATCGCGACGTCCAGTCCCGCGGCGTCGAGGTCGAAGGGCGCGCTGCCGAGGGCGAGTTGAACGTCGAGGTCCCGGTGACGGTGCCGCATCTCCTCCAGCACCGGCACCACGAACCGCACCCCGAATTCCGGTGCCGCGGTGACCCGCAGCAGACCGCGAGGCTCGTCGACATCGCCACGGATGGCCGCTTCGAGGGCGTCTTGTTGGGCGACGAGCGGAGCGAGTCCCTCGTGGTAGCGACGCCCCACGTCGGTGGGGGTGGAGCCCCTCGTCGAGCGGCGGATCAACTGCTGCCCCAGTCTCGCTTCGAGCGCGGCCAGGCGCCGACTGACCGCCGACGGATCGGCGCCGATCTGGGCCGCGGCCGCCTTGAGGCTCCCGGCGGCGACGATGCGGAGGAAGACACGTTCGTCCGCATCAGGTGGCGTTAGTTGCTTATTTCGCATCTAAAATCCGCACCATAACCATGTTCCGTGCGTTTCGTGCAGGATTAGGTTCACTGGCATGAAAAGCGCAACCATCGAACACCCGCTCGCCTCGACCATCGCTCTCGTCACCGGGGGAAGCCGAGGGGTCGGTCGTGACATCGCCCTGGAACTCGCCCGCGCCGGCGCGGACGTCATCGTGACCTATCGGTCTCGAGCTGAAGCCGCCCAGGCGGTGGTCGAAGCGATTCGCGGCCACGGACGCCGGGCCGAAGCACGCTGCGTCGACCTGGAGGGAACCGACGGCATTCCCGCCTTCGTCGCGGCTTTCGCCGGCGTCCTCGATGGCTGGGGCGCATCCGGTTTTGACATTCTCGTCAACAACGCAGGGGTCGGATCGCATCAAACGGTGGGAACGATCACGGAAGAGGACTTCGACCGTGTCGTGAACACCAACTTCAAGAGCGTCGTCTTTCTCACGCAGGCGCTTGTGCCCCGCATCAGGGATGGGGGTCGCATCATTGGCATCGGCTCGGGCCTCAGCCGCTTCTCGCTCGGCGGGTACGGTGTGTACGGCGCCATGAAAGCCGCTCTGGAGCGGTTCATGGCCTACCTGGCCGTCGAGCTCGGCCCCCGGGGCATCACCGCCAATGCCATCTCGCCCGGCGCCCTCGCGACGGACTTCAACGCCGCCGCCCTCGAGCACAACCCGGGGCTCCGCGACTTCATCTCCGGGGTCACGGCGCTCGGCCGGATGGGCGAAGCCGATGACGTCGGAAAGGCGGTGGCCATGCTCTGCGGCCCGGCGGGGCGCTGGATCACGGGCCAGCGCATCGAGATCTCCGGCGGCATGTTTCTCTGACGAGGTACGGCGTGACCGCCGCCCTCCCCTCCGACGTCGCCCCCCCTCTCCACCCCGGAGGCCATCGTGGTGGGTGCTTCGACGTCAAGGTTGGCGACGCCGGCGGGAACGCAGCGTGCATGCGAAGAGCGCCATCGCCATGGCGATCGCTTCGGTCCCCGGGAGACCAGAACGGAGCCCGCCCGCGTCGACTGCGCACCCGCCGCATCCCCCCCGCGCCCCCGGCGGCACCACGGTCCCGGCGGGAGGACGGCCACGGTGGGCCTCTTCGTTTGAGGACGGTGGTGGCAGCGACGGCCCGTCCCCCGCCGACGTCTCGTCCCTCTCTTTCTCGTCGTCTTCCGGCCCCATGCGCTCGCCGTCACCCGGAGGTCGAATCATCGGATCGGCATCGCCGTCGACGGCGGGGTCGCCCGGCGCGGCCCCGCCGTCGTCCTCGGCATCGGCGGCGACCGGACGAAAGCCCTGCATCGGCGCCAAGAGGCCCTCACGCGCCAGGCGATGCACTTCAGGGTGCGCGGAGAGCACCTCTTCGGTCGGACGGTCCGCCCGGCAGGCCGATGGGGCGCCCCACATTCGGTCGGGCGGCGTCATCGAGGACCACTGCCCGTCCTCACCCCGGCGGAGAAAAATGAGCCGTTGGCTCCCTTTTGGAGGGATGAGCGGAACCCGGCATCGTGGATAGCCCGGGGGGTTGGTATTGCGACACGTGGCTTCGAGGGAAAGCTCCGCGTCGAAAACCTTCCCGTGGAGCACCCGCTGCACCCGATAGGCGCGGCGGTACCGCACCTCGGACCGAGGACAGGGTCGACCCGACCACTGCCCGTCGGGAAGTTCGGTGCGCTGGTCGTGTCCCGCCACGAATTCGGCCACCGCGATGGCGTCGGAAGCTTCGATGGCTTTCGCGAGCGCATCGTTGGCGTCGCAGAAGTGGGCGGCGGGCGACGCGGAGGCCGTCGATGCGGTCAGGCATCCGGCCGCGAACACCCCGATCATCCATCCGATCCGTGTCGTCGGGACCTGTCGTTTGGCGGTCATACCATCCAAACGTGCGATTCGCGCTCGCGCTTACACCCCACATCGCTTTCGCTAGAACCGGGCGCGCGCCCCGACGCCCGCGTCCCCGGGGCCCGAGACGACGTCGACGTCCGGGGCGTCGAAGACGAAGAGCGCGCCGCCGACGAACGAGAGGAGAAAGCCAGCCACCCCGGTCCCGGTCGATACGCGAAAGAGCGTGTCTTTCGTGGCATCGTCGAAGGTCCCCGCTTGGCCCGCCAACCCCGTCCCGATGGAGGTGCCGATCCCGAGCCCGCCGGCGACGAGCGCCGCGATGGCCCCGATCCGCTGCCCGGTGACCGGAAGGTGGGGCTTCAGCAGGCGAAATTCCCCACGCTCGAGCGCGATGCGGGTCTCGAAGGGTTCACGGCCGTTCGCCGCCACGACCACGTCGTGTGGGCCCCCCTCGATACGGAGCGGCTCGGCCAACGGCGTCGTCGCCATGTAGGCACCGTCCACGTAGACGCCGACCCCATCGGGGACGTCCACCCCGAGGTCGAGCGAAGCGGGCGCGGGCCGCAGCTCGGCGTCGACGACGAAGACGTCGTCCGCCTCGAGCTTCACGACGGCGAGGCTGGTCTCGTACCCCTCGGCCTCGATCGCGACCTCGTGGCGGCCAGGGGCGAGCGACACGAACCGTGGCGCGGGCATCGCCTCGTCGCCGTCGACCGCCACCTCGGCCGCCAACACGAGGGTCCGCACGGCGAGCCATGGGCCCCTCGGGACCGGGGCGGTGCGGCCCGCGGCTTTGCGTTGGCCGCGTATGGCCTCGGCGCGCGCCGCGTCGCCCAAGCGCTCGAAGGCGCGGAGGGCAAAGCCATAGTCGCCGCGTCGCGCCGCCTCCTGCGCCGCATCGCGGAGCGCTTCGTCGGTGGGCGCCGTGATGTTCGTCGGCGCCCGAGGGGGTACGGCCGTCGCGCCGCGCCCGCAGCCGCCCCCGCCGAGGAGCATCCCGACCGCGGCCACACGGATGACCGCGGATTCGATACCAAGGCCTGTCACCCGACGATTTCCAGCCGCGGCACGCGCCTCAGCGCGGGCCCACGACATCGAAGGGGCGATGCGACGTCGGCCCTCGGCTCGGGCCTTCGACGACGTCGCCGCCGACGTTCCAGTTGGTCATGTTGAGGGTCGGGCGCGGCGGCGACCCGTCGTTCCCGTAGATGCGCGCTTCGCGCAGGCCGCCGAGGAGTTGGAGGTTGGACCACGTGATCCCGTGCCCATCCTTGACGAGAAAGGCCTGGACGAAGTTCCCTCCGTCGGTCTTCTCGATGATGCTGTCCGTGATGGTCACGTCGTGGGCCAACGCCGTCGCCGCATTGGCGTCGGTGACGTGTTGGGGGGTGACGCGATCGAGCGTGGTGATGACCACCGCCGCGCTCCCCGTATCGATGAACTCGCAATTCTCGATGCGGATGTTGCGATTCGACGACGGCAACTGCGTGTCCTTTTCGTTTTCGTAAATCGTCTTGATGTCGAGGCCCGAGAACGAATCGCGAAACACGGACCCAGAGACCAGGCTGTCCCGAAAGCCGCCGGTGGTGTCGATACCGTCGCGCGCATGGCCTTCGAACGCGCTGTCGCGGACGACGATGTCGTGCACATCGCCATCGTTGGTGAACCCGGTCTTGATTCCATCCCCCGCGCTGTCGGCGAAGAGGGAGGTCTCCACGGTGAGTCCCGACGAGGCGCCGACGAGGAGCTGAAAATACCCGTGCCGAAACGAACTGCCGGTGACCCGGAGGTCGCGACAACCGACCATGCGCAGGTGCTCCTTGGTGTAGACGTCGATCGCCACGTGGTGCAGCACGATGTTGGTTTTCCCGTCGCAGAGGAGCAGACGACGGTTGTTGACCGTCGCCGCGTCGTCGCCGGTGAGCTCGCCTTCGTCGATGATCGTTAGGTTGTCGAGCACGACGCCCTCGCCGAGCGAAAAGAGCCCCCGGTTCGGGAGCGAGGGGACGTCACGGACCCGGAGTCCCCCGCCCACCTGGGCGGAGAGGACCACGCCGTCGGGGATCTCGATGGTCTCCGCCGGCGGCGACACCTCGTAGAGCGCATCGAAACAGAGCGTGGCTCCCGTCTCGAGGGTGGCGAGGATCGACGTCAGCTCGGAGGTGACGTCCGCGCCGGGCTGCCATCCGAGCGCGTCCGTCGACACGCTCGTCTCGTCACAGCCGTAGGGGTCGGCGGCCGGAGGCGCGTCTCCGTCGCCGCCTGCTCCGGCGCCCCCCCCGCTTCCCCCCGGGCCGAGGCCTCCGGTGGAAACGGCGGTCGCGGCACCGGCTCCGGCGCCGCTCCCGGTCTCGTTGCCCGCTCCTTCCCCGCCCGTGCAAGCGCTGGCCATCCCCAGAGCCGCAGCGACGACGACGACGAGGACGGTAGCGACCCGAACCCTCTCGCTTCCCACCATGGTGCCAAGTGTACCCGAAAGACCGAGCGCCCGACGGAAATGGGGCCCCGACGGGCTGCCGCCGTCGGGCGGGATCAAAGGCGGAACGCTTCGACCGCCTCGGCCAGGGTTTCGGAGTCTTCGGTCAATCGGTGCATCGCCGCCAGGGTCTCGCGGCTTCCTTCGGTGAAGCCCCGGGTAAATCCCTCGATTTCGCGCATGGCGGCCGTGACCCGGGCGGCCCCCTCGGCCTGCGCTTCCGCCATGGTGGCGATGCGCTGGGCCGAGCGCATGGTCGACGTTGCTCGCTGCGTCGCCTGTTCGATCGTCACCACCGTCTCTTCGGTCGCCTGTCGGATCTCACCCACGATGTCTTTCACCCGGCCGGCGTTCTCGGTGGTCGTGCCGGACAGCGTCTGCAGTTCGCGGGCGACGAGGCGAAAGCCCCGTCCCGCTTCGCCCGCCCGCACGCCCTCCAGCGCCGCGTTCAGGGCGATCAGATCCGCCTTTCGGGCCACCGTCTTGATGATGTCGAGGACCTCGGAGATCCGCTGCTCCCGAGCCGCCAATCGCGTCACCAGCGCGCGCACCTGCCGATGGGTCGCTACCGTGGCGCGTGCATCTTCGAGCACCGATTCCGCCGACGAGGTGATGGTGGCGGTCGCTTGCCCGAGGCGCTCCGCCACGCGACGGGTCTCCTCCACCGCCGTCATTTGGGTTTCGGCCACCTCGACCTGCCGGCGGGACCGTGCCTCCACCGCCTGCGCAGAGCGCGCGACCGCCCGCCCGTTGTCGAGGCCTTGGCGCAGAACACGTCGCAACCCGACGAGCATGCTCCGCATCACGCCCGAGGTATGTTCTTCGGCCCGAAGGTCGCCCGTCGCCACCCGCTCGGCGTCGGCCACCACCCGAGCCATGTCGGTCACCCGATCGGTGAGGGTGCGCTCGTTGTCACGCTGGTAGCGTTGCGCGTAGGTGGCACCGCCCCATGCGGCGGCGAGCGCCACCGTTTGACATGCGACGACCGTCATCGCTTCCCTTACGCCGAGATCGTGGCGACGGGTCGTGACCTCATCATCGTCGCGAGACGCGGAGGCGCGCTCCTCCGGACGCTCGCCCATGGCTAGAAGAAGATGCCCAGGTACCAGCGGATCATCTGCGCCGGGCTCAACCCGATGGTGTCCCCCCCAGTGGCGGCCACGCGCGCGCGCTCCTGACCGGGCAGCACGTCGAGGCCCGCCAGCGGAAAGAGCACCCCGTATTCGAGGGAGGTGTAGAACCCCCCCATCTCCCGCACGCCCATCGACGGCGCGCGCCCCGGACTCAACTGGTAGAGGAGCTTGAGGTCGACCTCGACCCCCAGGTCGCGGCTGTTGCCGGGAGCTTGAACCGCCGTCGAAGCACGACTGTAAATCACCGTCGCTTCCCCGCCGAGACGCTGTCCGTCCGGGTCGCGCATGAAGTCGTAGGCGACGTGAGGGCGGAAGTAGTGGGTGCCCTGAACCCGGGTCAGGAGATTGCGAAAGAGGATGAGATCGACGCGGTAGTTCGGATTGAAGCGGAAGGTGCTGTAGTTCCGGTCGCCCGTGAGTTGCCGCTCCACGGAAGAGTCGGTGCTGCCGCTCACGGTCGGCTCGAGGTTCGCGACGTCGGAGTCGCCACTCGCGATGCCGAAGTCGAAGCCGAGACCGAGACGGTCGGCGAGGGTCCGGTACTCCGTTTCCAGCGCGAGCCCGAACTGCCGGATCCGCCAGCCGTCGTTCAACGGGTCGCGCAGGTTCTGAAAGTCGGACTCTTCGCGCTGGGTATTCTCGAGCGACCCGTAGATGAAGGCCGCTTCCACCTCCGCCCGAAAGCCGAGGTAGCGCAGCTGAAACCACAGATCGCCGGTCGCCGCCTCGAAGCCCCGACGTACGAGCCCCTCCTGAATGTTGCCCGGCGACTGGGTGAGGCTCGCGCCCGTGTCCGCATCCGTCGTCTCGTTGGCGAGCAGCTGGGTCTGGTAGCTGAAGTACGCGCCCGTGGCGATCACGGGCAGCCCTCGCGCGAGCTTCCGTCGGGCCACCGACGGGTGCTCCTTGCGAACGACCATCGCGGTGTATTGGGCGAGGTCGTCCTGGTTGGACAGGTCGAAGCGGGGGCCCTCGGCAAAGAAGTTCGCGCCGAGCTCGGTGTCGTCGCCCACCTCGCCCGTCTCGCCGTGCAGCACCGACGAACTCGGGCCCGAGGCCCCGAAGTCCCACGCCGCCGAAAGGTAAAGCCCGAGCCGCTCGAAGGCGTAGGTGAACATCAGGCGATCGACGTTGGTCTGCCAATCGGCGTCGTAATCGTCCCCGCCGTTGAACAGCATCCCGAGCCCCCAGTGGTTGGCCATGCGGCCGAAGCTGATCTTGCCGATCGGCGAGCGGTACTCACCCCACGCGCGCTTGACCACGATCGCGTCCTGCGCACTGTTGATGCCCGACTGCGGCGCCCAGGTGGTGTTGGTGAACCCGCCCGATGGGGCGTAGCCGCCGCGCGCCACGACCTGGTAGCCGCCGCCGGGGGCCGGGGCATTCACGTAGCCCTCAGGCGTACTGCCCAGAACCACGTTGTCGAGCATGTCGAGCTGGGCGTAGACGTGCACGTTGTCGCTGACGGAGATGCTCGGCTCGACCCGGAGCCGCATGTTGGCCCCGCCTTGGGTGTTGCTGTGGCAGGGCTCGAGCTGCCCCGGCCCCCCGCAGGCGAGCACCGACTGCGGGTTGCCGTCGAGGTCGGTGAAGCTGTCGCTCGGCGGGGTGGGCCACAGCGTGGGGGCGGTGGTACCACCGCTCCGAACGCGACCGAGGTCGAAGTTGGAGAACAGATTGGTCCGAACCCGGTAGTAGCCGTCGATGTCGACCACGGGGCGGGCGAGGGTGAACCAGTCGTCGGCCTGGGCGTCGGCGAAGGTGCTCTCGAGCCAGCCTTCGTCCGTCCCGTCCTCCTTTTCCGTCGCCCCTTCGGAGGGCGCATCCTCGCCCGCCTCTACGTTGTCGTCGTCGTCGTCATCGGCCGCCCACGCCACATCGGGACCGACGACCGCCCCCGCGACGATCGCGGCCGCCGCCCAGAAGCGCGACGCCCGAGTCCCGGCCACCGCGGGTGACGCCGGTTCTCTTCTGCCTCGCCGTCGCCGACGACGAGGGACGCTCCCGCGACTCCTCCTGCTCGCCATCGCGCGCTCGCCGATCAGAACAAGATCCCGAGAAACCATCGGACCGTCTGCGCCGTCGCAATGTCCAAGTCCGGGTCGAACGTGGCGTTGAATTCCGCCTCTTGCTCGTCGAGGTATCCGAGGCCGCCGAGGGGAAAAAGCACCCCGTACTCGAGTGACGTGAAGAACCCGCCCATCTGGTCGGGGTCGTCGTTGAGCACCCCGTCCTTCGCCTGATAGTAGAGGCGGAAGTTGAGTTCGACCCCGAGATCGTCGGCGTTGCCCGGGGTCTGAATCGCTTCGCTGGCGCGGCTCCAAATCACCGCGGCGTCGGCCCCCACCTTCTGCCCGTCGGGGTCACGGATCAGGTCGTAACCGACGGTGGGCCGGAAGTAGTAGGCGCCTTGCACCCGCGTCAGCAGGTTTCGAAACAGAATGAGGTCGACGCGGTAGTTGGGGTTGAAGCGAAACGTGGAGAAGGTGCGGTCGTTGGTGAGCTGAGGCTGCACGCCGTTGGCGGTGGGCTCGAGCCCCTCGACGTCCTCGTCGCCGGTCGCGTACCCAAACTTGAGGCCAACGCGGAGTTTGTCGTCGAGAAACGTCATCGTGGCATCGGTCGCGATGCCGAATTGACGAACGTTCCAGCCGTCGTCGCCGCCGGGGAGCGGGTTGTCGAAGTTGCTCTCCCCCGGGGTGTTGCCGGTGTTCTCGAGGCTGCCCCACACCATCGCCGCCTCCATCTCGAAGCGGAAGGTGTCGTAGCGAAACTGGAACCACGCGTCGGGCACGACGTATTCGGCGCCGCGCCGGACGAAACTGCCGGCGACGTCGATGTTGTCGAGAGAGGGGTCGCTGCCGGTGCCGGTCCCGTCGGCGGCGAGCTGTTGGTTGCGGTAGACGACTTGGGTCCCCCCCTCGATGACGGGGCTGCCATCGCGCAGCTGAGCCTTGGCGACGGGGTCACCCACGCGCCGAAACACCGAGAAGACCCACTGGTTGACGTCGTCCTGCTGGGCGAGGTCGTAGTTCTGCCCCTGTTGCTCGAGGAGTCGGGGCCCCACGAGACTCGCGTTCGGTCCCTCGTTGGCGAAGTCCCAGGTGGCGGAGAAGTAGAGGTCCCAACTCCGAATGCCGCTGATGACCTGGAGCCGGTCGACCGTCGACTGCCAGTCGCCGTCGACGTCGTCGCCCGCGTTGAACAGCATGCCCATGCCCCAGTGAAAGGGCATGCGTCCGAATCGGAGTTGGCCGATGGGCGTCGCGTACTCGCCCCAAACGCGCTTGACGACGATCGAGTCGGTGGTGCTGTTCACCCCCGACACTGGCGCCCACTGGGTGTTGGTGAGCGCCCCCACCGGCGCGTAACCGCCGCGCGCCACCACCTGGTATCCACCGCCCGGCGCGGGGGCGTTGGCGTAGCCTTCGGGGGTCGAGCCGAGGACGATGTTGTCGAGCAGGTCGAGCTGGGCGCGGACGCGGATGTTGTCGCTGATGTGCAGCTCGGGGTTCAGTCGAAAGCGCATGTCGGCCCCCGCCTGCACCCCGCTGTCGCAGGGCTCGAGGTTGTCGGGGTCGCCGCCGCACAGGACCAGCTCGCGCGGACTGCCATCGAGGCCGCGGTAGTCGTTGCCGGGGGCGATGGGCCAAATCGGCGACTCGGTGTCGACGCGGTTCAGATCGAAGTTCGAACGAAACGTCGACCGGACCCGATAAAACCCGTGCAGTTCGAAGGTCGGACGCGATAGACGCCACCAATCCTCCGCGTACACCTCGCTCGTGGGCTGGGCGTAGGCACCATTGGCGGGACGCGTCCCGCCTTCATCGTCCGCGTCGACGGGAGCCTCCTCCGGGTCGACGGGAGGGTCGTCGTCGTCTGCGGCGGCATCAGGGGGCGCAGACGGCGGGTCAGGAGGCGACGGCCGGGCGGAAGGCGACGGCGGCGGTGGGTTGTCGCCCATGAGGGGCGCTTCATCCGAGCTGGGCGGTTCGGGCTCGGGGGATGGTGCGGGCGGGGGCGAGGGCGGGTCCTCGCCGTCTCCCGGGGCCGGGGGCGGCGGCGCGTCGTCGGGTTTGCCCTCCGGCGGCGCATCGCCCGCCGGGGGCGGCGTGTCCGGGGCTGGGGCCTCGGGAGGTGGCGCAGGGGCCGGTTGGGCCGCCGCGGTCCCGGGCGTGGCCGCCAGCAGCGCCAGCAGCCCCGCCACCCCCAGCCCCGCCACCCCCAGCCTCGTCACCCCCGGCCCCGTCCCGGTCCCGCCCCGTCCCGCGCGCCCCAGTCGGCTCGAGCCTTTCGCAAACCCCGCGAAATGACGACGGATGCGGCTCGTCCGCGATGGTCCTGGGCCCAGCACGGGGGCGTCATGCCCGAAGCAAGACGCGACGTCGACCCCCATCGTCTGCCGCTTTCCTGCAGACGTACAGTCAGGGTAGAACGGTCCATCACGGACTGTCCCGTCATGCGCATCGAATCCACCCCGGGCCCGACGACAGATCACCTTCAACCGGGACGCGGTGCGCCTCGGAGGACGAAGACGGCGCCGGCGCTGCTCGTCGCGGCCGGCGTGCTCACCGTCTCCGTGTCGGCGGGGGCACAGGAGGCCTCGGCCGTCGACGGCGAGTTCTCCGTGCAGCGTTTCGAGCCGGCGATCGGGCCCCGAAACTACCTTTCCGTGGCCGGAGGGCGCACCGCGGGCGAGCTCGACTGGGGGGTTTCGGCGATGTTCGACTACCAGCGCGAGCCGCTGGTGGTGAAGAGTTGCATCTCGGCGACCGATTGCGACGCCCCCAACGCACAGAACACCACCGACGTCCCCGTGGTTCAGGACATGTTCACCTGGAACCTCATGGGCAGTTTTACCCCCGTAGAGTGGGTCCAGATCGGCGTCCGCGTCCCCATGGCCTTCGTCGTCGGCGACGGCCTCGACCCCACCACCGGGGGCGCTTCGGCCGACGGGATCTCGACGTTCGGCGTCGGCGACGCGATGTTGGAGGGGAAGTTCCGCGTCTTCGGAGGCCCCGACGACATGATCGTCCTCGCGGCCGCAGCCGACATCGCCGGCCCCTTCGGCACCCTCTCCGCCGAAAACAGCTACATCGGCAACGACTCTCCGGTCACCGGGGGCGTGCGCGCCATCTTCGACTTCAAGTACGACGACTTCACCGCCGCGGCGAACCTGCGCGGCGTGTTCAAGAGCAACAGCACCCTCGGCAACACGACCCTCGGCCCCGAACTTCGATACGGGGTGGGCCTCGGGTACCGCGTCCATCCGCTGTTCAAGGTCATCGCCGAGGGCTTCGGATCCACCGTGTTTTCGACGGTCAACGGCAGCAACGCCCTCGAAGTCGACGGGGGCGTTCAGATCACCCCGCTCGACGGCCGGCTCGTCATCACCGCCGCCGGGGGCGCCGGGGTCCTGCAGGGCGTCGGCGTGCCGCTCGCCCGCGGCATGGTCGGGCTCGGGTTCTACTACGGCGGAGGCGCCTCCGACGAGGACGGCGACGGCATTCCCGACACCTCGGACCAGTGCCCCACCGACGCGGAAGATCTCGACGGGGTCGCCGACGAGGATGGCTGCGCCGAGCTCGACTACGACCGAGACAAGATCCCGGACCTCGTCGACCGCTGCCCGCTCGAGCCCGAGACCGAAAATCGGTACCAGGACGACGACGGGTGCCCCGACGAAGTCGCCGACACCGACAAGGACGGATTCTTCGACGAACAGGACAAGTGCCCCACCCTCCCCGGCAAGATGCGCCGGCCGGATGCGCTCGGTTGCCCCGACGCGGACGGAGACTTCGTGCCCGACCATCTCGACA
This sequence comes from Myxococcota bacterium, assembly GCA_039027095.1. GTDB lineage: Bacteria > Myxococcota_A > Polyangia > Polyangiales > Polyangiaceae > JAPYTK01. Next base: position 157,440 of record JBCCLB010000006.1, read on the forward strand.
AGTGCGTCGATGGTCCGCGGGCGATGGAAGATGCAGATGGGTTCGAGGACCTCGACGGGTGTCTCGACGCCGACAACGACCAAGACGGCGTCCCCGACATCAGCGACGAGTGCGGCGATGCGGCCGAGACCAAGAACGGGTTCCAGGATGAAGACGGCTGCCCCGACGTGGGCGAGGACGAAGACGGAGACGGGATCGCCGACGACGTCGACCGGTGCGACCAGGTGCCCGAATCGTACAACGACGAACGGGACTTCGACGGGTGCTCGGAGCTGCAGTCTTCCCTGGTGAAGATCACCCGCGACGAGATCACGCTTCGCGCCGACATCGCCTTCGCGGCCGACGGCACGATCAAGGACGACAAGGGCGCCAAGGCCCTGCGCGCGCTGGCGAACGGGCTGAAGAATTGGGTCTCGATGATGAAGATCGATGTGGTCTACACCGGCGGCACCGACGCGGCCGCCGCCCAGAAGCGCGCCGAGGCGGTGAAGGCGTACCTCGTCGCCAAGGGGACCGACGCCAAACGCCTCAACGCCCGCGGCGCGGCCAAAGCCGGAGACGACGATGAAGAAGGCGTGACGTTCGTCATCGTCGAAGGTCCCCGGTAAAAAAGCGGCGCGGCGAGACGCAAACACGGTGGGGGCACGGCGGCCGCGCCCCAATTTTTTCGCATCGAGAGCACACCATGGCCTACGACTACGATCTGTTCACCATCGGCGCGGGCTCGGGTGGGGTCCGCTGCAGTCGCATGTCCGCCGCCCGGGGCGCGCGCGTCGGCATCGCGGAGAGCCGCTTTCTCGGGGGCACCTGCGTCAACGTCGGGTGCGTGCCGAAAAAGCTCTTCGTCTACGCCGCCCACTTCCGGGACGAAGTCGAGGAGGCCGCGGGTTTCGGCTGGACCACGGAAGGGGCGCCTCACTTCGATTGGGCGACGCTCCGCCACCACAAGGACCGCGAGATCGAACGTCTCAACGGGATCTACCGGCGGCTCCTGGAGGGCGCCGGAGCCGAGCTCCACGAGGGGCGGGCGCGGATCGTCGACCCTCACTGCGTGGAGGTGACCTACGCCGACGGACGCACCCAACGGCACAGCGCCGAGAACATCCTCGTCGCTACCGGCGGCCAACCGGTCCGCCCCACCGAGCCGGGCACCGAACGCGCGTGGATCAGCGACGACGTCTTTTACCTCGACGAGCTCCCCCGGCGGATGCTGGTCGTCGGGGGCGGCTACATCGCGCTCGAGATGGCGTGCATTTTTCACGGGTTGGGGTCGGAGGTGACCTTGGCCTACCGCGGACCTCACCCGTTGCGGGGGTTCGACGACGATGTGCGGACGTTTCTCTGCGAGGAGATCCGGAAAAAGGGCATCCAATTGCACCTCAACACAGAGGTGGTGCATCTCAGCGACGGTCCGCACGGCGCCATTGATGCGATGCTGTCTCACGAGGAGAGCATCACCGTCGATGCCGCGCTCTACGCCATCGGACGCGTGCCCAATACCGCCAACCTCGGACTCGGCGAGGCGGGGGTCGCCCTCGACGCGCGGGGTGCGATCGTCGTCGACGAGCACTACCGCACCAACGTTCCCAGCATTTGGGCCATCGGTGACGTCACCGACCGCGTGCAGCTGACGCCGGTCGCCATCGCGGAGGGCATGGCGCTGACCGAGACCCTGTTCGGCGACGGGGGACCCCAGACGGTCGACTACGCCAACATCCCCACCGCGGTCTTTTCGATGCCCCCGTTGGCCACGGTCGGCCTCACCGAAGCAGAAGCGCGGGTCGCCCACGGCGCGGTTCGGGTCTTCACGAGTGAGTTCCGACCCCTGAAGCACACCCTGAGCGGAAGCTCCGAGCGCATGTTCATCAAGATGATCGTCGCGGCCGAAAGCGACCGCGTGGTCGGCGTGCACATGGTGGGCCCGGACGGTCCGGAGATCATTCAGGCGGTCGCCGTCGCGCTGCAATGCGGCGCGACGAAGGCGCAGTTCGACCGCACCATCGGACTGCATCCGAGCTCGGCGGAAGAACTCGTCACGATGCGGACCCCCCGTCCGGAGCGCGACTGACGCCCGTCGCCGAAAAGGCCCCCGAAAAGGCCAGCGAAAAGCGGTTCAGCGAGGTGGTCGGCCCCGGGGCAGCCTCCGACCACGCCGGGCCAGCGCCAAGCCGAGGAGCCACGCCCACGGCGCGACGGCCCCGCTCCGCGACGACGGCGCACCCACAGCGACGCGGCAACCACACCCGCCCGGGGATGGAGCGCTCGGATTCCCACCGGGCGGGCCGGTCGTGCCGGCACCGCTGCCGCCCTGGCCGGAAGACATCGCGCCGCCGCCGCCGCCTCCTTCGCCGTCGTCACAGGTCGTGGCGCCCAGCTCGAGGCGCTCGATGACCCACTCCGCCGGGCAAAATTCCCCGGTGGGCGTCGTGGCGTCGCACGTGGGCGGTCCGCACGGCGACGACAGCATGCTGAGGGGGGTCAGCGTTGCACCTTCGTCCGTCGAGACGGCGAGGTTGAAGCCATCCACGAATTGGTCCGTGCAGGCGTAGAGGCCCGACTCGGTCCACGTGAGGCAGCGGACCACCGCGTCGTTGACCTGCGTGAAGTCCAACGTGCTGGCGTCGGCCGTCCACAGGCCCTCGTCGGCGCCTCCGATGGCGATGCGCGTCCCGTCGGGTGACAGGGCGAACCCCGGCATGTTGGTTTCCCGGGTGAATGCTTCGGTGAACGAAGCGCCCCCGTCCTGGGTAACCAGCAGCCCGTAGTAGGTCACGCCAAGGTCCTGATCGATGCGCACGAGGCCCACGTAGAAGATATCGGGGTCCACCGGGTCGACGGCCCCGATGTACGGGAGGGTCTGCTCGTCCCCCCCCGGGACGATGAAGCGCTGCCAGGTCGCCCCCGCGTCGTCGCTTCGCAGCACGACGGCATCGTAGCCGTCCGTCACGGTTCCGCCTCGGCCGCTGATGTAGATCCGGTCGTCATCGGCGCGACTCGTTCCCAAGGTCAGCGCGAGCACGTCCGCCGGCGGCGCCGTGCCGAGTCGGCTGAAGCTCGCGCCGTCATCGCTCGAAGCCCAAACGGCCACGTCGAAGGCGTCAGGTCCAATTCCGTTGCTGCTGATCGCGCGAATGACGCTCGGCGTGGAGCCGCGGCGAACGTCGACGAAAAACGCATCCGACGGCGTACCGGTCGCGTCGGTGAACGCGCACACGTCGGGCGCACGCGACAGACCGTTGAACGTACCCACGAGAATGCTGCCGTCGCCCGCGACCAGGATGGATGGGTCTTCCAGGTCGGCGTCGAAGCCCGGTCCCTCGGGGCAAATCCAGGCCCACGAATTGCTGCCATCCTCGGTGACGAGCATCCCGTAGGTGGTCCGCACGAACACGCGGAGGGGGTCGTTGGGGTCGACCGCAACCTGACCCGCGAGCGGAAAACGACCGTGGGCATGCGCGCACGCCAGACCGTCGAAAAGGAGGGACGTGGAAGGTCCCCCCAGCGAGACCGCGACCGCCGCTGCCGCGCCCAGGCCCCACCGTCGCCACCGCGGGCGCCGCCGCCGCCGCCGCCCCGCCGCATCGACGTCGGGTGAAGGCTGACACTGAATGGAAGGGTCGTACATAATTGTGGGAGGCAGGACAGTTTTCGCGTGGGCCTGAGTATATTCCTAGCGTGGCCCGACCTCGCGTCATTCTCGCGTGTGACCATCCCGACGTCGCCGTTCGGATGATGGATGCGCTGAATCCTCGCAGATACCGGGTCGAGCACATCTTCGACCTGTCGGAGGCGGTGCTGCGCGCGAACTTCGTCCTCGCCCATGCGCTCGTGATTCACCCTCCGAGCTTCGCCCCGGAGGTTCTCCGCCGCGTCGCCGCGGGACCGACCGCAAACCGACTCACGACGGTGGTGGTTTCGCCCACGGCCACCGACGTCGCGTACGCCGAGTCTCTGGGCGCGCGTTTCGTATCCGATCCCTTCGACGTACCGACGTTCAAGCGCGCCGTGTACCGAGCGGTCTCGAAGACACAAGAGCGTCGCCAGTCGGCCGACCTTCCCACGGGCACCCGCCGACGCGCACGGGTGCTCTTGCTGCACCCCGACCCGCCCGTCGGCAGCGTCATGGTCGCGGTGTTGCAGAGTCAGCTCGCGACCACCGTCGACCTCGTACGGCATGCTCGGGGGGCACTGGAGCGGGTCAGCCCTCGGCTCGACTGCGTGGTGGCGGGCCCCACGACCTTTCGCGCCAGTTCCGACGGGGCCCAGCTCGCCCGACGCCTCGCCGCCCTCGGCGTTCCCGTGGTTCCCCTCCCCGGCGCCCATCCGCAGGGGGGCGAGCTGGACCCGGCGCGTTTGGCCTGGGACGTCGCCCCGCAGGTCCGACGCAGCCTCGCCGCGCGGGCCAAGATGCGCGAAGCCGGTTGACCCGACGCCACGACGCGCGTCTGCCGCGCAACGTAGGAATCGGCGCCGTGGCCGGGCAGGGGTGTGCTAGCGTCGGCTCCGTTTCCGGGAGGTGACCGCTGCGTGTCGGTACGCATCGCCGCCGCCAGGCCTCGCGGGAGCGCGCGAGCCCATGATGAAGCTTCGAACGTCGTTTTTTCCGTCTTCTTTCGGTCCGTCGCGTCGAAAACGCCTCGATGGCGACCCCGCCGCGGCCCCGCGGCCCGCATCTTCGGGCGCGTGGCGCCGCATCGTCGGCCCGACCGTGGCGGCGGGCATGGTCGTCGGCCTGACCGGGTGTCCCGACCCGCAGGGGCAGTTCGATGCCTTCGGCGAGCGCACCGACGTCATCGGGCCGATACAGATGGGTGACCTCTGTGTCGGTCAGGTGCCGACGACGATGGAGTCGGGCGACTACTTTTTTTCTCTTCTGCCTTCGATCTCCATGGCGCCGGCTCCCTTCACCGCCGAGGTGCAAACCGACGGCTCCGAGGTGACCATCGAGTTGACGGCGATCAGTGCGGTCGACCGAACGACGGTCGTCACCGAGACCGACCAGGGGGATCCGGTCCCCGTGCAGACGTTCGGTCCGTTTGCGATCGAAGACGACGGAACCACCACGCTCGAGCTCGTCGACGCCCTCGTGCCCGGCGACACGAATCCGATCAGCCCCAACAACCTGACGGTCCAAGCCACCTTGACCGCGGCCTTTTGCCGCGACGAGCCCGGCATTCTCTGCGGCACCTTCGTCGCCAACGTCACCGCGCCTCTAACCCTCGACCTCGACGGCACCTTCGCGTTTCAACGCCTCGACGGCGGGACCATCCCCGAACCTCCGGTCGTCGACTGTGAGGGCACGACGGCGATGCCGCTATGAGCGTCGGCCCTGCCCCCACGGAAGAAGTCCCCGCCGAGATGCCACGAGCAGCAGCAGCGAGCACGATGATGCGAACGAACACGAAAGCGAACCGTCTATCGACGAACTGGCGTGGAGCGAACCCGAGGCTTGGCCGGGCTCGTTCGGTGGCCCTCCGCGGGATGCTCGGGGCGATGCTGATCGGCGGGGGCGTGGGTCTCGGAGCCGCGCCTGCGCACGCCAGCGGTCTTTCTACGGCCCGCTTCGGCGGCGAGCGCGGCACCCCGATGGACGTCAACGCGACGAGCATCTTCTACAACCCCGGCGCCCTCGGCATGCTGAGCGGGGTCGATTTGTTTCTCGACGTGAACGTCGCCTGGCGGACGGCGAATTACGAACGCGCGGCCCCGCCCGGGTGCGGCCGAGGCGCAGACGCGAGCACCTGCACGGTACCCCAGGAAGTCCCCGAGCCGATCGACGCGCCGCCGGGAGGCAACAATGGCACGGCGAGCCTCTTCAACGTCGCGGCCGCCCCGATGGTGGGCGCCGCCGCGGGCGGCAACATCTCCGAGGACGTTCGGCTCGCGGGCGGCCTGTCGTTTTTCGTGCCCTTCGGCGGTCAATCCTCGTGGGACGGCAACGATGACTTTCGCGACAACCCGCGCTACCCGGGGCCCGTCGACGGCGTTCAGCGGTGGTACTCCATCGACGGCGTGCTCCGGGCGCTCTACGCCTCGGCCGCGTTTGCGGTCGGCTTCTCCGACTACGTGTCGGTCGGAATCTCGGGGGGCGTCGCGATCACGCAGGTGCAGACGGTTCGGGCGCGCGTGCTCGACGGTTCGAACAGCATTCCCCTCGAGGGCCGCACCCTCATCGACACGAGCAGCCTCGACGCTCACCTCGGTGGCGGCGTGCTCGTGACCCCGTTTGGCAATCAAGACCTGCGGATCGGACTCAGCTACCAGGCGCCGACCGGATTTTCCGGCGCCATCACCGACGGAACCCTGTCGACCCGGAACGCGGGCAGTACCGAAGAAAACGTCAACGAAGTCGACTTTCAGGTCAATTGGCCCGACATCATTCGCCTCGGCGTCGGATGGCGCGCGAGCCAGCGGTGGGAGCTGCGCCTTTTCGGCGACTTCACCCGTTGGAGCCTCTTCCAAGACAACTGCCTGGTGAACACCGAGCGCGTGTGGGCCAACCAAACCTGCCAGATCAACGACGACGGCACCGTCGATACGTCCGGAGGCGACAACATCGACTCGAACGACGTGATCGTAAACATCCCTCGCCGCTGGAACGACGCCTTCGCCATCCGAGCCGGTGCCAGCTACTGGGTCATCCCCGAGGTCGAGCTTCAGCTCGGCGTCGGCTACGACAGCAACGCCATTCCCGACCGTACCCTCGGGCCGGACCTCCTCGATTTTCACGACATCAGTTTGGCGCTTGGCGGGAAGTTTCAGCTCATCGAGGGGTTGTTCGCCTCGCTGGCCTACACGCAGTTCTTCTACATCCCGCGCGACACCACCGGCTCCAGCGAGACCAACCTCTTCGCGTCGCCCTCGGCGCAGCCGAGTGCGGCGGGCAACTACAGCCAGAACATCGGGGTCATCAACGCCTACCTCCAGGCCCAGTTCGACCCGTTTTCCAACTGAAAGCGCCGTCTCTGAAAAACCGGCGCTGAAAAAAAGAGTCGGCGGCCGGGCCAGCCCCGTCGTCACCTCCCGCCACGTCGGCGACGGGGGCTGGGGATGGGCGCCCGGCGCGCCGTCTCGAGGAAGGTAACGGCGGGTCGCCGGGGGGCTTGAGGCTCGGAGCGCCCCGACCTTGCGGGAAGGCTCGGGGGAGCTTTGGCGTTACCTCGACTACACCGTCCCGAAACGGTGTGGTAACCGGTTGGATCACCATGGCTGCCGACACCGTGATCCATCGCCTGCTGCGACAGGCCGAAGTTCGACCGACTGCGCCCGCGTACTACGCCAAAGAGGCGGGCCGCTACCGAGCGAGTACGTGGAAGCAATACGTCGACGAGGTCAAGACCGCGGCGCGCGCGCTCATCGCGCTCGGGGTCGGTCGAAAGCAGCGCGAGGGAGCTCCCGAAGACGCGAGCTGCACCTGCATTCTCGCCTTCAACCGACCCGAGTGGTCGACGGCCGACCTCGCGACGATGATGGCGGGAGGCGTCCCCGCCGGCATCTACGCGACGTGCTCGCCGACGGAGGTCGCTTACATCGTCGGCCACACCGAGGCCAAGGTCGTCTTCGTCGAGAACGTCGAGCAGTGGAACAAGATCGAAGAGAAACTCGACGAACTCCCCCACCTCGAGACCGTCGTCACGATGAAGGGCACCGACGCCATCGACCACGACAAGGTCATCACCTGGGAGGCCTTCAACGCCCGCGCCGAAGAAACCTCCGAGGATGTGCTCCAGGCCCACCTCGACGCCCTCGACGAGGGAGCGCTCGCGACGTTGATCTACACCTCGGGCACGACCGGTCCGCCCAAGGGGGTGATGCTCAGCCACAAGAACCTCGCGTGGACGGCCAAACAGGCGGTGGATCTGATCGAGCTCGCGCCGGGCGACCGCACGCTCAGCTACCTGCCGCTCTCGCACATCGCCGAGCAAGTCTTCACCCTTCACGGACCGTGCACCGCCGGGTCCCAGGTCTACTACGCGGAGTCGATCCCCAAGGTGGCCGACAACCTCAAAGAGGTGAAGCCGACGGTTCTGTTCGCGGTGCCGCGGATCTACGAGAAGTTCTACGCGGGGGTCAAAGAGAAGCTCGCCCAGGCGACAGGGTTCAAGGCGAAGATGGTGGGGTGGGCCCGCGACACCGGGCGCGACGTCAACGAGCTCCGCAACCACGGGGGCTCCCCCGGCGGATTTCTCAAGCTCAAGTACGATTTCTTCGCCGGTCGGGTCTACCCGACCGTCAAGGAGGCGCTCGGGCTCGACGAAGCAAGGGTCTGCGTCTCGGGCGCGGCCCCCATCTCCGCCGAGATCATCAAGTTCTTCGCCGGCCTCGACCTGGTCATCCGCGAGGTCTACGGCCAGTCGGAAGACACCGGGCCCACCAGTTTCAACGTCCCCGGGCGCACCAAATTCGGCTCGGTGGGCCCGGCGTTTCCGGGCGTCGAGGTCAAGATTGCCGAGGACGACGAGATCTTGGTCAAGGGGCCCAACGTCTTCATGGGCTACTTCAAAAACCCCGAGGCGACGGCGGAAACGCTCGTCGACGGCTACCTCCACTCGGGCGACCTCGGAAAATTCGACGACCAGGGCTTTCTCCACATCACCGGACGCAAGAAGGACCTGATCATCACCGCCGGCGGCAAGAACATCGCGCCGAAGAACATCGAATCCTCGCTGAAGGACCATCTCCTCGTGGGCGAGGCGGTGGTGGTCGGCGACCGGCGCAAGTACCTCATCGCCCTCATCTCGCTCGACCCGGAAAAGGCCGCGGCCTTTGCCAAGGAGCACGGGATCGAGGGGGACGCGCTGCCGGGCCACGCCAAGCTCACGGCCGAGCTCCAAGGGCACGTCGACGTCGTCAACCGGGACCTCGCGCGGGTGGAGCAGATCAAGAAGTTCCGTGTCCTCGACAAGCCCTTTTCCATCGAAACTGGCGAGCTGACGCCGACCCTCAAGGTCAAGCGCTCCGTGGTGAACAAGAAGTTCACCGAGGTCATCGATGACGTGTACGGGGAGAGCCTCGAGGCGTCTTCTGCCGCCCAGTGAGCGCGCGATTCGTTGGTCTCCGCGCGGCCGCGCGGGGGGAGCCAGAAGTTTGCTCGCGGCGTGGGGGTGGACTGGGTTCGCGGCGCGGCGCTGGGCTGGGCTCGCGGCGCGGGGCGCATCTCTAGCGGCTCTTCTGGGGTGCGGCTCCTGTGCACCGGCGGGCCCGGCCAGCGGGGGCCCGACCCCGTCGCCTCCCGATGCGTCTTCCTCCGACGCCACGGCGTGCCCCGCCGAAGCACCGGCGCCGGACCATCTCCCTGGGACCGCCGCCCGCCACCGAGATCCAGCGTTCTGGGTCGCCCGTCAGCCGCAACCGGACGCCGTGCTGATGACCGCGGGGGCCATCGAGGACCACAACACCGCGCTGCGCGCCCGCGACGCGGCGGACCCCTTGGCGACGCCGATCGGGCCCTACGACCTGCTCGCCCCTGAGTCCCCCGTCCGGTTCGGCCGAGAACTCCGAGAGCGGCTCGACTACCTTCGCGCACGATGGGCAGACGGTCGCTATGTGGCCGACCGCGAGGCTCCTCCGCCTCCGCGGGACGCCTTCGTGGTGCCGACCCCGCTCCCCGCGCCGCGCGACGAGCTCCGCGTGGCGCTCGCGGACACGCCGCTGTGGTGCGGACCGTACCCCCGGCCGTTGCGGCGCTCGGGGTCGGACTTCGATCGGAACGCTTGTACGACGCTCCGGGCCCAGGAGCCGGTCAAGATCCTCTCCCCGTGGGGGCCGGAGCTGTGGCTCGTGCGCACCCGCTTCGCCCTCGCCTTCATGACCCGCGACACCCCACTGTCCCCTCCCCTGGTGCCCTCTCGACCGGGCCCGGATGTGGCGATGGCCGACGTCTTCGTGCGGGGTCCGACGCTACGTTTGGATGCGCCGCTGAACGTCGCGGGGGCCGTCCTCCCCGCCCTCCGTCACGTACCGGCGGTGAGCGACCCGGAGCGGATCGCCGTCGCGACCGCCACGGGCTTTTCCTTTCGACCCCGACCGCCGGGCACGGTCACGCCCCGGCCGCTCACGCGTCGGGCGGTGGTCGAAGAGGCGTTCCGCTACCTCGGGAAACCCTATGGCTGGGGCGGGCGCGACGGCTGGGACTGCTCGCGATTCGTTCTCGACGTGCTCGCAGGGTTCGGGGTGGACCTCCCCCGTCATAGCGCCGTGCAGCGCCAGGCCGGCGAACTGACCGTCGACGTGACGGCTGCCGTCCGTACGCCGGAGCGCCTCGGACTCCTCGACGCCGCCCATGCCGAGGGGCTGGTTCTCATTCACTTCCCGGGGCACATCATGCTGTACCTCGGCCGCGACGACGGCGGACGGCCGATGGTACTCCACGCCTTTGCCGAGTACCTGGAGCGCTGCGCCGCCGACATAGGGGAAACCCGGCGTACCGTCGACCGCATTCGCGTCAGCGACCTGAGCCTCGGCCAGGGGACGTCACGGCGGTCGTTCCTCGAGCGCATGACCCACCTCACCATCTTGGGAGGCCGGCCCGGACCCGAGCTGTTGGGCGTCGTCGCTCGTCGGCCGGCTGCCCCCATGAGGGGCCCTATCGAAGGCGACGCATGCCGCAACGACGGCGACCACGTCCGCCTCTGGACCAGCCCCCGCCGCGCCCACGTCGGCGCTCCGCTGCGGGTGGTGGCAGCCTCGCCCCACGACCTCGGCTCGGTCCGCATCACGTTCTACGGGCCCGACGGCGCCCCGACGTCCCCGACCCTACACCGCCTCGGAGGGCCTCCCTTCGGCTACTGGGCCCAGATCGACGCCCCGACGGCCGGTCGCTGGCAGGTCCAGATCGGCGAGGGACGACGCGTCGAAGCGTGTGCGTCACGCACCGTGCACGAGCGCGGCGACGTCGTGCAGCGGGCGGGCCCCCACGTCTGGCGCCCGCGGCGGAGCTGGGATGCCCACCACGAGCGACTGTTCAGCGTTTGGGTTGAACAGCTCTTCGAGCACCCCTTCGACGATCGGACGTGGCCCGACCTGCAAGCGCTGTTGACCGCGCCCGGCATGAACCTCTGGTACGGCCACCTCGCTCCCGGCGACGACGACCTCCTCGCGCTACGCCCCGACTGCGCCGACCTCCCCTACTTCCTGCGGGCCTACTTCAGCTGGAAGCATCGACTCCCTTTCGGCTTTCGTCGCTGCAACCGAGGGTTTGCCGAACGACCTCCCTATTGCGACCGCGAGCTGTACGACTCCCTCGAGCGCGTGGAAGCCAAGACCGAGATCGGCGCGTTCCAGAGGTTCGCCCGTCGCAACATCGCCGACGGGGTGCACTCAGGCAGCGGGCGCACCGGGCCGCGACAAGACGACACCGACTATTATCCCCTCCCCCTCACCCGCGAGGCGCTGCGCCCGGGGGTGATCTTCGCCGACCCGCACGGCCATCTGTTCGTCGTCGCGGGATGGCGTCCGCAGGGCGTGGGCGACGACGCCTACGGCATGCTCATCGGCGCCGACGCCCAGCCCGACGGCACCATCGGCCGTCGTCGCTTCTGGCCGGGCTCGTTCCTCTTCTCTCCCGACACCTCGGTTGCGGGGGCCGGCTTCAAAGCCTTCCGTCCCCTGAGCTTTCGCGGCGGCCGTGTCCGCGCGCCCGATAACGAGGCGCTCGATGGCCAGGCGTTCGGCGTTTCCGAGTTTTCTCTCGCGCAGTACGACCTCGCGGAGCCCGAATTTTACGACGCGGTCGAGCGTCTCATCAATCCACGCCCATTGGATGCCCGGACGATGATGCGGGTCCTCGTCGACGCGTTTCACGAGCAAGCGAAACGACGGGTCGTCTCGGTGCAGAACGGAGAAGACGACCATGCCGAACACCGAAGCGGCGGACCTCCGATCGACATGCCGCGGGGGCGCGCGATCTTTCAGACCCAAGGACCATGGGAGAATTTCTCGACCCCGTCACGCGACATGCGGCTGCTCATCGCGCTCGATACCGTGCTCGAATTCCCGGCCGCGCTCGTGCGACGACCCGAGCGTTTCGGCGTCCCCCCCGAACGCGCGCAGGAGGTTGCGGGTACGCTGGAGGTCGAACTCGAGACCACGCTCGCGACCCGACATATCACCTACCGTCGTAGCGACGGCTCCTCGTTTCGTTTGCGTCTGGCCGACATCGTGGCCCGCCAGCGGGAGCTCGAGATGGCCTACAACCCCAATGATTGCGTCGAAGTGCGATGGGCGGCGCCCATCGACAGCGAAGAGCGGAGCACATGTACGCGATCCGCGCCGGCGGCGCAGCGGGAACGGATGACCGAGTACCGCCCCTGGTTTGCGGCCCGTCGCCGTCCGCCGCGGTAGCTCACCGCCCGCCGGGCGCCGCCGCCCGGATCCGTTGCGCGCGCGCATCGAAGGGGCGCCGTCGCGCGGGATCGAGCGCGTCGTAGGCGGTGAGAAAGGCCACCCGGGCCGCCGCCAGGGCATCGGGATCCGGCGGCGAGACGGCATGCTCGAGGTCGATGCGACGATGGAGGTACTTGAGCTGCCGAGGGCCATAGGAGAGCGCGATCGCGCGTTGAAGGGGGGCCCGCGCCTCGGCGGGTCGGTCGATCTTCATCAACAGTTGGGCGAGCCGGGCGGGAGGCTCGTAGCGGTCGGGCAGCTGTTCGGCGCGACGGGTGAGCAATGCGATCGCCTCTTCGACCCGCTTCAAGTGCACGTAGGTGTTCATACGCGCGTAATCGAACGTGGCCGCGACCTCGGGCCCCGGCGCCGCCGCCGCCGCGTTTTCGAGAAGGGCGATCTGGCGCTCCCACAAGAGACGCGCCCCAGCTTGTTGACCGTCGGCCGCGAGCTCGTCGGCGAGGACAGCCAGCGCGTCCGACCGGTCGTCGACCGACGCCCCCGCGGGGACGTCGGCCACGTACGCCTCCAGGCGCGCCCGCGCCGCCGCCCGGGCCCGACGGGTGAGCCCGACGGGGACGCCATCCTCGCGGGCGCACCGCAGGAGCGTCCGGCTGAAGTCGGTGGGGGTGGCTGCCCCTTCGATGGACGCGGCGTGCGCGACGCCCCGCTCCGCGCACGCGCGAAATCGGCCGGCGCGGTACGTACTCTGGAGCAGGCCGAAGAGCGCCTCACTGCGGCGCCTCCATTCGGTTCCCCCGGTAGCGGCTGCGCGCTCGTAGGCCCGCTGCGCATCGTCGTACCGTCCTTCGGCGTAGGCGCGTTTGGCGCGGACGAGCATGGCCTCGGGACCGTCGGGACGCGTCGCGGCGCGGCGGACGTCGCCGGCGTGACGGACCAACGAGCGGACCTCACCGACCGAGGCTGCGCCCAGCCACAAGCCCAACACCGCTTCTTCGGGCGCCCTCGCCGACGGGTCGAGCACGAAGAGGGTCGGCCAGGTGTGGACCGGGTAGCGCTCGAGAAAGTCCGCGTTCTCGGGACGGTCGCTGTCGAGCGCGGCAAAGACGACCTCGTCGCCGAGCGCCGCCACGGCCGGATCGCGGAGCACGAAGGACTTCATGCTGAGACACGTGTGACACCACGGCGCCCACACCTCCACGAACAGCAGCTTTCCCTGGGCCCGGGCCTCCCCCATCGCCTTGTTCCAGTCGTTTTCGAGGGGTGGCGGCCGCGGCGGCGGGGTCTCCGCCGGGGGAGAACCCACGGGGTGCCCGGACGCGAGCACGGTGGCCGCGGGCGGCGTTGACGACGAGGTCGTGAGGACCGTCGGCGGTCCCCTCCTCGTCGTCGTCGGCGCGGGGGAGTTCGTCGTCGCCGCGCAGCCCGCGACCACCGAGGCAACGACCAACGCCAGGGCGGCCGAGGGCGGCGGCGGCGGCGGCGGCGCACCCCCGTCCGAGGACGATGGGGTCTCGACGCGCGCGGGGCGGGAAGGCGGCGAGGGTGGCGTCGCCGTCGGCGGCACCGACGACACCGCGGGCACCGAGCCCTTCGCGACCCCCGCGGCCACCCGCAGCAAGACGTCGCGCCAGCGCGCCGTAACGTCTTCGCGCTCGAGCGCACCGACGTCCATCGGGCCGTGGGTCGTCTCGAGTCGAAGGGTGAACCCCCGCCCTATCCTCGCGACCGCCACCCGGGTGAGTTCCCGCATGCGCAGCGCCTTGCCGTAGCTGCCCTCGGGTTTGTCATCCACGGCGCCCACGCGGCTGACCCACGGCGCGACGACGAATTGACTCGCCCCGAGAAACATCAACGCCTCGCTGCGTTCCTGGTAGCGGGACGAGTGACGAGCGATGTGAAACATCGCGAAGCTCATCGTCGACAACACCGCGGCGGTGACCAGCCACACCGCGGCCGACTCCCCCGCGGCCGCGGCCGCCATGCGTGCTCCCATCGCCCAGCAGGCCCCCGCCCCCGCGAGCATGAGACCAAAACCCACCCACTCCCGCGGCGCCGCCTCGCGGGGGCCGAAGCTCGAGTAATCGCGGAGCACCCAGAGGTCACCCTCGCGACGTAAGGACCACGTCGCGAGCGCCTCGGCGGACAACGGAGCACGCGCCGCTTCCGGGCGACCGGCTCGTGGCGTGGAGGATGCCCTCTCCTCGGGAGCAAGGGATGGCCCCGAGGACCCCGGGACGGGACGAAGACGACGTCGAAGCGCCTCTTCGAGCGGCTCCAGCGCTTCCCTCGCCACGCGCTCCCGGTCGGCGATGGTTTCGGCAACCCGCAAACGCGACGCCGGGGTCACCACCACCAGGGTCGCGGTCCACTTGCCCCCCCGACGACGAGGCCGTCCGTCAGGCCCGGAGGACGGCCCCGCGACGTCGACAACCAGCTCCGTCGACGCGAACCGGGGCGCCGCGTCTGCCCCCTGCGATGCGATCCGCAGCGACCCCCCTTCCGCGTCCAGGCACACCCAAGCCGGGGGTTTTGGGGTGGGCGCGTATCCCTCCTCCGCGGCGCCCATCTCCGGATGAACCCGCAGCAGCACCGTACCGCCGCCTCCGAGCGCGTCCGCGAGCCCGGCAGGGTCGAGCCAGCCATCGTAGGCCGGGTGGCTCCGATCCAACCCCAAGGCCCCGAGGCTGCGGTCGAGGTCCGCGGCGAGCGCCCGCAGTCGATGGCGGCGAAGGGACATCGAGGCGGGTGTTACCCAAAGCGCGGAGCCCGGGCCACCCCAATCATCCGGCGGCACGACCGCGTGGCCGCTCGCGCTCACTTCTTCGTGCGAAACCGGTACAGCGTCTCGGCGAGCTGACGCGCCCGCGTGCGCTCCTCGGCGATCGCTTGCGCCCGCTGTTCTTGGGCGGCCTCGCCTCGCGCCTCGGCCTCGGCGACCCGTGTCTGTTCCCGCTCCTCCCGCCCTCGGGTGAGGGTGGCGAAGAACGCCTCGTCGGGATCTTCCTGGCGCAACCTGGTCTTCGGGTCCGAGTCTTCGTCGCGGTCGAAGCGTTCATCTTCGGAGCGGTCATCGCGCGGCCCTTGCCCCTCGCGGCCCGCGGCATCACGCGGCGATGGGGCGTCTCGAACGTCGGCTGCCTCTGTCGGGAGGAAAGAGGCGGCGACGACGGAAGGTGAGGGAGATGGCGCGGGAGGCGGCGGTTCGACGCCGAGCGGGGGCGGCGGGTGGTGCACCGCCGAGTTCATGCCCTCCAGCGGCCGCGGGGGCGTCGGTGCGACGTTCGGGCCGAGCGGCTGCGCGGGGGACACCGCCGTCGGAGGCGTCAGGACATCTCCGCCGGGGACGAGCCCCGCGACCGGGGGCGACAGCGAGACCGGAGGCGAAGGCGCCAACGACGAAATTCGGGGCTCGACCACGGGGGGTACGACCCAAGGTGATGCGGGGCTCACGGGCGCCGCGGCTGGTGACGAGGGGCGCGGCCCTACCTCGGGAGAACCGGGCGGCGCCCCCGCCGCCTCGGGGGGGCGCGCCGGGGCCGACACGAAGGGAAGTCCTCCGCGCGGCGGCGGCGAGGGCGGGGTCCGGCGCCGGCGCGGCGTGACGGCGGCGAAGGGCAACGTCGGACCCACGCGGCGGACGTCGTGGTCATCGGCATCCAACGTGCGGCTGAGGTCGATGGACGGGACCCGGACTTCAGCGCCGCGCTCGGCTCGTGCTGCGACGGCGGTGGGAACCCATCCCGACGCCGAACCAGGCACACTCCGCTCCCACGCCTCGTCTTCGTCTTCTTCGTCGTCGTGCGACGGGCGGCGGGACCCGGAGGACCCCATGCGTGCCGCCACGCGCATCGAGATGAGTTCGGCTGGCGTCTCGATCTCGATGCGGGCCCGCCACAGGACGGTGGCCGTTCCCGTGTCGAGGTCGAGCACGATCGTATCCAGCGCCGTCGGAGAGACCACGGGCGACGCCGACACGCCCTGCAGGGTCCACTCCGGGGGACCGAGGGGAACGCAAAACCGGGCCGTAACGCTCTCGCCCGCCACCGTGATCCACTCTGCTCCGCTCACGAAGGGGACCCTCTGTGCGGGGGGTGCCGACTGAAAGGCATCCCAGTCGAATTCATCCGGGAGTTGCCACAATCGCCCGCCGCGAATCCTGGCCAGCGCCGCCGCCCGCGGGGGCGCCGCCGGCGATAGCGCCGCCATGGCCTCAGCGGCCGCGGTCACCGCCAACGTCTGCGTGGCCCCCTGGTACATGGCGAGCCGCAACGTCGACGAAGCCCTCGCGCGATGGCGAACGATGATGTCGGTTTGGCCCAGCGCCGGCAGGACCTCGTGGGGATGGTCGCCCTCGGCGAAGGGTTGCACCGCCGGCGCTTGGACAGGGCGTGCGCCGCCGTCGGCCCCGAGCGCATAGGTCGCCTTGGCCACGAGGGTCACGTAGTGCTGCGACCGATGGCGCCAGACCAAGGTTCCGAGGCGCAGGCCGTCGCGCCCCGCCACGGGAACCGGCCATGTGTGCTTTGCCGTGGTCACGCCTGAGGGAGCAGGAGTATCGTCGTCGCGTCTCGGG
Organism: Myxococcota bacterium; assembly: GCA_039027095.1. Taxonomy (GTDB): domain Bacteria; phylum Myxococcota_A; class Polyangia; order Polyangiales; family Polyangiaceae; genus JAPYTK01. Next base: position 174,361 of record JBCCLB010000006.1, read on the forward strand.
GACAACGACATGGCTCACGACGACGACCACGACGACGACGACGACGACGACGACGATACGGTCTTGCCGCCCGCCCTCCCCCCTCGGACCAGCGACGTGGTGCCCTGGTTTTCCGAGGCGACGCTCCGGGGCGCCAGCTTTCCTTGGCGCCCCGACGCTCAGCGCTGGGTTCACACGGTCGTCGCCAAGGCAACCCTAGACCTCGACCCGAGCCACGGCGCCCTCGAGCTTCGAACCGAAAGCCTCCCGCCGAGCGGCGACGAACACGACGGCGACCCGCCGCTGGGGGGCCTCCGCCGCCCCTTCGACCTCAGCCCCGCCAAGTCACGAACCGACGTGACCCTGTGGGGTCACGCGCACGCCGACGAGGTGCGGTTTGCCTTCGGACCTCGGCCCCACGGCGGGTTCGACCGGCGTTTGCGCATCCAGCGCTCGCCCCAGGCCCCTCGCGACCCAGTTCCCTTGCGCTACGAGCTGGGTCGCCACGACGCACAGCACAATCCGGTCGGCCGCGGGCCGGGAGACGACGATGGCCATCCCCTCATCGTGGCTCGTGACGGAGGACCGGATGGGGTGGGGCCGATCCCCATGATGTGGCCCCAGCGGCTCGCCGCCTTCGGCACGTACGACGAGCGTTGGTACGCATCCCGTCATCCGCATTTTGCCGAAGACCTCCATCCCGATGCATTTCAGTCGGCCCCGCGGTGTCAGCAACTCGAATCCGTCCGCGGCGCCGAGCGCTTCCAACTGGAGGGTCTTCACCCCCGCTTCAGCGTCATCAAAGGTCAACTGCCCGGTCTGTGGCCCCGCATCTACGCCGTCCACGCGGCCGCCGGAGGGAGCCGCTTCGTCGCGCTCGAACCGCGCCTCGACGGGGTGTTCTTCGACCTCGACGAGCTCGTCGTCACGCTGACCTGGCGGGCGGTGGTCGACGTCTCGGACGCGCGCGGCACGGGCATCGAAGCCTGGTACGGGGTGCTCGCGGCCGCAGGGACCGGCAGCGCCCCAGTGGGGTTACGGCGCGACTTCTGGCACCTTTTCCATCCGCCCGCCGCTTCTTCGGACGAGGAGGGAGGCGGCGGGCCCACGGCGGTCGCGGACGACGATGACGATGCGAACCGCGGCCTGCGCGCGCGCCTCATCGCCGCCGGGCTGCCCCCGGCGGTCCCGTCGTCTCCCCCCCCTCCCGCCGGACCCCCCACGGCGCCCCCCCCGCCGGGCCCGGGGGCTGGCACCGGCCCCCGGGATCTGCGCCGGGCGGCCGTGTGCGCCTGGCTTGCCGACGATGCCGCACCGCTCGACCCGCAAACCCTCGCCGGAGCCGACCTCAGTGGCCTCGACTTCGACGGGCGCGATTTGAGGGGGTGGGTCCTCCGCGGGGCCAATCTCAGCGACGCGCGGGCGCATGGCGTCGATCTTCGCGGCGCGGAGCTCGGCGATGTTCGCGCCGCTCGGATCGACTTGTCTCATGCGCGCCTCGACGGCGCCGACCTCACCGGCGCGGGTCTGGACGACGCCGTCTTGGCCGGCGCCAGCGCGAACGGCACCAGCTTCGAGCGCGCCTTCGCCCCGCGCGTCGACGCGCGTCGACTTTCGGGCCGCGATGCGCGCTTCGACGAAGCTCAGTTGGAGGCGGCGCGCTTCGACGCGGCGCAGCTCGACGGGGCACGATTCAGCGAGGCCTGCCTGCGCGGGGCGAGCGTGGCTGAAGCTTCCCTCGTGGAGGCCAGGCTGTACGACACGGACTTCTCGGATGCGAACCTCGACCGCGCGGACTTGAGCGAGGCTCGGGCCGATGGCGTACGGCTTTGCCGCGCTTCATGCGCCGACCTGACCGCCGACGGCGCCGTGATGGACGGCGCCGATTTCACCGAAGTTTCATGGTGTGGCGGGTCCGCGCGCGCGCTTTCGCTCGAAGGCGCGCACCTCTTCCGCGCGGTGCTGCAACGCATCGACCTGGCCGAGGCCAAACTCGGGACGGCCCGGCTCGAAGAGGGCGACCTCCGTCGCAGCAACCTCCTCGGCGCCGACCTGGCGGCGACCCAATTGATCCGCACCGACCTTCGGCACACCAACCTCCACGGAGTGGACCTCGAGGGCGCCGTCCTCGACCAACCTCGCCTCGACGGAGCCATCTTGAGCCGTACCGCGCTCGAGGAAACAAGGGGCGACCCCGCATGAACGGGTCATCGCCGCCGGTCGCCGGCCCCCGGTTCGTCGACGACCTCAAAGGCCTTCAACGCCACCTCGACGCCGGTCGCGACCTCGCGGGGGCCGACCTGGTCGACATGGACCTGGGGGTCCTCGGCGACCGCCCCCTCCGCCTCGATGCGGTGCGGGGGCTTCGGTGCCGCCTCCCGCTGCGCATCACCGGCGCCGTGGGATCGCAATTTTCTGGCTGCGACTTCGCCCACGCCGACCTGCGCGATGCCGCGCTCACCGACACGACGTTCTCCGACGGCAACCTCGCGCACGCGACCTTCGCTCGCGCAAACCTGACGGACGTCACCTTCGAAGCCTGCCGTCTCGGGCAAACGACATGGGATGCCGCTTCCCTCCACGGCGTCGCGCTGTCTGGATGCGATCTCACCGAAGCCACCTTCTCCGCCGTCGCGGTACAACGGAGCCGGTTCGACGACGCGACCCTCCACCGCGCCGACTTCCGGGCGGGCCGCCTCGAGCGGGTTTCGTTTCGGGGCGCCATGCTCGACGACGCCGACGTGCGCGGTGTCCGCGGCGCCCGCTGCGCCTTCGACGAAGCCGACCTGCGCACCCTGCGCCTGGACGAGACGACCACCTTCGTCGCCACGCTCTTCGAAGAGGTCGACGCCCGAGGCCTGACTTTTGCGGGGTGCGACCTCACCGATTGCAGCTTCGACGACGCCCGTCTCGAAGGCGCGTGCTTCGCGAGGGCGAGCCTCTTCCGCGCCTCCTTCGAGCGCGTGGCGGGCCGGGGCCTCGACCTCAGCCGCGCCGACGCCAGGTTCGCCTCTTTCGTCGACGCCGACCTCACCGAGGCCCGATGCGACCGCGCTCAACTCGAAGAGGCCGGCTTCATTCGCACGAAGCTCGTCCGCGCGCGGCTCGCCGGCGTACACGCCCCCCGCGCGATGCTCATGGAGGCCGACCTCCGCGGCGCCATCATCATCGGCGCCCAGCTCTCCTACGCCGACCTATCGCACGCCATTCTCGACGACATCGATTTCGCCGAAGCCGATCTCTCCTACGCCAACGTTCACCGCGCCCGGCGCGACCCCCGCCGCCTCGACCGCGCCCGTCATCGCCGGGGTCTTCGCCACACCGACCCCCTCCTCGCCCGCGCCGAGGACTTCAAGCCGCCCCCCGACTGAACCCCGGTCCCCGACCAAGCTGGCCCCCAGCCGACGATTAGGGGGCTACCCAGACGGTCGTCTGCGAGGGCGCAACCTGAAGGCCGGGGGTGTTCGCGTTGGAGCCATTGTGTTTGCTCGGCGCAAACGCATACGTGACCTTTTTCCCCTTCGCGTAGACCTTTCCGCTCGCCTTCGCCGGGGTCACCTGTTGCATGAACACGTTCGACTTCAACCCCCCTGCGACGCCCGCGTTGTCGCCGTTGCTCATGGGTACTTTCGAACTCTGCACCGCCGCTGGTTTCTTCGAGAACTTCACCGTGCTCACCGCGCCCTGAAGCGAAGCGAGCATGGCGAGGTTGGGATACGGCATGGGCACCGGCCCCGCTGGCGACGGCGTCTTGCACACATCGGTGGGCCCCACCGTCGCGTACTGCCACGCCCCTTTGGTCGAGGCCATCATCGTCGCCACCATCTCGTCGTGCCCTTTCTTCCTTCGTTGTCGCCGTTCGCTCAACCCAGCAACACCCGACGCCCGTCGATTTCGGTGTCCTTTTCGCTGCGGAGGTCCGTGCGCCGCGAGCGGAAGCTGAGCCGCTCGCGCACGATGGTGCGCATGGCCCCCGCGCGCGACAACACGAGGCCCTTCGCTTCCCGAATGCAGTCCCGTGTCCGCTCGAAAAGCTGCTCGGCGTCGAGTTCGATCCGCCCCCCCCGCACCCGAAGCGCCCGCCCCGCGGTGAGGGCCGTATCGCGCGTCGCCTCCAGCGCGACATCCTGCCCGCGAAGGATCACCCTCCCCTTCGGCGCCGCCAGCACCAGATCCCCCGTCTCCGGGCCGAGGACCATCGTGTTCCCCTCAAACCGCACCCGCAGCCGCCCCTCGGCGTCACGCACCTCCAGCGCGGCCCCGCCCTCTAACAATCGTACCCGCATGCCACCGTCGGCCACGAGCTCATGAGGCGTAGCCGGCGACGCCGACGATACCCGCCCCATCTCGTGCGCCCGTTCGGGGAGGCGGGACCGAGCTTTCGCCCCCACGGACGCGTCACCGGCATCATTCTCGGCATCATCTCGCGACACGGCTGCTCTCGTCGAGGATTCCATCGTCTTCGATCCTTCACCCCAGGTCGACCTTGGCCCCGTTGAGCGCAATCGACTTCGCCTTCACATCAACCTTCTTTGCCTCGAGATTGATACGACCTTGTGCGTCGAGCGTGATCTGACTCTCCGACACCTTACACTTCGTATTCTGCCCCTCGATGTGGCAGACCTTGCTCTTGAGCACGCCCTTTTCGTCCTCGAGCGTAAGCTGGGTCGACTTCTTCTTCACCACCGCCTTCGTCGCAGAAAGGTCGATCTCCCCCGCGTCCTTTTTCCCCGCATCGATGCCCTTGTCGTCGAGCTTGATCTCCCACGCCCCGTTCTTCCCGAGTTTGACGGCCTTGTCGTCTCCGGAGAGCGTCCAGTCGCGGTTCTTGAGCATGAACCGATTTCCGGTGTTGTCGGGATTGATGACGAAGAAGGGACCTTTGCTTCGCCCATCCCAACCCTGAAGCTTTACCTCTTGTCCCTGGACGAAGGTGACGTCCGTCGAGCTCACCTCGGTCCGATCCTTCGCGGACAACGTCGCCTTCTTTTTTCCGTTCACCGCCACGTGGCCCTTCGTCCCGCTCGCGTAGATCCCCACCATATCCCCCTCGATGGCGACGTCTTTGCCGAAGAGGGTCGCACTGCCCGTGGCGCCCACCGCGTGAAGGGGCGTCGAGGGCGAGACGGATATCGATGCCCTCGAGGCATTGTCGGACTTGCGGAGATTCCCGCTCAGACGCGCCCAGCGCGACGTCAACTTGATTTGTGCCTCCTTCTTCTTCGCCAGGCTGGCCAGCGCGAGAATGGTGCTCATCAGCTGCGTGGTCGCGCCCACCACGGCGGCGGTGGCGCCGACCGTTTTCTCGGCCGACTGAATCCACGCGTGTTCGTCGGAGTGGTCGGCCCGCATGTCGTGGTACTTCTTCAGTTCCTTGTCGGCGTTCACCTGATCGGCCGCGAGCCCATCGCAGTCGTTGCCGCAAGCGCCTAACGCATCGCGGTACTCCATGATCGCCCGTTGTTGCTCGAGAGACAGGTTGGGGTCTCTCGCCGCATCCGCGAGCGTCGTGGCGAACGTGTCCTGGGCGCGGCGGGCAGCACTCAGTGCCGATTGTGCCTGACCGCGCTCCTGTTGGTATTGTTCGTCCAGCCGCGCCGCGCGACGCGTGTGGGCCACTTCGTTCTGGTCCGTCCATAAGCCCACCGACGCCTCGCGCGACTGGTCGCGCTTACGACGCGTATCGAGGCTGTCGGCGTAGGCGGCATTGGCCGCCTTTTGCTGTTCTTCCAACGCTATCGCCGTGACCTGAAGCTCCGGCGGAAGCCCAGCGCGTCGCTGCTCGAGATCTTTGGTGCACGCGTCACAGCTCTGCCATTTCTTCGTCGCCTTGTCTTGCGCCGCGACCCCATTGCGCAACGCGCGTTTCTCGCTGAACTCGAGGGCGCCCTTGTAGCCCGCGATGGCCGCGGCGGCGGCGCTGGCGAGGGCACTGAGCGCTTGCCCCCCCGAGAGGAGAAACGTTCCGATGCTCATCTTCGAGGCTTCGCTCACGATGTTGCCGGAGCCGAACCAGCTCGAGATGGCGCTCAAGCCCGCGTGAAACCCCCCGACCATCGAAGTTCCCGCGGTGGCGGTGGCGGTGAAGGCACCCGTGGTCGCGAGGGCGGCACCGGACTCGGCCAGGTTCGGAGCGCCGAGCTGAAAGACCGTATTGCCGTGGGGGACGGTGAATTTAATGCGCTCGCTGCCGACGGTGTCGTCGATGTTCATCTCGTTGCCGGCGCCGGTGCGCAGCACGTTGCGACGAGCGTTGGCCGCCGAGACCGGGCTCGGAGTCTGCGGATTGGGCACCGTGCCGGCGATGATGGGGCGATCCGGGTCGCCGTCGATGAACGTAATGAGCACCTCGACGCCGCCGCGAAGGGGAAAGTGCATGCCGTAGCCGCCGCCGGCGTGTGGTTGCATCATGCGCACCGGGCGCGATGCCTTGCCCCCGTCGGGCCCGCTGGTGTCGAACATGAAGCGGACCTTGTAGCGGCCCATGTCGTCGACCTCGGCGTATTGCCCCGGTCCCGCCGCATCGATGATTCCGGTGAGCATTCCCTTGATGTGGGGCCGCGGCGTCACCCGCTCCGGACGGAAGGTCATGTTCCCGTCGATGGCCACGAAGGCGACTTCGTAGTGGGCCGATCCTTCGGCGGTGAGGTCGGCGCTCTTGCACGTGACCCGCGCGACGCTGGGCAACAGCTCGACGTCGCCGTAGAGATGCCCGGTGATGCTGAACTTTTGCCCGGCGCTCACTCGGCAATCCGCCGACTTGCCCCGGTAGAGGAGCTGCCGACACTCTTTTTCTTGCCGGCGCACCGCAGCCAGAGCCTTGCCTTCGGCGGCGTCGCGAAAGTGCCCCCCGTATTCGACGATCCCGCCGCCGAAGCCGTCGAACTTGTCCTCGGCGAGGAGGTCGGTGCTCGGATTGCGGTAGTTGTAGTCGCGCTGCAAGAACGTGCTCGGGACGATTTGCGTCTCCCGCTGGAGCTCGTGAATGCCCCGCTGCGTGCCCCGTGCGAAAAACGGAATCGCCGCGTCGCCCGCAATCGGTTTGAACCCCCAGCCGCTGTCGGTGAACACGGCGACGTCTTTGTCGTCACGATGTTCGAAGAAGAAACTGATCCCGATGTGCTCGCACAAGCGGGAGATGAACGCGAAGTCCGTCTCCTTGTACTGGACGACAAACTCTCGCGGAGCGTAGCTGCCTCCGAGACGAAACTCGAAGTCCTTCCCCGACTCGAGATGAATGGCCTTCAACTTGGCGGTGATGATGTCCACGATCGACATCTCTTGGTAAATCTCGAGCGTCTCGACGAGCGTGCTCAGCCACATGCGGGGCACGACCCGCAGCCGGTAGGCGAGCGACGTCGAGGGGCGGAGAAAGTCTTCACAGCCGGCGACGATGCCGTGGAGACGGCGGATCTCGGTCGACGGCCGCTCGTCGGTCACCATGACCACGGTCATGGCGCTGCCGATAACCGCCATCGGGTCGAGCGTTTCGCCTTCCGGGAGCTCCACCATGACGCGGTAGTCGAACAGACGGTGAATGCCTTCCTCGCCGTCGAGGCCGAGCGGCGACGCACTCGCCGGGAGGTCGGGGCATTCGACGCGGAGGAGCGGCGCGGCGGAGGTCGGGTCGAGCATGATGGCCCGACGCTATCAGAACCGCCGGCTCTGGATGTACCGATCGCCCTCGAGCACGACGACGACAAAGGTCCTGCCTCCGTCGCGCCGCCGGCGAGCGCCGGTCAGGGTCCTGCTTCGACGACGAAGGCGGTCGTTTCGAGGTCTTCGCCGCGCAGCGTCTCGACGAGGCCCGTCCCCGGCACGAAGATGTCCTCGATGTCGAGGGTGGGCTCCTTTCGTCCCGCGGCGGCTGAGGGGCGGACTCGGAGACGTTTGTGGAGGCGGCCACTTCCGTTGAACACGCAGGCGCGCAGGCCCTCCCCGGGGACGATCCGGACGTCGCAGAGCCGAAGCGGCGCCCGGGCCGACGCGAGCTGGCGCCGCGCCGGTTCCGCGGCGGATGGAACCCCCTCGACGAGCGCGACCGCTCGATCGTAGCCGCGCGGCGCGCCGCCGTAGGCCAACATCACCGCCGCGTGCCAGCGGACGACGGGCAGCCGGGCCGCCGCGAGGCGATCGAACACGACAGGAGGGGCCAGCTCCGCCGGAGTGATGCGTCGATCGTAGCGCCCTTCTACCTTCATCTCGGTGCCCACCGCTTCCACGCGCCACTTGACCGACGCCCCAGGCCGCAGTCGCCGCGGCCAATGCAGCCCTCGCTCGACCAGGTCGGTCCTGCGCCCTTCCGAAGTGCGCCGCGCAAAGGTCAACACCAGGTCGATGTCCTCGAAGGTGCGGCGCCCGTTGTTCACCACCGCGAGGTCGAGCGTGACTTCCTCGTCGTCGCCGAGCGCCTCGAGAGGGTACGTCTCCCCCACGCGGAGCCACAGCGGTCCCGTGCGTCCGCGGGGCGGCACCACCGGCTGCACGAGGATCGCCACCTCGGAAAACGCCTCGCGCCAGAGCGGCGCGTCCGGGAGTGCGCACGCGCAGGTCGGGCGCGTCGGTACGGCCGCCTCCACGGCCAGGTCCCCCACCCGGCGGACCCGCGGCGCGAACCCGACCCGGAGCAGCGGAGCGGCAAAGATTCGTTCCGGCCGAATTCCCATCTCGCGTACGGTCATGAGGGCCACCGACGCGGCCACCGTCGCGAGGCCCGCCATCAGCGCGAGCCGGCCCGCGGGCCGAGCGAGCCCACGACCCACCACGAGCGGGCCCGCAATCGGTCGCTCCGGACCGAGCTCGGGCGCGAGGCCCAGCCCCATCTGCGCGGTGACACCGCGCTCGAAACGGTCGCGCCAATGCGCGTTCCGGCGCCCGCCCCCCGTGAGCCGTCGCGCCCACCGACGAACCGGGGCGCGAACCACCAACGCCGCCACGACCCCCACCACGGGAGGGAGCCAAGACGCCACCGCCGAGGTCGCGCCGCCTGACGTCGATCCGGTCGCGAGCAGCCACGACGAGAACCACGCGACCACCGCCCCGACCGCCAGGGCGACCCCCGTCGCGCCTCCGAGCGCGGCCCGTCGCAGGCGAAGGGCCCGCCACGGAAAGGCCGGCGGATGGTTGGCGAACTGGACCAGCGTAAACCGGTTAAACGGGGTCGCAACATGGGGATCGAGCGAGAGCTGCAGCGCCTCGCCTCGCCGCACGAGCCCTCGGATGCCGCGATAGGGCACGGTGAAGACGACTTTGTCGGCGAGCCCGGCCATCGCGAAGTCGGCGGCGAAGCGACCGACCTGCACCAGTTCGAGCGCGAGGCCGCCCGCGCGACACGTGAGCCGAACGGGTCCCACCGCGTTGGCACCGAAGTCGGCGACGGCGAGGGCGCTCACGGTGACCCCGCGGCCGCCATCCCCCTCCGAAGGCCGCGATGCGCGGAATTGACGGCGCGAAGCCGCCGCCCGGAGCGGATCCGGCTCTTGATCGAGGCCACGCGCGTGTTTAGACATGGGCGACGATGCGAGCGCGACGGCGGCGGCGGAACTTGCTGATGATGATGGTCGGGGGCGGGCTGATGATGGTCGGCGTGGCCGGCTGCGAGGACAAGGTGCCAGAGCTGGCGCCGCGACCCAAGACCACGGCGGCGACCGCCGAGGCCGACGCGCCGGTGCCCCCCAAAGAACTGGTCGTGGAAGACGACGTCGTCGGCGAGGGGGCCGAGGCGGCCACCGGCGACCGCGTCAAGGTCCACTACACCGGTAGGCTTTTGAAAAACAACAAGAAGTTCGATTCGTCGCGGGACCGCGACGAGCCGTTTGCCTTCACGCTCGGCCAGGGCGAGGTCATCAAAGGGTGGGACCAGGGGGTGGTGGGAATGAAAGTGGGCGGGAAGCGAAAGCTCACCATCCCTTACGATCTCGCGTACGGAGAAGCGGGAAGCCCGCCCAAAATCCCGGCGAAAGCGGCCCTCGTCTTCGACGTCGAGCTGGTCGCGATCGAAAGCGAGTAGGGACGAGCAGCGCGACCGGCAGCCGTCGGGCGGCTCAGGTGAGCGCGGATTCGATACACGGAGCGGGGCGAGCCGAGGGGTAGCGAACGCATGGGAACGTATCGCGTCTCGTCTAGGCTAGTCGCCGCGGACGCCGCGGCGAAGGTCTTCCCAGACTTCGGACGCGGTGTGATAACGGTAGGCGTCGCGGCGGCGGAGCAGCTTGGAGATGACGGCGCCCACCGGGGTCTGGAGCTGCTCGGCCCGCTGCCGGGGAACCCCCTCGGCGATCAACCGCTGCATGTCCTCGTAGCGGGTCGCTTCGGGGATCGCGCTGGACCCCGTGTGCATGCGGAACATGAGCAGCCCGAGCTGGTAGAGATCGCTCTGCCGCGTGGTGTAGCCCGCCGTGATGAGCTCCGGGGTGAGGATCTTCGGGTTGGCGACCTGAGGCCGGAACCAGTGCTGACCCTGGAGCTGGTGGGCGACGCCGAAGTCGGTGAGCTTGATGAGGGGCTGCGTGTGGAGCTGTGTGATGAGAACGTTGCCCGCGTGAAGGTCCGAGTGCACCAAGCCCGCCTTGTGGAGGTAGGCCAACGCCATCAGGAGCTGGCGCGTGAACTCGACCAGCATCTCGGGCGGCAACGGACGGTCGATGAGCGACCGTAAGCTCGTGTCGGCGCGCTCCATCGCGATGTAAAAGAGATGATTGAACTCGAAGGCATCGTGAATGTAGATGATGCTCGGATGTCGGTAGCTCTCGAGAAGCTTCATCTCGGCCGACCACTCCCGTTTCACCGTCTCGTAGTGGCGGTTGGCGGGCCGAAACATCTTCAGCGCGTACTTCTGGTCGAAGGGTCCGGTGCCCTCGTACACACTACCGTATTGCCCGTCGCCGATGAGCGGCCCCACGAGATAATGGCCGTAGCTCGACCGGAGGGTGGTCCCGGGCGTGGGAAACGGGATGATCTGCTGAGGCTGCTGTGGGCTGACCATGCGCCTGACCGGAAACCCCTCGAGCTCCTCAGGCGGAAGGGGTGGTGGCGCGGGTCACCGCGGCCACCAGGTCGGCGGCTTCGTCCCCCGTGAGGTCGAACGCCTCGGCGAGTTCGAGGATCACCTCTCGCTCGTCGGTGCGAACGATCCCATCGGCCGTCATGACCGCGACGGCGAGACCGAGGGCGGCCTTTCGCGCCTCGCGGGAAGCGAGTCGCGACTTGACCTCAGCCAACACGCCGGCCCGGTCGCCCTCCGCGACGCGACGGAGGGTGGTGTCGAAGCGCTCGGTCGGCACGGTCGCCGTCACGCCTACTCCCGACGCGTTCGTCCCGTCTTCACGTCGGGTCAGCTCCATGAAGCGACGCAACATCTCCGCCCGCTCCTCGGGCGACACTTCCCCGTCCGCGTGCGCCGCGAGCGCCATCGTGTCGACGAGGGCATCGAGGGCTGACGCCCCCCCCTCCAAAGGGAGGGCCTTCCAGCTCAGATCGACCTCACCGGTGTCCGTCATCCATCCACCTCGCCATCACGCGACTTGGCTATCACTCGACCCTGACATCACATGACCCTGCCATCACTGGGCGGGGGCTGTCCCGGGTCGGTGCCGAAAAACGCACAGACCCTGCTTGCAGTAGACCGTGGGGGGTTCGGGACAGACCCGAGCCTCCTCTTCTTCCTGGCACTTCCCCTCGTTCCACTTGGTGGCGACGGCTTCCACCCGCGCGAGGCCCTTGGTGTTGATCGGGCGCTCACACCCCGGCCAGGCCGACAGCTCGCATTCGGCGTCGGAGCCGCAGGTGTGCGCTTCGTTGACGATCTCGAACGCCTCGCCCCGCAACACCGTGCACTGCGCCTCGTCGAGTCCGCCGCAACCGGCGGGCCCGACCGCCACCGTCAGGGTCGCCAGCCACATGGCGGCCACGCCGCGCGCCCTCGACCCCGCGAGGGTGTCCCGTGCCCGGGTCTTTATCGACGCCATCGTACCCATGCCAGAGGGGTACCACGCCCCTCTCGCGCGGTGTGGCCAGATTCCCTCGGGAGCTTATGTTGGTGGGGGTGCGGGTGTTGACCATCAACGTGTGGAGTCGCTCCGGCCCGTGGGAGCAGCGCTACGCCCTGTTGCGACGGCAGATCGAAGCGCTCGACCCCGACCTCATCGGGATGCAGGAAGTGCTCAGCGACGGGCACCGCGACCTCGCCTCCGAGATCGTCGATGGCCTCGGGTACGCCACCGTGTTCGGGGCGGCGAAAACGCTCGCGGAGGGAATCGAGTTCGGAAACGCCATCCTCGCGCGCCCGCCCCTCACGCCATTTCGAGACCCTCTGGAGGGAGGGGCGGACAAGACGGAACCGGCCCCCGGGGAGGTGCCGTCGTCCGTCGCGGTCACGATCCCGCTGCCCAACGCGGGGGTGAGAGACCAGCGGTGCCTGGTGGGCGTGCGGGTCGAGACCCCCCACGGGGTGTTGCCCTTTTGGTGCACGCACCTCGCCTTTCGCCCCCACCACGGTTTCGTGCGCGAAGCCCAGGTGGTGTCGATCGCTCGCGCGATTCGCCGCCACCGTCACGACGGAGATCTCGCTCCCGTACTCGTCGGCGACTTCAATGCCCGCCCCGACGCGACGGAGATGCGATTTCTCCGCGGACTGCATAGCCTCGAGGGCGAGAGCTGTTTCTTCATCGATGCCTTCGAGGAGGTCGGTCGCGGACCCGGGTACACCCGTGACCCCGCCCGAAACCCATTCGGGGCCCTCCACCACGACCGTTCGCGACGCATCGATCACATCTTCGTCGGCTCCCCGGACGCGCGCGGACGGGGCAGGGTCACGGAGGCCGCGGTCGCGCTGGATGCAGTCGAGGACGGCGTGGCGGGCTCAGACCACTTCGGGGTTTTTGCCGACATCGCCTACGGACCGCCGAGCTGACGAAAACGACGCGCGTCGCCCCCCGACATGGCGGCCCGGGATGCCGGCGGCGGCCACCGGGCGGCCCTACGAGCGGCAACGCTTCACGTTGGCGAGCGCGGTGGGCCGCAAGTACCCCCAACAGCCGTTGAGTTCGTCTCGGGCCGCACGACATCTTCCCTCGAGGGCGGCCGCGATCGCGAGCCGACAGGCGCGCATGTCGCGCTCGAAATCGGTGTCTTCCTCGTCGTCCGGAGGCGCGGAGGGCTCGGCCACGATCGGGACCACCACCACCCGGGGGACGAGGGAGGAGGTCAGCGGCAGGAGCGGAGGGGCGCCGCGACTCGCCACGACCAGTCCCAACAACCCCGACCCGAGGGCCACGAAGAAGTAGCCGAACACATGCGGGCCGAGTCGAACCCCTGGCCGACGCAGACCCGCCGGCGAGGGGCCCCGGGGACCGGGCGGGACCGGTCGCTCCGGTCCTTGGAGAAAACGGTCCCGGGGGGAAACGTCGGCGTTGCGCGGCATGCCCGAACGCGACTCTGACCCGGAGCCTTCGGTTCTGTCGACCCCAGGCGAAAAAAAAGAACATCATGGCGTGGGGACCGCGACCAGACCGTGAGGGAGTTCGTCGCCGAAAAACGCAGCTCGGTCCGCCTCGTCGAGGGGCACCACCTCGTGGATCGGGCGCCGTCGCTCAACGTCGACGCCGAGCTCGTCGAGGCGCGCATCCACGGCGTCCCGCGTGCCGGGCGCGAGGTCTCGCGCGCGGTCCCCGGTCAAACGACACATCGCGATCGCGGCGCCGGGGGCGCTCGGGACGACCGCCCAGTCTTCGCGGAGCAAATGGTCCATCCACCGCTCGATGGTGCGGGCCGCCACCACGTGGTGCGCGCTCGCGTAGGTCGGAACCCGGGCCCCAATTCGGCCGAGCGCCGCCCACAGCCGGGGGTCGCGCTCGGTCCATGTTCGCTCGATCACCCAACCTCCAAGCTGACCGCGCCGTGCTGCCGGCACGCGCTCGAGCCCCGCCGCGAGTTCGAGCATCTCGGCGTGGGCTTCGTTGCGAAAGGGCTTCGGCACCTTCAACCCCGCCTCGGACGGCGCGAGAAACGGGTCGAGCACGTCGCGGAGGGCAGCCTGCCGCTCCTGGTCGAGTCCGGCCGCGATGCGCCGCCAGCAGATCCAGAATTGCTCCCAACTCCGCCGCGACGACGGATGCGCGAGCCGTGAAGCAGAAAGAGACGCCAAGCGGGCGACGCGATCCGCGTCGCGGGCATGGCCGACCCCGGGTCGGAGGCAGTAGCCCGCGAGCATCCAAAACACCCGCTCGTGCTCGGCGGAGGTACGTCGTCCGCGGCCGAGGGTGATGAGAAAATCGAACAGCGCGCGGACGAGGCTCGCCTCCCACGCGCCGCGCGGTCCGAACTGCTTTTCGAGACGGCGCACGAGACCCTTGACCTCTCGCGGGCTCACGTCTTTGCGGGTTCGTTTCGAGAACACCCGCTCGATGAGCGTCTGCGCCTCGACGAGGCGTTGGCCATACCGACGCGCGGCGCTGACTTCCTCGTGCGCGCGCCCGCCGCCCGTGCTCGCGTCGCCGGCCGAGGCCGACCCGAGATCGAACGCCAGCGCGTAACGGCGCCCGGCCGGCGCGGGTGTAGCGCCGCCCTCGTCGACGTCACGGGCGTCCGGCGTCGGGGGGGCGATGGTCACCGCGGACAGGTCGAGGGTCCCGATCGCACTCAACTCCGCCTCGAGCGCAACGGGCACCGAGCGCGAGGACGGACCCCGCCGACGGGTTTCCCGTAGTTCGGTGACGAGGGGCGCGAGACGTTCGTGGTGCCCCTCGTCGACGACGACGACGTCGCCGACCTCAGCCGCCGCATCGGCGGCGTAGAGGTCGAAGCGCACCTTTTGCCCCACGGTCAGGGCGTAGTCTCCCTCGACCCGCTGGACCACCCCTTCTCCGACCCCCATGGGCAACACGCAAACGGCCCGCGACGCACCGGCAGGCCCCGCCGAACTCCGGTCCACCTTTTCTCCGACGCCCAAGAAGTAACTCCGCGGCGCCCCGCTCGCGATGCGGCGCCCTCGCCCGGCGCGAGCGAGACCGTAGGCGACCGCACCAAGTGCGACGCTGGTGTCCGGGTCGTTGTGCCGCAGACGCACCGGCGCCGATTCGAACCACCGGTCGAGCACCGCGACCATGCGACGGGCGAGGACGGGCGAGCGGAACACGCCGCCATTGAGCAGAACCGCGGTCACGGGCCCGCGCTCCCGGTGACGCCGCACGAATGCCGCCACGTGGCGGGTCACCGCCACATCGCGCTCGTACGGCAGACCGAAGGCCACCATCCCCCCGCGGCGGGGCGCCGCCGCGACGGCCTCACGCGCCAAGGGCACCCCGGGGAAGAACCCGTCGCCTACCACGGAGGCGACGTCGTCACGCGCGAGCGTGGTGCGGAGGGTGGACCCGACCAACCTCGCCCCCGAGCGCCGCGCGATGGTGACCGGGACCTCGTCCGGCGACTCCGCGCCGAGCAGCCGCTCTTTCGCGTGGCGCGCGGCCGCCACCAACGACGCGAAGGTGCGCTCGTCCAGCCGGTCGTCGATCTTCGTCTTCGCCCGCCAGCGACCCTCGCAGAGGTGTGCGAGCGCCAGGTCCATGTTGTCGCCTCCGAGCAGCAAGTGACGGCCCACCGCCACCCGAGCCACCGACCGTGGCGCTTCGTCCCCTACTTCGAGCAGCGACAGATCCGTGGTGCCGCCACCACAATCGACGACGAGCACCAACCCCCGCCCGTCGTGGGTCCCCTCCGCGAGGCCCTCGTCGCCCCCTCGACGCCACTGGTCGTAGAACGCCGCCTGGGGTTCTTCCAGCAGGCGAACGGTATCGAGCCCCACCGAGGCCGCCGCATCGACCGTGAGCTCCCGGGCGACGGCGTCGAACGACGCCGGCACGGTGAGCACCACGCGTTGGTCAGCGAGCGGGTGGTCGGGATGGGCGGCATCCCATGCGCGGACGACGTGGCGAAGCACCGTCGCGGCCGCGGCCACCGGAGAGATCCGCGGGCTCGAGGGAGCGGCCTCACCCGGGCCGCTTTCTTCGCTCGGATCTCCGGCCAGACGCCAGGGGAGAATGGCGGCCCGGCGGTCGACGTGAGGGTAGGAGAGCCAACTCTTGGCTGAGGTGACGCCACGTCCGGGCACCTCGGCGGCCCGCCGGCGGGCGTACTCCCCGCAAATCCAGGGTTCGCCTTCGCGCTGCGTGTCCGCCGACGCCTCCTCCGGCAGCGGCGCGTAGAGCGCAGACGCGAGGTGGAAACGGTCGGCGCGACCGCCGCCCGCGACCCGCTGGAGCACGGGGAGGACGGTCGGCTCGCCGTCGTCGACGGAAGCGCAGGCGACCACCGTGTTCGTGGTCCCGAGGTCGATCCCGACCACAAACGCGGCCTGCGGGGTCGCCGTCACGGCCCCGATGCGCCTTCCGCCACCCCATCCTCCCGGACGCTGAGCTCGATCTTCCATCGCTCATCCGGGCGACGCGGCGTCACCGCGACGGCGTCGAGCTGCAACACCCCCGCGGAGGTGATGTGGGCTTGGAGGTAGACCGGGACCAAGTCGCCGTCGGCCCGGTCGTCGGCGGACAGCGTGACCTCGATCGGCGGCAGCTCCACGACCTGCTCGGGCGCATGTCGGTCCAGCGTCGTCCCGGCTTCGTCACGACGGCGCACCGACGATCCGAAGAAGCGGAAGCGAACCGGCTCCCCCACGACGACCGCCAGCGGATGGGCCGGCAGCGCCACGCTCGTGCCCTTCTCCATGCCGAATGGAGCGACGCACATCAGGGATAGAGGCGGCTCGAGGCCAGGCACGGCCGGCACCGCGGATTCGATGCCCACGTAGTACGCCTGGGCGGTACCTCCGCGGATCCGTATCCCGCGGCCGGTGGCGAGTGCATGCCCATAGCGGGCGGCCCCCCGGGCCACGGCGAGGTCGAGGTCGCCTCCGTTGAGCGTGCGCACCGGGGCGTCTGCGCGGTCCGACCACCCGTCGAGCGCCGCCCCGAGGCGTGCGCGCAGCGTTTCGCTGCGCATGACCCCGCCGTTGTAGAGGACGGCCGTAGGCTGGACACCCGACGACGTAGATGCCTTTTCGTCTCCGTGGCGGCCGAGAAATGCGGCGAGGTGCCGGGTCACGGCGGGGTCCTGCGCAAAGGGGAGACCCACTTGGGTCAACCCGGCCCGTCGACGGGGGGCAGGACGCGCATCGGCGTCGACGACGGGAAAAAACCCCTCGAGGACGAGCGCCTCGACCGCCTCCCGCGTGACCTCGGTCCGGATGCTGGCGCCTACGAGCTTGGCGCCCCGACGTGGAACCACGATGGGCACCCGATCGCGTTCACCCGCGCTGAGCAACGTCTCCTTGGCGTCGCGAGCGGCGTGGGTGAGCGCCCCCATCTGCCACGCGTCGAGTTCGTGGCCCTCGGTCTCGAGGCGCTGCCGTACGTGGTGCGCGAGGGCGAGATCGATGTTGTCCCCGCCGAGAAGAATGTGGTCACCGACCGCGACCCGTTCCAGCGCGAGGTCACCGTCTTCTTCCCGCACCGCGATGGCCGAAAAGTCCGAGGTCCCGCCCCCGATGTCGACGACGAGCACGACGTCCCCGGGCGCCAGTTGCGCCCGCCATCCCTCGCCCGCCGCCTCCAACCAGGCGTAGAGCGCAGCCTGCGGCTCCTCCAGCAGGGTCAGGTCTTCGATGCCCGCCGCGAGGGCGGCCTCGACGGTGAGCTCGCGGGCCGCCGCATCGAACGAAGCCGGCACGGTGATGACGACCTTCTGCTCGGTCAACGCCCCTTCGGTAGCGGCGTACTCGTGGTCGTACGCTTCGATGAGATGCTCGAGAAATCGAAAGCTCGCCTCGACCGGCGACAGCTTGTCGACGTCGGGGGGGGCGGCGACGGGGAGCACGCCCGCTCGCCGGTCGAGACTCGGATGGCAAAGCCAGCTCTTCGCGCTCGCCACCACCCGCCCCGGCGTCTCCGCGGCGCGGCGACGCGCATAGGCCCCCACGGCGACCTCCCGGTCGGCATCCCAGGGCAGAGGCATGGATCCTTCCGCCTCCGGAGGTAGGTACACGAACGAGGGCAAGAGCCGGCGGGCCTCGATCTGACCCGAGCCGACCAGCTGGGCGATGGCGACCACCTCGGCGGGCGGCGTGCCATCGTCGTCATCGAGCGGCGCTCGCGCCAGAGCACAATGCGTGGTCCCGAGGTCGATCCCGACGACGAAGCGAGCGGGACGGCTCATACTTCGACCTCCGCGGGGGCGACGATCGACACATCGTGCCCCGGCACCGGGGTGGGAAGCGACAGCGTGACCCGCCAGCCGCGGTGGCGAAGGATTCCCTCGAAGGGCGCCGCCCCGACCACCTCGCCCACGAGCTTGACCGCGCCGTCGTCGATGCCGTCTTCGACCCGGACCCGGGCCTCTTCGTCCTCGTCGCGGACCGGCGCGATGCGCGCCCAGCGACGCAGCACCTCCCGGCACCCGCGATGCAGCACCCGCGCGGCCGCGCCGACGTCCGCGTCGTCGAAGGCGTCGATGTCCTGCTCGACGAAATCGACCAGTCGCCCCTCCTGCTGCAGCCCTGACAGCAAGATCAACGCCGCCTCCGTCGAGGCCGAAGCAACCGATGGCGTGGTCGTCGTCGTCGGCCCCGGCGGGAGATCGGCGCCGAGGGACGAAGAGGTGTTGGTCGCGCGGTTGGCGGACGGGGAGGACGGCAGAGGCTCCGACGACGAGGCCGTCGTCGCCCGCGCGGGAGGGTCCGAAAGCGCCTTCGCGGCGTCGGGGCCGCGGGCGAGCCCGAACACCTGCGCGGCGAAGACGGGGTCGATGAGCACGCGGAGCGCGCATACGAGGGAGAACCACACACGGGTCACCAGAGGGAGCGAAGCTGGCACCGTCGCACTGTAGTACACCAAGGTCCGAGGCCATCGCGGGCCAGGACGGAAGGGCCCGTGGGCTTCGTCCGCGCCTCTCGTCCGCGGTCCGCGGCGGCGGGGGAACACGACGGAGATGGCGCCCCTGCGATATAACGGGGGGACCTTGCCCGAGAGGTACGCCCGAACGACCTGAAGGACGTCGCCTTGGCGCCCCAGCACCTAGCCATCGACCTCTGTACCTCCACGCTCCACGGGGTGGTGCTGCCCGCACGCGGTCTCCCCGAACCGGGGGACATCGTATCCGTCCCCGCCGTCGTCGGGTTCCGCGGAGGCAAGCTCAACCCCGGAGAACCGGCGCTGATGACGGCCGGCGTGGTCGCCGATCGAATCCTCACGGGCCCGCTGAGACTCGTCGGGCGTGGGGCAGACGATCCGGTGGTACAACGCTACGCCGACCGGTCCGAGACGAACGCCCAAATGAGCAAGGGCGAGCTTCGGCTCATCCCTCGGGAGGCTCCAGAGGATGCCGGGGTGGGCATCATCGAAGCGATCGCCTCGCTGCTCGCCCACCTCATGGGGATGCTCGAGCGTGCGCACGAGCGGCAGGCCGTTCTCGCCGTACCCGCCTGGCTGAGCGCATCCGGGCGCTCCCAGCTCCTGCGCGCGGCGGCGCAGGCCCAGCTCACGATCCGACGTTTCGTGACGCGCGAGGCGGCCATGGCGACGCACCTCGCGGCCGAGCGTGAACTCATCGGGCGCGGCCTCCTCGTGGTCGGGGGCTCCGGTGGCGTCTCCGCGGCGCTGGTCGAAGGCCGCACCCGGTCGCTCGCGATGACCGCCACCATGGCGCGCGACCGGGTCGGAGCGGATGACGTCGTCGCCGAAATCACGCGGAGCATCGCCCCCGCCGAGGCGAAGCCAGCCACGTGCGAATTGCTGCGCCAAGCCGCCACGACGATGCTGGCGGTCGAGATGCAAGGCGGGGCGCCCGCGAAGCGCACGGTCCGCACGCCAGAAGGTGAAATCTCCCTTCATCTCGACGCTTGGGAGCTCGATCTCCTCGTCGGTCCCGTCCACCACGAGCTGGCCGACGTTCTCGACACCATCGAACCCCGCGCGCCGGAGGGGCGGCGGCGTCGATGGCCAACCTGGTTCACCGGACCGCTGGCCGTACATCGGGCCCTGCGCAAAGAGGTAGGCGACCGGGCTCAAGGGCCCCTCCGAGCCGTCCCCGTTCACGCGGCGGTCCTCGGCGCGCTCCGCCTCGCCGGCGCGGATGTCAACCCGAACGCCCTCCCCTTCCACCTCGACGACGGAGATGACCAGGCGTTCCCCCCGGTGCCGCCTCCGTCACCTCGCCGCACCGACGACGACGCACCGACGGGGGAGCCCGTCCTCTCCTCCGCCCTGCGTCCAGAGGCGCACCTCCACCAACACCACCGGCCGCCGACCCAAACCTCGCGCAAGGCGGTGACGACCCTGCGGGCCCAGACCTCGACCCGTCGACTGACGGCGGAGGAACGACGGCGCCGACGGCGCGAGCGCACCCGAGACTTGAGGGAAGCGCGCAAGGGGCCGCTGCCCGTTCGAGGCGGCAAGACGCTACCCTCCGAAGGCGAGGAAACGGTCGACGCCCCCACCGAGGCCGAGAACACGGCGACGGAGCCCGCCGAGGCGCCACCTCCGCTCGAGCCGCTAGCGATCGATCGCCGCAAGGCCGCCGCTGCCGCCGTCGCCGCTCGGGACGCCAAGACCGTCCCCCCCCCCGCGCCTGAGTCGACGCCCCCTCCATCGACGACGACCACGACCACGACCGGCCCCCCCAGGGCCGCCGAGACGCCTCCCACCGCGACCGCGGGGCGGGTCTCCGAGCCCCCCGATGGAACACGCGCGCCCGGGCCGACCGCCGCTCCCCGCGCCCTCGTCGTGCCGGGCCCGCGGTCCCTCCACGACCCCGCCGGCGGCGCACGCCGTCGGATGACGATGCCCCAGACCTTTGCCGCCGGCGGTGACGACGCCTCATTCCAGGCCCCGCTGCCTCGCATCTCGTCGCCCCCACCCCGCGCGTCGTCGCAGCCGCCGCGGATCTCGACCCTACCACCGGGGGTGCGCACCATCACGGTACGCCCCGGCGAGAGCCAGCCTCCCCCTCCCCCGCCGCCCTCGCCGAGGGCAGCGGGGTCGATCATCCCCCCGGGAGGCCAGGGGTCGCTCCCGCCGGGCGCGGTGTGGCCCGAAGCGGGCTCCCTCCGTAATCCCGACGACGCCGCTTCGATCTTGGACCTCGCCATCACGCGTGAAATGCGGGTGGAAGACCTCGACCCCATTGCGCTCCCCGTCCTGCTTCGGCGGGTGCTCGGACGCGCCGAAATGGTGGGGGTCCTCGAACTTCGGGCCGAGCAGCAAAAGCCTCTCGACCTGCCCGTGCAAGACGGAGCGCTCCTCCTCTCCCGGGCCGAACACAATGCGCTCCGGCGTTACTTCGACGTCACCAGCGGCAAGTGGTCGTTTCGCCGCGGCGACCGGCTCGACCCCGCCGCGCATCCCCTGGCTGAGCTCCGCAAACTGCGTACGGTCGGGCTCGACGGGCTACGTCGCATGCTTCGGCACACCGAACGCGCCGATCTCCAAGCCACGTTCGGACATCGGTTCGACGAGGCCCCTCGGATTCGCCCGGACAAAGCGCGGCACCCGCATCGTCTCCGACTGGACCGAAAAGAAGTTCGGGCGGTTGAGCAATGCATCGACGGCAGGAGCACCGTCCGGGCCCTGACCGTGGAGAGCGGGCTCGGGGTGCGCGCGACCCTTCAGGTCCTCGCCCTGCTGGACATGTTCGAGGTCCTGCAGTGGCCCGAGGGCGACGCACTGTGAGCACCGGACGACTTGCCCGCTACGAACGGGAAAACTAGCCTTGGCCACCATGGCGAGCAGAGCCACGCCCTCCCGGCGCACCAACGCCCCGTCTTCGGCGCCCTCCAGCCAGGTTTTGGTAGAACGGGATCGCCGTTACAGCCAACAGGGCTTCAGCGTCCTCTGGGCCGTCATCGCGATGGGCGTTCAGGCACTCCTGACGGCGGCCGTCATCGTCGCCCTCCCCCGCGCGGTGGGCGCGATCGACTTCGAGGGGTACTACGGCATGGGCCTGACGGTGCCCGTCTGGTTCGTGGGCGGCGTGCTCATCGGCCTCATCAGCCCGGGCAAGACCTTCATCGAACCGGTCGTCGCGACCATCATCGTCGCCCTCCCCACGGTGTTTTACCTGTTCAACGGCTTTTTCGGGGTGCTGGGCTACGGCCAGACCGTGCGCACCATGCCGCTCTTCATGTACATCATTCTGTCCCTCGTGGCGGTTCAGTTCAGCCTCGTGGGCTCCTACGTCGGCGAGCGCATCCAACTCGGCCCGGCCTCCAAAGCCTAGCGCAGCGTGGCGGCGGCGCCCTGCGGCCGGCCCCCGAGGCCAAACCCGCCCCCGCGTGGCCGACGGGTAGGTAGAGGTCTGGTCCGGCTCGGCCTCGTCGTCGTCGTCGTCCTCGGCGCCGCTTGTCTCGATCCCCCAGACCCGGGGCGGGACGAGGCACGCCGCGTCATCGGAGAGCTCGACCGCATCGGAAACACGCGACCCGAGGCGCGAGGCCGTCTCCTCGATGCCCTCGCGGAACGTCATCTCGACGATGAATCGGCGCGTCGGGTTCGCGACCTGTGTGTGGGCGCCTACCGAGCGCTCGCTCGCGTGCGCACGCTCCCGGCGGGCACGGCGGCAACTGCCGCCTCCGCGTCGCCGACCCCGTCTTCACCGTCCCCCGGGGGGAGCCCGGAACAACAACGGGCCCGCGCGCGCTTGATCGCGGAATATCTCGAGCTCAAGGCGAGCAACGACGATGCCGACAAGCGCCATCGTCGGTGCCGGGAGGCCCTCGGAGGCCTCCGACGGGACACACGTTAGCCCCCTGATCTTTCCCCGTCGGAGGGCTCCCTCACTCCGCGGCGACACGATCCGCTGACGTCGACGAAGAAGGCAGACGCTTCGGATGCCGGGCAGGCCCAATGCGCTCGAGAAAAGCCTCGAGCGTCATCTCGCCCCACTCCCCGTCATCGCGAGATCGAACGTTGATGGTCCCGCGCTCCATTTCCTTCTGGCCGACCACCAATGCAAACGGCAGCTTTTGGAGGCTCGCCTGTCGGATCTTGTAGCCGACCCGTTCTCCGGACAAGTCCGCTTCCGCCCGGACGCCGGCGTCGCGGAGGGCGGCGTGCACCCGACCCGCGTACCCGTCGAATTTCTCGCTGATGGGGATCACCAGCATCTGCACCGGCGCGAGCCACAGGGGAAACGCCCCCGCGTAGTGCTCGATGATGATCCCCATGAAGCGCTCCAAACTTCCGTACACGGCCCGGTGGATCATCACGGGGGTGTGCTTGGCGCCGTCGGCGCCCACGTAGGTCAACCCAAAACGCTCGGGCATCGAAAAGTCGACCTGAATCGTCCCGCACTGCCACGAACGCTTGAGCACGTCACGGATGTGAAAGTCGATCTTCGGCCCGTAGAACGCCCCGTCGCCCGGGTTCAGGTCGAAGCTCATGCCGGCCTTGGATAGCGCAAGCTCGAGCGCGGCTTCAGCCTTGGCCCAAATCTCGTCGGAGCCGATCGATTTTTCGGGCCGCGTCGACAGCTCCACGCGTACGTCATCGAGTTCGAACGCAGCGTACACCTCCTTGAAGAACTCGATGAGCATTGAGACCTCGTCGACGAGTTGCTCGGGGGTACAGTAGTGATGGGCGTCGTCTTGGGTGAACGCCTGCACGCGGAAGAGCCCGTGGCGCACTCCGGACAACTCGCGTCGGTGCACCAAGCCCATCTCGGCCACCCGGTAGGGAAACTCGTTGTGGCTGTGTTGCTTCGACCGATAGACGAGGCAGTGCCCGGGGCAGTTCATGGGCTTGAGGGCCAGCGGGCGATCCTCTTCCACGTTGTCGCGAATGCCCCCCGGCTGCGCTTCGTCGCGCAGCTTGAGCTTCGTGAAGAACATGTTCTCGAGGTAGTTGTCGTAGTGGCCGCTGGTGTGCCAAAGCTGCTCGCTCAACACGTAGGGGGTCTTGACCTCATCGTAGCCGCGCCGGGACAGAAGCTCGCGCATGTAGGTCTCGAGCGTGTTGAAGAGAACGGTGCCCCGCGGTTGGAAGAAGGGGAAGCCCGGCGCGTCCTCATCGAAGAAAAAGAGGTCGAGCTTGTCGCCGAGCACGCGATGGTCGCGCTTCTTCGCCTCCTCGAGCATATGCAGGTATTGCTTGAGCTCTTTCTTGGAAAAGAAGGCCGTTCCGTAGACGCGCACCAACTGCTCGCGGCTGGCGTCCGCTCGCCAGTACGCGCCGGAGACCTTGGTGAGCTTGTGATGCTTGAGCCACCCGGTGTGCGGGACGTGCGGCCCCCGGCAGAGGTCGATGAAGTCACCGTGCTTGTAGAAGGTGAGGTCTTCTCCACGAGCCTTGATGCCGTCGATCAACTCCTGCTTGAACGTGTTCTGCCCCCCGTCGATGGCGCGGTACCGCGCGTAGTGTTCACCCGCTTCGTCGTAGCTCGCCTCGCAACGTTGGAAGGGGAAGTCGTGGGCGGCGATTCGCGCCATCTCGCTTTCGATTCGGGGGAAGTCCTCGGGCGTGATCTTTCCCTCGGGGAGGTAGATGTCGTAATAAAATCCGTCTTCGATCGGAGGCCCGATGGTGAGTTGGGCCTGCGGGAACAGGCGGAGAATGGCGTCCGCCATCAGGTGCGCCGTAGAATGGCGCAACATCTCCAGCGCCACGTCGTCGCGGCGGGTGACGATGGCCACTTCGGCGCCATCCGTCAGGGGCCGCGAGAGATCGACGACGGCATCGTCGACCCGCATCGCCACCGCAGCCTTGGCGAGACCGGGGCCGATGTCGGCGGCCAACGTCGCGCCGCTCGCGCCTTCCTCGAGCGACCGTTCACTCCCATCGGGGAGCCTTACCTTGATCATGATGCTTTCCTTTCTCGAGGATGGATACCGACCACCCGCGCGTTCGTCGTCGACGGACACCAACCGCCGCGGCGAGGACGGTGTACGGTTTCGGCCCGGGGCCGCGAAGTCAACCCCCGGCGAGGCGCGTCCCGAGCCATGGCCGTCGGGTCGGGAGAAGGGACCCCATGGGTGCGTCCGCCGGGTGCGGATCGGGGGTGTGCTATGACGCCTGGCCACGATGTTCGACACGATTTCCAAGGGGTTTCGGCAGGCGCGAAACCGGCTCGCCGGTCTTACGGAGCTCACCGACAAGAACATCGACGCGGCGCTTCGCGAAGTGCGGTTAAGCCTCCTCGAAGCCGACGTCGAGCTCGGTGTGGCCAAGGCGTTCCTCGCCCGCGTCAAGGAGGCTGCGGTCGGCCTCACGGTGGAGACGCGGGTCAAAAATCAGGGCGAGACGTTCGAGGTCGGAGCGGGGGAGCAATTCATCAAGATCTGCCACGACGAGCTCATCAAGCTCATGCGGTACGACGGGGACCCCATCGTGCACGCCGAGAAAGGACCGACCAAGATCGTGATGGTCGGTCTTCAGGGCTCAGGAAAAACGACGAGCAGCGCCAAGCTCGCCCATCTTCTCGGGGGGGAGATGGGTCGCAAACCGCTCCTCGTGGCCGCCGACATGCAGCGACCGGCCGCGGTGGAGCAGCTCAAGGTGTTGGGCGAGCAGATCGACGTGCCGGTGTTCAACCTCCCCGGCGAGACGCCCATCGCGATCTGTGCCGCGGCGGAAGCCGAAGCCCGCAAGCTTAAATGTGACGTGATCATTTACGACACCGCGGGTCGGCTCTCGATCGACGAGGCGCTGATGGGCGAGCTGTCGGCGATCAAGGAAGCGGTAACGCCCCAAAACATCTACCTCGTCGTCGATGCGATGATCGGCCAGGATGCGGTCCAAACGGCCAAGAACTTCAACGAGAAGCTCGACATCACCGGGGTGGTGATGACGAAACTCGATGGCGACGCCCGGGGCGGCGCGGCCCTCAGCGTGCTCGAGGTGACGGGGGCTCCGATCTTGTTCGCTGGTATGGGCGAAACCCTGGACAAGCTCGAGGAGTTTCGCGCGGAGGGGATGGCCAGCCGCATCCTCGGCATGGGCGACGTCGTCGGCCTGATGCAGGACTTCACCAAGGTCGTCGACGAGAAGAAGGCGGAGAAGGACGCCACGCGCATGCTCTCGGGCGACTTTACGCTCGATGACTTCCTCGAGCAGATCGACATGATCTCGCAGATGGGGTCGCTCAAAGATCTCGTCGACAAGCTCCCCCTCGGAAGCATGATGCCGGGTGGCCTTCCCGACGGCGTGAACCTCGACGACAAAGAGCTCGTCAAAATCCGGTCCGTCATCCAGTCGATGACCAAGTACGAAAAGGCCGACCCCTACGTGCTCATCCGCGAGCCCAGTCGCACGGCCCGTATCGCCCGCGGGTCGGGCAATGCGGAGGAGCAGGTCAACGCCGTCGTCCAGCAGTTCATGTTCATGAAGCAGATGATGGGAAGCGTCGGTCAGGACATGGGGCTCATGGGCAAGATCCCCGGCATGAAGGGGATGGCCAACATGCGCAACCTGAGGCGCATGATGAAAAAGGGGCAACTCCCCGAGGGGCTTCCGGGCATGGGCGCCGGGGGAGGTTTTCCTGGCATGCCGGGGTTGGGGGGCGGCGGCTTTCCCGGCCTGGGCGGCGGCTTCCCGGGCTTCCCCGGCATGGGGGGACTACCGGGCATGGGGGGGGCCGGTGGCGGGAGCGGCGGAGAGAGTATGACGAGGAGCCGTAAAGCGACGTCGGTGGCCGAGAAGAACGCGAAGAAGGCAAAACGCCGCCGGCAGCGAACCGCCCGAAAAAAGGGACGAAAGTAGCGAGCGAGACGGCGGAGGCCGCCAACGCGCCGGGACCCGCGACATGGTCGGGGCGAAGCGGCCCGGCCGTTCCTGGTGCCTCAGGCGCGTCCGACCGGACCAAAGGCGTCGCGCGCGGCGAGCTCCCGCTCCGCGATCGCGCGCTCCTCGGCCGCTCCGGCGGCGGAGACCTCATCGCCCAGCCGCCGATAGAGGGCGACGACCTCGTCGAGCGCTTCGATGGTCTCGGGATGGGCGAGGCCATGGGCCGCCTCGAAGAACGTGATCGCTCGCGACAGACGGTCGCGCGCCTCATCGCGGCGCCCGCGCTGAACGGCGAGACTCCCAAGGCCGAGAAACGCTTTGCCCATGAGCGCGTTCAGGTGCTCGGCGTGAGCCTCGCCCTCCGGGTCGATCGCCTGTACGTCGCGCACAACCCGCTCGAGGAGTCCTTCCGCATCGTCTCCCTCGCCCATGGCGAGGCTCACTTCCGCGAGGGTCAAGAGCACCCCCGCGAGCGCATGAGGGGAACCGACGCGCTCGAACGTGGCCGCCGACTGCTCCAGAGCCGGGGTCGCCGTCTCGAGGTCGCCGTCGGCGAGGTAGGTCAACGCCCACACGTGGGTCACCTCGGCGGCTTCGAGCGTCTCGAGACGACCGGCCGCCTCGAATGAGGCCCGTGCCTCCGCCGCGTAGCGTCGGGCTGGGCGTGGCGCACCGAGGGCCAAGTGAACCGAGGCGAGCACCCGGGCTGCGTCCCCCCGGTGGGTGCGGGGCGTGTCTTCGGCGAGGCCGTAGGCGGCCGCGGCGTGGGTGAGGGCCGCGTCGAGGTGGCCGTCTGCGAGCAGCTCTTCCGCCGTTTCCGCGAAGCGACGCCACGTCGTGTCGTCGCCGTCGCCGTTCTTGTCCTCGTCCTGGTGGTCGGCCATCCGTTGTTCCCCCTAAGGCTCGTCCGTCGACCCCACGCCGGGGCCTCGCGCGATGGCGATCACCCTCCGGTAAGCATCGCTCGACGTCCAGCCCGTCTCGAGCGACAGCGCCCGCGCGATGTCCCGGTCGCGGAGCCCTTCGCCGCGAAGGGCCACGACGCGCGCCTCGACGTCGAAAGCAGCCTCGTCGGCGGCCAACGCGGCCCCGGCCCGGCGTCCCTCGTGGGGACCGACGACCACCGTGACCTCGCCCCGCCATCCCTCGTGTTCCGCCAGCGTGGCCACGCACCCCCGGTGGATCGTCTCGTATCGCTTCGTCAGTTCCCGGGCCACCACGGCGGGCCGGGATCCAACCCGAGCCGCCAGTTCCCGCAAGGTCGTCGTCAACCTCGTGGGGGCCTCGAAAAAGACGACACTTTCAGGCGTGCTTGCCACCAACGCCACCGCTTCTCTCCGCCCCCGCTTGGTGCGCGGCCAGAACCCGAGGAAGCGAAACCGGTCGCCGGCGAAGCCCGCCGCGGCGACCGCCGCGACGACGGCACTCGGCCCCACGATGGGCGTCACCGTGACCCCGCGGGCCGCCGCTTCCGCCACCAGGCGCGCCCCGGGGTCGCTCACCGCTGGCGTTCCCGCATCGCTGACCAGGGCCAATCGTGCGCCCCCGGCCAGGCGGTCGAGGATCCGGTCTGAGGCCCGGTGCTCCACGTGCGCGTCGAAGCGCTCGACCGACTGCCCGCGAATCCCGAGGTGTGACAACAACCCCCGCGTGACCCGCGTGTCCTCGGCGAGCACTGCGTCGGCGTCCTGAAGTGACCGGCGCACCCGGTCGCTCACATCGTCGAGATGGCCGATGGGGGTGGCCACCAGCCATAGCTCCCCCGACGACGCGTCCGGTTCGCGGTCCGCCTGGACCTCGGACGCGGGGTCACGGCTCATCCGCCCATCGCGACCGCGTCGCCCAGCTCGGCCTTCAGGTAGTCGCGTAGCTTTCCGGCGAGGCGCGCTTCGAGTTGGCGCACCCGCTCCCGCGAGACCCCGAACTCGTCCCCCAACTTCTGGAGGGTGAGCGGGTCTTCCGCGACCATGCGCTTGTCGAAGATGGTCAGGTCCTTGCCGCTCAGCCGATCGCGAAAGATCGCCAAGTGCTCGTTGAGCAGCTCGTTGAGCTGACGGGTCGCGACGGTGTCGTCCGTCGCGCGCTGGTCGCTGGGCATCAACTCGATGCGGGCGACACTTCGGCCCTCACTGTCGCCGAGGGGAGCGTCGAGCGACGCCTCGCTGCTCGAGAGGCGCCGGTCCATATCGCGGACTTCTTTCTCCTTCACTCCGAGCCGGTCGGCGATGACCTTGTGGGTTGGCTCGATCCCCATGGCGGTGAGCTTGGCCTTCTGCTTGTTCAGGTTGAAAAACAGTTTTCTCTGGGCCTGCGTCGTACCGAGCTTCACCAACCGCCAGTTGTTGAGAATGAAGCGGAGCATGTACGCGCGGATCCACCACGCGGAATAACTCGACAGCTTGACCCCGCGGTAGGGGTCGTAGCGCTGCACCGCCTGCATGAGCCCGATGTTCCCCTCCTGGATGAGGTCCATCATGTTTTTGTAGGCCCTTCGGTACTCGTAGGCGAGCTTGATGACGAGCCTCAGGTTGGCGGTGACGAGCCGGCGGGCAATGGCCGGATCCTGCGTCTCGTGAAACTCTCGCGTGAGCTCCTTTTCCTCGTCACGGCTGAGCAGTGGGTACCGCTGGACCTCACGCATGTAGGCTTGAAACGGGTCGCGGGTTGAGAGCGACCCGCCGCCGGCGGAGCCCTTCCCCCGCCCCCCTCCGCGACGCGCCCGCGTCCCCCCGGACGCCGTCGTCTCTGGGAGGGGGCCCCGCGGCGCATCGAGCGCCGCGAGCTCATCATCGTCCTCCCCGGCCTCACCTTCCCCATCTGCGTCGTCGTCATCGCGCATGGAGGCGGCTTCCTCTTCGTCGATGTCTTCTTCCGGCTCGTCGCCGGCCGCGACCTCGTCTCCAGCCTCGATCTCGTTTCCAGCCTCGTTCTGGCTGCCCGTCTCGCCTCGGCCTTTCTTCGCCACCGCATCGTCGCGCGGCGTGGTCCGGCCCGCCCCTCCACGGGGGGCGCTTTTCTTCGTGGTCCGCTTCGCCATCGCTCCGCGGGGAGCCTACTCCGAAAACCGCAACGGGCGACCTCGTTTTCGGCACCATCCGGCCCCCCCTGCATGCGACCCGGAGCCGACGCTCGTGTTAGACCACCCGGGTGACAGACACGGTCGACCCCCGGCGGCTTCGCCCTTGGTACCTCGTCGTGGCGGCCGGGCTGCTCTGGGTCACCGGGCTCGTCGGCATGGGTTCGAGCTATGCCGAGGTGTCCTACTTGCGCGGAGACCCGTCGGCGCTCAGCCAATTCGACCGCAACCTCTTTGACGCCACCCGCCCCCTGCTTCGGCTTCAGTTGGAACAGCAACGCGCCTATCTCGTCGCCCTCGGTGACGTCCACGAACGCGCGTTTCCGGTCGCGCTGGCCAACCTCTTTGCCCAGGGTCTCCTCGTCGGCGCCGCCGGCACCCTCATGTTCGCACGTCGCGACATGCGGCGCTTTGCGGTCCAGGTGTTGCTCGGGAACGTCGCCATGATCGTGGTCACGTATGTGACGCTCGCGCCCGCCCGGTACGCGGCGCGCGAGGCCTTCACCCGCGGCGCGGCCGCGCTCCGCGGCCTCCCAGAAGGCCCCGAGCGTCCGCCGGATGATGCGCTCGACTTTCTGGTCGAGCACCAGCCGATCCGCGACGGAGGACGGGCCGCGGCCGAGGGGGCGTTGTACCTCCTCGCCGTGGGCGCGCTCTACCGACGTAGAACCCGGGCCTACTTCGATGCCTTGGGACCCTCCCGCCCGGTGGCGACCGACGGCGGGGGCGGCGACGACGACCACAACCACGACGATGACGACGAAACAGGCGCTCGTCGCTCATGACCGACCGCGCCCGGGTCATCTGTCTGCCGCCGCCCGTCGCCAATCAGATCGCGGCGGGAGAGGTCGTCACGCGCCCTTCCAGCGTCGTCAAGGAGCTGGTCGAGAACGCCATCGACGCCGAAGCGACGCGGATCGCGGTCGACATCGATGGCGGCGGGGTCACGCGGATCCGCGTCGTCGACGACGGCATCGGCATGGTCCGCGACGACGCCACCCGCGCCTTGCAACGACACGCGACGAGCAAGATCCGTCGCGCGGAAGACCTCCTCACCATCCGAAGCTTCGGGTTCCGCGGGGAAGCGCTACCCAGCATCGCGTCGGTGAGCCGATTTCGGCTGCGCACGCGGCCCGCCGACGAAGAGGAAGGCACGGAAGTGACCCTCGAAGGCGGCGTGAACCTCGACGTGCGGCCCTGCGGTGCGGCTCCGGGGACGACAGTCGAAGTCGAAGATTTGTTCTTCAACGTCCCGGCGCGCCGAAAGTTTCTGCGGGCAACGTCCACGGAGTCCGCGCACGTCGGCGATGCCCTCAAGGCCATCGCCCTCGCCCATCCCCGCATTCAGTTTGACATCACCCGCGACGGCCGCCGTCGACACCGCTGGTTGTCGGCCCCGAAGCGCCGCGAACGTGTGCAGAACATCTTCGAAAGCTACCCGCTCCACGAGGCCTCCGGCGACCGCGGTCCGGTATCGGTGGAAGGCTACTTGTCGACGCCCGATCGGGCCCGGACGGGCGCGGGCGGACTCTACCTCTTCGTGCGCGACCGGCCGGTCCAGGATCGCGCGCTGGCCCGGGCTGTCGCCACGGCGTACGGACCGGCCCTCGACCCGGGTCGCTACCCGGTGGGCGCGGTATTCCTCGACGTGGACCCCACGCTGGTCGACGTCAACGTTCATCCGCAAAAGACCGAGGTCCGGTTCGCGCATGCGCGGGCCGTCGCCGATGCCCTCCACGGCGTGGTCGCCGATGCTCTGGGCATGCGCTGCTCCGGTTCCTCCCGGGCGCCCGCGTGGAGTCGGAGCGCGCCCGCCCCCGCCCCCGCCCC
>JBCCLB010000007.1:0-157451 GCA_039027095.1 Myxococcota bacterium
CCCTCGACATCGACGCCGAGTCCTGGCGGCAGAAGACCTCCGTCAAGAAGACCCGGCCGCGCCGAAAGCCCCGTCGCCGAACCTGAGATCAGAGCGCCCGCCCCCAACGGGTGGGCGCGCCTTGATGATCGCCGATTCCTGCGGAAACCGATGGCCGCCAACACGTCGCTTGACAATGTTCAGTGCCGGACCTTCGACAGCGGAAACGCGGCCTATCAAGTTTTTGATGAAGTGGCCTTCGGCACGGTCAGCCAGGGCGATCATCCTTTCGCATCCGCGGTAACATTTCAACTGTTGGAGGGGGAGACCTTTCAGGCCCCTCTGACCGAACGATTTGTCCACAGCCGTTGGTTCTTGCGTAACGGAATGAGTCGCGAGAACCGGCATCGAATGTGGCCACTCGAGCAGAAACAGGATAGCGCGTTGGTCGTGGTGTTCGCCTACGAAATCGTTGCGCCGTTTTCGTTCGGAACGCTAGAAGCGTTAGCACCATTTACTTTCGACCGTGAGCCTGGGTCGCGTGACGCGGCAGGGGAGCTCGAGGTGGAGTCGGCCGCGCCGGATTGGGGTGGCCGCATTATTGAGGGGGACTTCATGTCAGAGCCCGACCACAACGCTCGTACCTCGAAAGCGGGGGAACCGCGTCTCAAGGGTAGGGTCATCACGCCTCGTATACTGGTTGCGCTCTGCTTTTCAGTTCACAAGACGCGCGAAGACTTCGACCCCGGAGGGGTCGCCTCAATGGCGCGCGTATTCGCTCAGATATTCACGAAGTGCAACGTGCCCTTACGAAGTGTAGACGCAGCGATTCACTTCAGTAGACCGTCCACGACTACGAGAACCGACGAGGGAATTCAAACGCAGCCCCTCTGCATGACGGGCATCACGATGAACACTCGGCGGGAAAGATGTCGCCTCTCTTCGTCACCGATGCCAACTCTCTGGCCTCGACGCCGGCGGATGCCCCATTCCCCGTTTGGTCAGAACTGTTCGCGTATTACTCCGATGACGTTGGCGAAATCCTCACTTGGGGCTCCCTTGAGGTCGTTCGCTCGCGTGATTGGAGCAAAAAGGATCGAGAGATAGATCGCTATGGCCGACGGATCCCCTTCTTTCCGTTTGTCGATCAAGTGAAGTTGAGCAAGACTCCAGGGCAGGGGGAGTTTGACAGCTTACATCTTGCGCCTTCAATGGAAATACATCCTGTTCCAAACGGCATGAGCTTTCAGGACAGCGAAAACTACCCGCATGGTTTTCTTTTGCCGAAAAGGCGCGTCCGTGCCTCAGACATTGGAGCTGATCGAGTGAGCATGGCTCCGTTTTGTACCCATGACTGCCTTCATACACACTGGAGATGGGGCACTGAGCTTAGTAACGGAAAACGTCCCGTCTTTGGATTTAACAATTCGGGGGCAAAGTCGATCCCGTACCAAGTCGTGGGCAATCCGCAGGTCCACCCATGGCATGACGTAGTAGTGACGATGACTTCTGAAGCGTCTTTTCTATACCGCTGTACGCTGACCCGACCGCCAGATGACCCCATTCCCGCCTTTTTTATTAACGTCGTCAACCATCATGGATCTGGTTACGTGACGAAGATCGCTCGCAGGGGGATGTACCGGGCCCTCATCGAAGCCGTCGATGAGCTGTCAATTATTCGGATTTTTAGCCGTGGGAAACCACTTCGGGCGACTGAATCCATGGCATACTTCTACTGGATTTTGAGGTGGACCCATCCGCCAAACCCGCTGAAACTTCTTCGCATCGTCGAGCGGGTACAGCTGACGCCGACTCAACTTGTGGCTGCGCGCAAATTATAATGGCCGGACGATGGTGTTTTCAGGTCGCACTTAGCTCGGGCCGGAGCGAAGGCTTACAAGACGTTGCGGTACGTTCGGTCGACGTTTTGGCGGGCGTCCGTCCGTCGCTCGGGGAGCCATGGGTGCAAGACGAGGAAGGGCATTGGCACGTGGGGCGAGAGCGTCTCGCGCTCGGCCATAGGAGAAGTGTCGCCAAGGACTCGCGCTCGTGGTTGACGGTTCATTTTTCGTCGCTGTTTCGCATCGTGGTTGATGTAGAAGTACGTGGCGCTTCCGACGCTCAAGGTCCAGCCTTGGCGTACGTCGGGGTTGTTGAGAGCGCTGAAGACGACCCCACGGCCGAAGACGGCGGCTGGGGGAAGGAGTTTTTCTACGCCGCGACCCGTAGCCTCGAGCCAACCTGGTCGGTCTTTCAGCGAGGCGATGGGTGGCGTTCGGGGCACGCCGATGTGTCCCTTCCCTTGTTGGGAGACCATGTTTTCGTGGCCACAACGCGCTCGCCACGGTCAGGCCTTAGCGTGGCCTGGGGGGAGGTACGTTGGGAAACGACACCCAGAGGTTTTTTTCTCTCTCCGGGTCCTACCGTCGTGGCCGGCGGTCGGGAGGCGATCATGGCGCTCGAAAGGACGCTGGCGAACCAGCTCCGTGGGCTGGGCGAGGAGCCTGACCTGTATGGCCCCAAGCGCTCGTCGGGGGAATCGGGGCAACAGAACCTTCACGTCGACGCGGCAAGCCCCACCCCCGTCCCGCCTCCGGTGCCCGAAGCCGTCGTAGACATGACCGGAGCCGTTGATTTGGCCATGGTGGGGGTCGAACCGCTGCCGTTCGTTGCGAGTCGGGAGCCGCCGAAGTTTCCGCCTTCGGACGTGCGTCCCCGCGACCCGAATGGAGAAACGGGTGTCGTGGACCTCGCGGCGGTGATGAAGGTGGCGACGCCGTTCGAGGTTCCGCCCGCGCCACCGCAGCCGCCGCCGATCGAAACACCGCCGCCGGTGCCGGCGTCGTCACGCGCCGCTGAGGAGGGGCACGGCGCGACGGGAAACGTGCCCGTATCCCCGTCCGACCACGGCGTCGACGAAACGGGGGTGTTGGATCCGGCGGTGCTGGCCTCGCTCGGTCCTGCACTTCCGTTTGTGACCCCAGCCGAGGCCATGCCGTCGCCCGTGGAGCCACGTGCGGTGGCGCCGGAGGGGCGGCGGGTGGACTTGGCCCAGGTGGATACGGGAACGGCCATCGTCCCCGGTGTGGAAGCGCTGATGCGGGGACCCGCCACGCCCTTTGAGCGAGTTGGCGCGCGGCCTCCCGATACATGCGGAGCTTTGGCTTCCGAGGCGGCGCCGATGGGAGCCTCGGCCGCCCCGGCGTCTACCCCTGGGGATCGGCCGTACGAGGAACAGAATTCGCATCCGTCGACGCACCGCGACGAACGCCCTTCGACGGTTTGGAACGACGTTCGGCGGTACGCGAGCTTTCGGGTCGATGTGCGGCGCGCGCCGGAGCAAGAAGCGGAGCTTCGACGACGATACGGCATCGGCGACGAGGCCGAGCAGGCGACGCTCGTCGGCGAATACAATCGTCGATTCGGCGCCGATGACCGGCTCGTGGCGGCCTATCAAGAATCGGTCAAGACTTACATGGCGTGGCTGGACCAGCATGCAGGAACCGCGGCGGACCGAGAGGAATAAGAGCGCCTGGTCGGTCGTACCCGAGGTACCACCGACGCGACCCATGGCTTCCGCTCGAGCAACCTCCGTAACGGCTCAACGCGGGGAAAAGTCGGACCAGGCGCAGCGGAAGCCGATGTTGTGGCCACGACCGCGTGGGGCGCCGGGGTGGCGGCGGGTGACGCGGACGTCATCGGGGTCGGGGAGGTCCCATCCGCCGCCGCGGAGCACGCGGCGGGAGTCGCCGCAGGCGGGCTCGTCGTAGGGGCAGTAGGCGCTCGCCGTCCATTCCCATACGTTGCCGGCCAGGTCGAGCACGCCGAAGGGGGAAGCGCCCGCGTCGAAACGGCCGACGGGGGACGTGCCCACCGCACCGTCGTCGCCCTCGTGCATGCTCGGGTAGGCCGCCGAAAGCCCCAGGTTGGTGCGGCGGCGGTTCAGCTCGTCGCGGCATTCACGCCCGCAGGCATTGAGATGCGCGGCGGTGGGCGCGGCTTGGCCCCAGGGGTAGACGCGGTCGTCGTCGCCGCGCGCGGCGCGCTCCCATTCCTCTTCGCGTGGCAGGCGTCGGCCCTGGGCGGCGCAGTAGCGGTGGGCGTCGTACCAGGTCACGCAATTGATCGGATGGTGTGGTCGGCCCTCCTCCGGGCGGGAGGAGACGGCCGCATTGCAGTAGCGGCTCCAAAAGCGCTGCGTGCGCCGGGTCATGCCCTCCCACCGGACCGTCGTCGGTGCGTCGCCGCAGTCGCGGCAGCCGGCGTACGCCGCCACCGTGACCTCGGTGCGGTCGAGGCAAAAGGCGCCGACGTCGACGTCGTGGGCGGGGAGTTCGTCGGTGCGGGTCTCGGCGCGGGGCTCTGACCCCACCCGCGTACGGCCGGCCGGGATGAACACCATCCCCGACGGGCACGCGCCCTCGGCGTAGGCCCGCGTCGTTTGCTCCGTGGCCGCGACCTCTTGATGGGGGCCATCAACCTGCGAGCGCGTCCGTGCGGCGCCGGTCGCCTCGGCCACCCCTCCGCCGGTGGCCTCGGCCACTCTGCCCCCGGTGGCCTCGGCCACTCCGCCGCCAACGCCGAACGCGAGCCCCGCTAGCAACACGCCGCCGGCCCACGACCGCAACGCGCCCGCTCGCGCGCGGGGCGACGACGCCGGGGCGACGAGCGAGACCGAGCTGGGATTCGTGCTCCTCCGATCCTCGGGCATCGCCGCGGGACCTCGGGCGTTCACCGTCGTCGTGAGCCGCGGGGCTGGAGCCCATCCCGGACCGGGTCGCGCGGCGACCGTCTCGTCGTCCATGACCGGGAGGGCCGCCGCCATCGCGTCCGCCGACGCGAACCGGTCGTCGGGACGAAACGCGAGCGCCCGGGCGAGCCAATGGTCGATCGCGGCGGGGAGGTGCGGCTGATGTCGTCGCACGGGCGCGTAGGTCCCCCGCAGGACCTTGGCGCCAATGGCGACGTAGGACGCGCCTTCGAACGGCCTGCACCCGGTCAGCGCCTGGTAGGCCACCACCCCCAGCGACCACAGGTCGGCCCGGCCGTCGACGTCGGATCGCCCCTCGAGCTGCTCGGGGCTCATGTAGGGGGGCGAGCCAATGACGGTCCCGGTCTCGGTGAGCAGGCTCGCCTCGGGCACCTGAGGGCCCGCGCGCAGCAGCTTGGCCACCCCGAAGTCGAGCACCTTGATTCGGGGCGCATCCCCGCGTTCCCCTCGTTCGTCCTCGAGCACGAAGACGTTCGACGGCTTGATGTCGCGGTGCACGATGCCGAGGCGGTGGGCGCGCCCGAGCGCTTCGGCCACCTGCACCACCAGTCGCCGCACCCACGACGGCGATCGGGGTCCGTCCGCCAGGAGCACCGACAGCGGTCGACCGCGGAGCCACTCCATCACGAGGTACGGCGTGTCGTCGTCCGTCACGCCGTAGTCTTGAATCGCGACCACGTGAGGCCCTCCGATCCGCGCCGCCGCGCGGGCCTCGAAGGCGAACCGACGCCGCCGCGCGGGATCGGCCCGGTCGGAACGGATGAACTTCACCGCGACGTCCAGGTCGAGGTCGAGATGCCGCGCCCGCCACACACGCCCCATGCCGCCCTGCCCCAACGGCGCGACGAGCTCGAGCTTTCGCCCGACCGTCACCCCCGGCGCAAGTTCCAGCATCGTTAAAATATAACAGTGTCAGAACAAATTTCGAACCGAAGTCCCCGCGCCACGTCCTTTCGCTCACGGCGGCGCTTCGGCGGCGCGCTCCCGGCGTTGCTCGGACCGGGCCGTCTCGTCGGCGCCGAAGAGGGTGCGGTCCCGGTCGCCGCCGTCGACCCGTCGGGGCTGCCCGGTGGGGAGGGCGATGTTCTGCTGGGGGTAGGTGTACGAAACCACCAACGACACCACGTCCCGGTCGAAGTTGGGCAACACCTGCTGGTCGTCCGAAGCTCCGAACTGCTGAAAGTGCTGGTAGCGGACTTCGACGTTGGGATACCGCGGCGGCGTCCATCCGACGGCGGCGTCGACGACCCACGTGTTGACCAGGCCGGTGTCGATCGCCTGGTTGGCCTCGTCGCCCTGACCGACGATCTCGCTGAACGCGAACCCGGTCGACGTCTGCAGGCTCAAGTCCCAAGGCGCCCAGATCGGAACGCTCCCCTGCAGGGTGAACGCGTCGATGGTGAAGACCTGGCCCGTGACGATGTCGGGGGTCACCGAACGCTCGTAGGTGAGTCCCGCCGCGTAGTTCTCGCGGGTCCAGAACACGCCGGCCGAGCCGATGGGCGCAAAGCCAGGCCCGAAGCCCGGGGTCACGGTGGTGGTGAGGCCCGCCGACAATTCACTCGTCCACTCCAGATCGAAGTCCCACCGCCAGCGCCCCGTGGCGGTGAGGAGCACCTGCTCCTGCGTGGCGAAGCCGATGTCGTCGGCGCCCTCCTCCGCCCCGATGGGGACCACCCACTGAACATCGCCCAGGGCCGCCAGCGCGTGGTTGCCGAGGATGGCCTCCGGTCCCCCCCCCACCCCGACGGTGAGAAACGGGGGCTGCCCCGTCTCGTCGCTCGCCTCGTCGAAGGAAAACGACGCCGTCGAGGTCTGCAGGAGCCGCAGAAAGGGGCTGAAGTCGCGCGCATAGCCCTGGGTCGCCGTGAACGTGTTGAGGGTGCCCGCCCCCTGCGGTTGAGCCTGAACCGCGGTTTCGTTGGGGTCCTGGAGGGTGACGATGTTGGTGGTGAACCGGTTCCACCCCGCCGCGACATTGAGCTCTTCGGTCGGCGACAGCGCGTAGGCCAGGGCTGCGTTCACGTCTTGGCCGGTGGTGTCGAACTCGGGATTGCCGATGAAGAAGAAAAAGGTGGTCGCAGCGGTGAGGCCGAAGCGCACGCGGGGGGTATCGACGAAAAAGGCCACCCCCGGCGAGGGTTGCACCGTGAAGGCGGCCACCGGCCCCCCCGTCGCCTCGTCGCCCTCGCCCACCGCGTTGATGTTGGTGTCGTAGCCGGCGGTCAGCGTCCCCGTGGCGTGGATCGACGTGCTGGGGACCTGAGCGTGCGCCCCGGCCGCCGGCCCCATGACCACCACGCCGACCACCGCGAGCCCGGCCCCCGCGGGGCGCGCTTTATCTCGCCGGGCCATGACCGCGCTTTATACTCGCCGCGGCCCTGACGCCGCCACCCCCCCCCCCGACTGGACCCCCGTGCTCTCTCTTCGTCACGAACGCCTGGCCCCCATCGGCATCGAGCCGGTCGAGCCCGATGTCGACCCCGCCACCTACGCCGAGGTCTACCGACTCGCCCGGCAGATCCGGGAGGCGGGCCACCGCGGTCTCGGCTTCGTCCCCGCCGACGACGAGACCCCCGTGACCACCCTCGCGGTGCAGCTCACCCTGGCCCTCGCGGATGCCACCTCGGAAAAGGTCGCGCTGTTCGACGCGAACATTCACGATTCCCGGCTCCGCCCCGTTCACCGGCCCGACGACGCGCATCGGGACGGATTCGCCACCTGTTGGCTCGACGAGCGGAGCGCCATCATCGTGTCCGTCATCGCCTCGCCGGTGGGGGCCCGCTCGATGCCGAAAATCGAGGCGGCGATCGCGCGGGCGCGGGCCGGGTTCGGGTGGGTCCTGGTCGATTTTTCGCGCATGGAAGCCCTGGGCGAGCACCGGCGGGCCTACGACTTGGTCGAGGGCGTGGTGCTCGTGGCACGGGCGGGGAAGACGCGCGACAAGGCGCTGGTCCGCCGCCAGCGCGAGCTGCCCCCCGAGCGCGACCTCGGCGTGCTGCTCGTCGGTTGAACCGCGTCGTCGCCCCCCTTGCTCGACCTCGGCAAGGTCGGGCACCCTCACGCCGACGATGTGGGACAAGATCCGGGAGAAGCACTTCGACCGTTGGCTGGGCGGTTACGCACGCCACCTCGCGCGGAGGACCGTCGACGCGGTCGCGGCGCGGGCGGGACGGCCTCGCGGGCCAGAAGGACCACGACACGTCTTGTTCGCCGTCTGCGACCACTACGAGCCCGAGTGGAATCGCCCCGACCCCGCGACGGCCCGGGCGCGGGTGACCGCGTGGCACGAGCGGTACCCCATGCTCGCCTCGGAGTTCGTCGACGCCGACGGCCGCGGGCCGCAACACTCCTTCTTCTTTCCCGGCGAGGAGTACCACGACGACTACTTCGACATGCTCGACGACCTCGTGCGCCGCGGGCACGGCGAGGTCGAGCTTCACCTCCATCACGACGGAGCCACCGAGGCTTCGATGCGCGCCGAAGTGCAGGCCTACCTCGAGACGTACGCCGCCCGCGGCCACTTCGCCCGCGACCCCGCCGACGGCCGCATTCGCTACGCATTCATCCACGGCAACTGGTGCCTGGCCAATGCACGACCCGACGGCCGTTGGTGCGGCGTCGATGCCGAGCTGCCGCTGCTCTTCGAGACGGGCTGCTACGCCGACTTCACGTTCCCGGCTGCCCCCGACGTCTCGCAGCCGAACATCGTCAATCAGATCTACTGGCCGATGGGCGACCTCGCCCGGCGGCGGGCCCACGAGTGGGGGCGCGAAGCCCGCGTGGGCGAGCGGTTCAACGACCGCATGTTGATGGTCACCGGCCCGCTGTCGTTGGCGCGGCGCGACGACAAACCCGTCCCCCGCATCGAATACGGCGCCCTGACCGCCCACGACCCCGGCCGCGAGAGCCGGGTCAAGACGTGGGTCGACCAGAACATTCACGTCGTGGGACGGCCGGAGTGGATCTTCGTCAAGGTGTACACCCACGGCGCGCCCGAGGCGCAAGGGGACGCGTACCTGGGCGAGGGCGGCCGCAGCCTTCACCGCGGCTTGGCCGCCTACAACGACGGCGCGCGTTTCAAGCTGCACTACGTGACGGCGCGCGAGATGTACAACATCGCGATGGCGGCGATGGCCGGCGAGGCAGGCGACCCCAACGACTTCCGGGACTACGTCCTGCCCCCTCCCCCCATCCGCGCGCCCGGATGAGCGGCGGCCTATCCTTCCCCTAAAACCCTGTACTATCGTCGCCGCCTCATGAGCCAACCTCACCCAGCCCTCGTGGCGCTCGCGCTGTGCTTCGCGTCGATGGCCCTCCTGGGGTGCGGCGAGAAGATGCCGGCCTACCCGTACGCCGAGGAGCCCGACCCGCGCGGCGAGGAGTACGTGATCGGGGTCGCCGACGGCCTCAACATCAGCGTGTGGAAAAACGGCGACCTCAACACGCAAACCAACGTGCGCCCCGACGGCACCATCACCATGCCGCTCATCGGTGACCTCAAGGCGGCGGGCATGCGCCCGAGCGAGCTCAAGGCCGAAGTCTCCAAACGCCTCGCCCAATATTTGCGCGCCGAGGACATCATCGTGAGTGTCGCCGTATCCGACATCCGAAGCTACTTCGTGACCGTCGCCGGGAACGTGGCCCAGCCGGGGCGCTTCACCAATCAATCCTACCTGACCGTGCTCGACGCCATGGCGTTGGCCGGAGGCCCGAATCGATTCGCGGATGCGAGCGACACCGTCATTCTCCGCAAGCAACGCGACGGCAGCGTGAAGCGAATTCCCATCAATTACGAGATCCTGAAAAAGGGTCGCGGTCTCGAGATGAACCTGGTCTTGCTCCGCGGCGACCAGGTCTTCGTGCCCTGACGTCGACGCTTCCCCGTCTTCCCGTTTTCCCCTTCTCGCAGTTTTCCCCTTTTCGAGCGGCCCGGCCGTGTTTTCGCTTCTCGGTACCGCCGGCCTCGTCGGCTTCATCCTCGCCCGGCCGACGGACCTCTTCGATTCCCTGCGGAATCTCCCGCTGCTCTACGTGTTCGTGGCCCTGGCGCTCTTGGGCCTCGTCATCGACATTCGTTACGGCTACCTGAGGTGGCGATGGTCGCCGCCCTTGGTGATCGCCGGCCTGTTTTTCGGGTGGTGCCTGTTCACGAGCGCGGTGTTCTCGCCGGGCGACCTCGGCGACAACGTCAAAGAGCTGGCCATCGTGCTCGTGGTGGTGTTTTTCATCGGGCAAGCGCCGCAGTCATTTCGCGCCCTGGAGGTGATCGCCACCACCGTCCTCGTGTGCTCGCTCTTCATCGCGGTCGTGGTCGTGCATCAAGGCACCCAACCCAACGTGTGCGTGGCCATCGATCCCGCCGACGGTCACACCTCGATGGGGCGCCCCGACGACCGCCCCTGCCGTACGATCACCCAATGCTACATCTCGCCGCCCGAGCCCCAGTCGGTCTATCGGTGCGAACACCACGGCGCCTTCGGCCTCACCTCCATCGGACACGGTCGGGTGCGCTACGCCGGCGTCCTTCACGACCCCAATGAGGTCGCCCTCACGGTGTGCGCGGCGATTCCGCTCGCCCTCGGGCTCTACCGACGCCGAAAACGGCGGCTCGCCTACGGCGTCGTGTTTGCGCTCATGCTCGGGTTCGCGTTCATGGCCACGATCTATTCCCAGTCGCGCGGAGGCATTCTCGTCATGCTCGCGGCGTTGGGGGTCTTCTTCATCGAGCGCTTCGGACTGAAGGGCGCGGTTGGGGGCGGACTCGCCGGGCTTCCCCTGCTGCTGCTCGGCGGGCGGAGCGGCGGATCGGCCGACGCGTCGACGAACGAGCGCATCGAGTGCTGGTTCACCGGCATGCGCATGTTCGTCGAAAACCCGTTCGTCGGCGTGGGCTACAACCGCTTCACCGAGCACCACCACCTGACCGCCCACAATTCCGTCGTGCTCGCCGCCGCAGAAAACGGCTTTGTTGGCCTCTTGTTGTGGACGTCGGTGATCTACTTTGCGCTGAAGATGAGCTACCAGGCTCGGATTCAGTTGAAAGGGCCCGAGAAGGCGGTCGCCCGCGACTGGTCGATGGCCATCTTGGGGTCGACCGCCGCCGTCGCCGTGGGCTCGTTCTTCCTGTCGTTCAATTACCACTACGTGTTTTGGATCTACCTCGCGATGGCGGGGACCCTGTACCGCGCGATTCGCCGCCACGAGCCGCGCTTCGAGTGCAAATTCGGCGTGACCGACCTCGCGCTGCTCTTCGTCGCCAACAGCTTCCTCGTGGTGGCGCTCTACGGGTACACCGCGTTCAAGCTGAGTTGACGCGGTAGTGGTCCATGTACTCCGCCGCGAGGCGCGCGACCGAATAGTCCCGCTCGGCCCGCCGGCGACCGGCCGCCCCCCACGCGGCGCGGCGTTCCGGGTCGTCACACAGGCGCGCGAGGGCGGCGCGCATCGCCGCGACGTCGCCCGCGGGGACGAGGGTCCCGGTCTTGCCCTCGACCACGACGTTGACGACGCCCCCGACGGCGGTGGCCACGACGGGAAGCGATGTCGCCATCGCCTCGACGAGGACCAACGGAAGCCCCTCCCACGCCGACGACAGCGCGAACACGTCGAAGCCGTTGAGCACCCCCGGGACGTCGCGCACCATGCCCAACCGGTGGACGAAGTCCCCCACTCCGAGGGCGGCGGCCCGGGCCGCGATGGCCTCCCGCTCCGCGCCGTCCCCCGCGAGGACCAACCGCATCGTCGGCCCGAGCCGCGGGGCCAGCGCGTCGATCAACAGCACGTGGTTTTTCTCCGCCGCGAGCCGTCCGACCGAACCCACCACCACGGCCTCGTCTCCGAGGCCCCACGCGGCGCGAACGGCCCGCCGTCGCGCGACGTCAGGATGAAATCGGGCGGTATCGGTCGCGTTGATGAGCACGGAGAGTTTACCCGGGTCGACCTCACGGTTCGCCAAGGCCGCCTCCCGGGTGTCCTCGCTCACGGCCACGTACGCATGGGCCAAGCGCCCCGCGGCGCGTCTCAGGAAGAGGCGGCGCGGGGTCGTCGGGTTGGGGCCGTGGTGGGTGTAGACGAGCCGCGCCCCCGCCAGCCGGGCGGGAAGCGCCCCGTAGATGAGGGGAACCGGATTGTGGGCGTGAACGACTGTGATACGCTCGCGACGGAAGAAAGCGGTGAGTTGGGGATAGAGCGCGCGGTCGAGACCATGACGTCGTTTGGGGATCCGACGGACTTCGACCCCCGCGTCGAGGAACTCTTCGCCGAGGGGACCCGCCGGCGGCTCTTCGAACGTGACCGCGAGGACGCGGTGACCCGCCGCCGCCTGGTGGGCCGCGAGCAGCAACGCCAGCCGCTCGCCTCCGCCGACGCTGAGGGAGAGCAACACGTGCGCGATCGTGAGCCGGGGGGCAGGCATGGGCGCGAGGTGGCGACGCCGTGAGGGAAACACTGCGGCGCCTGGCGAGCAAACAGACGCTGGCCACGTGGCTCGATCGTACGGGCGCCGGAGACGCCCTCGTGCGCGCCC
Source organism: Myxococcota bacterium (assembly GCA_039027095.1). GTDB lineage: Bacteria > Myxococcota_A > Polyangia > Polyangiales > Polyangiaceae > JAPYTK01. The sequence goes on from JBCCLB010000007.1 coordinate 12,279, forward strand.
GTCGGTGGGGAACGCCCTGGCTCACCGCGGTGACCTACCATCGCATCGGTCCTCCCGACGATGCCGGGGCGCTCGACCCCGAGACCTTCGACGCTCGCGCCGAGCAATTCGAGCGCCAGATCCGATACTTGCGAGAACACCACACCCCCGTGTCGCTGAGCGACCTCCGCCGATACCTCGACGGCGCTTCGCTCCCGCCGAATCCCGTCTTCGTGTCCTTCGACGACGGGTACCGCGAGTGCCTGACCACCGCGCGCCCCATCCTCGACCGCTACGGGGTCAAAGCCACCTTTTTCGTCGCGACCGCCTTCACCGAAGACCGGCGCCTGCCCTGGTGGGATCGCCTCGCTCTGCTGATCCGCCGCCGACGAGAACCGATCGTCGACCTCGAGCGCCCCTACCCCATGAGGATCGACCTCCGGGACGAGGAGGGGGCCCGTCAGGGTCTCCTCGTCCTCATCAAGACCCACTACGGGCTGGACCTCGAGGGGTTTCTCGCCGACCTCGGCCGCGCGGCGGGAGCCCGCCTTCCCCGTGACGAGGAGCGCGCCCTGGTCGACCGCCATCTGTGCACGTGGGACGAGCTGCGCGCGTTGAAGGCCGCCGGTCACGATCTCCAGAGCCACACCCACACGCACCGCGTGCTGCACACCCTCGCCCCCGACGCGCTGCGAGAGGAACTGGCGCGGTCGCAAGCCATCCTGACCGAGCGCGTGGGAGGCCCCGTCGATGCGATCGCCTACCCCGTGGGCTACCCCGTCGGAGGGGCCCACCGCATACGGAGGGCGCTCGCGGCGACGGGGTACCGACTCGGCTTCAGCAACAACAGCGGCGCCAACGCTTGGGGCCGACGACCCGACCGCTTCGACATCCGGCGCGTCGCCGCTGACGCGAGCTTCTCGGACGCGTGGTTTCGGTCCTTCATGGCCTTGCCGCCTCTCGCGTACCGGCGGCTGGAACCCCACGGAGCGCCCAGCTTTGCCGCCGCCACGGTCCCCGCCCCGATGGACGCCGCTCCCGAGGCGGAGTAGCCCCGGCCTGGTCTTCGCGATGGCGCACGACTCCTCCGGCAAAAAAGGGCCGCCTCCCCCTCCGCGGCCTGCACGCCCCGAGCGTGCTCCGGAGCGACGCTTTTCGGGGACGCTCATGGGCTTTCGCCCACCGGAAGACCAAGCCGGTGCGGAAGGGGCCGATGCGGAAGGGACCGACGGAAAAGGGGCCGATGAGGAAGGAGACGGCCCGCCGACCGACAAGGTGATGTGGGGCGGCGGAGGCCCGAGGCGTCGCACCACCGTCAAGATGACCAAGGAGGACCTCTTCGGGATCAATCCTCCCCCGGCGGTGGGCCAGACCATTCCCCAGGGCTCCCCGCCGGCCGACGACCCTGGACCCCCGGCGACGGCCCGCGGCGGAAGCGCCGGAACTCCGGGTCAAGCCTACCGCTCCGGCCCCACCGCCAACCAAGACACCGGCCCCCGGCCGGCGATGATCTCGAACCCAGCGTTGACCGGAGGCACCACCGCGGGGGGCGCTTACGGTCCCGCCAACCGAGCCCCGAAGCGCCCCTCGTATCAAGACGTCGAGAGCTACCCTCCGGCGCCTACCGGAGGGCCGGGGTACGTTCCCCCCGGCGGGGGTTACCCTCCCCCGGCGGCTCACGCGGGCGCCGTCGCGGCCGTGCCACCACCGCGGCCAACCGTGCCGATGGCGGCGGACGCACCCACGGTTCCCCAGGCGGCGCGACCCGACCTCGCCGCCACCGTGGTGATGAACGAAGGCCCGTCGGCAGCCGCGGCGGTGCCAGCCGCCCCGGCGGCGGTGCCGGCCGCGCCCACGACGCCGACCGCCGACGGGTTCGGCGGCGGCGACGCACCGATCGACCCCGACAGCAGCGCCGCCATCGCGGCGGCGGTGGCCTTTCACGCCGGCCGGCTCAACCTCCCCGCGGCCCGTCGCTATGCGGGAGCAGGAAGTGGCGTCGAGCCCGCGCCTCCGGTCGCGATGAACAAGTGGATCTATCGCTCCGTGATCTACGGCTGCTTGGCCGCCGCAGCCGGACTGTTTGCCGCGACCTACGACCCCGCTGCGGGCGATACCGCCCTCGCCATCGGCTTCGCCTGGATCCCCCTCGTACCGGCCATGATGATGCACTTTTTGCTCGTCCATCGGATGTGGCGGGGCATTCAGGACAGCCAAGCCCGCATGACCCCGGGCCGCGCGGTGGGCTTCACATTCATTCCCCTCTTCAACCTCTACTGGGTGTTCGAGGTCTTCCCGGGCTTCGCCACCGACTACAATGCGTACCTCGAGCGGCATCGGATCCAAGCTCCGCCGATGTCGCGCGGCCTGTTTCTCGCGATGGTGTTGCTCCCGGGGGTCAACTTCATCCTCTATTGGATCGTGGTCGGTCGCATCTGCGATGGGGTGACCCGCCTTTCGGAGCCATGAGCGCTCCTTCGTCTACCGAAGACGCCCTCCTCGGGGGGCGAAACAAAGCCGCGTTCAACCGGCTGGGCCCGCTTCTCGTGCTGGGCGTGATCCTGGTCGTCGAGGGGGCACGCACGTTCGACCTTCGAATCCCCAACCCCCCAGCCATCCTCCTCACCATCATCGTCTTCGCCGCGTTCACGGGCGGGGAGCGGATGGGCATCGCCAGCGGCGCGCTGTCGCTCGGCTACTTCGTGTACTTCTACGGTGGACACGCGCTGCCGTTGGTCTTCGACCGCGAAGCCATCCTCCGCCTCGCGGTCTTGACCTTGAGCATCCCCGCCATCGTCGCCATGGCGAGCGTCTCGAAACGACGCGCCGACCGCATCGCCCTCGCCTCGCTCCGCCAGGCCCGAGAGCACAGCCGTTCGCTCGAAGGGCTGCTCGCCGAGCGACGACGCGACGCCGTCGAACTGCGGCAAGCCAAAGAGACGGCCGAAGCGGCCAACCGCGCCAAAAGCGAGTTTCTCGCCAACGTGAGCCACGAGGTGAGAACGCCGATGAACGGCATCATCGGAATGACCGAGCTCGCCCTGGAGACCGAGCTCACCCGCGAGCAGCGCGAATATCTCGAAATCGTCCGCACGAGCGCAGATGCCCTTCTGACCGTCATCAACGACCTCCTCGACTTCTCGAAGATCGAGGCGGGGAAACTCGAACTCCAACCGGTTCCGTTCGACCCTCGCTCCGTCATCAGCGATGCGATGCGTTCGTTGGCCCTTCGCGCGCACGAAAAGGAGCTCGAGCTGGCCTACCGGGTCGACCCCTCGGTCCCCGCCAATCTTCGCGGCGACGCCCTCCGCCTGCGGCAGGTGCTGCTCAACCTGCTCGGCAACGCCATCAAATTCACCGAATCCGGCGAGGTCGTCCTGAACGTCGACGTGGCCGACCTCCGCCCGGACGAGCGCGACGACGACGGCGGCGAGGATCCCCCCCGCGTCGTGCGGTTCCGCGTGCGCGATACCGGGATCGGGATTCCTCCGGAAAAGTGCAAGGTCATCTTCGATGCCTTTACCCAAGCCGACGGCTCGAGCCGGCGACGATTCGCGGGAACGGGCCTCGGCCTCACCATCTCCTCGCAGCTGGTGGAGGCGATGGGAGGCGCGCTGACGGTCGAGAGCGTGGAGGGTGAAGGGTCGACCTTCACCGTCTCTCTGCCCCTGGAAGGGGTCCTCGAGAACTACGACCGGGCGAGCACGAACCCGCACGTCACCTTGACCAACCACCGGATGCTGGTCGTCGATGACAACGACAGCGCGCGCGCGATCACGGCGGACATCCTGGAGAGTTGGGGCATTCCCCATACCGCCGTCGATTCGGCCGCCGCAGCGGCCCGTGCCATTCGAGAGGCGCGGGAGGAGGACCAACCCTACCGGGTGGCGCTCATCGACTCGAAGATGCCGGGGATGGACGGATTGAGGTTCGCCGAGCAGCTGATGAATGGCGACAAGCCGCCCGCGCGGGTGCTGATGTTCACCGCGACCGACCAGAGTGCCGGCGCGACGCGCTGCCGAGAACTCGGCGTCGCCGACTGGTTCACGAAGCCGGCCAAGCCGTCACGGCTGCTGCGTGCGCTCCGGGAGGCCGTCGCCGGCCCCGACGACGCACGCCCGCCGTCGAGTCAGCGCCCGCCCCGCCGCTCGATGCTGCGCAAACTCAATGTGCTGGTGGCCGAAGACAACGCCGTCAACGCCCGCCTGATGCGGGGGCTGCTCGAGCGTTGGGGCCACGACATCACCCTCGTCGACGACGGCGAACACGCCCTCACCGCCATGGCGGACCGCACCTTCGACCTGGCGTTGATCGACCTGCAGATGCCGCGGGTCGATGGGCTGCAAGTGGTGTTGGAGGTGCGGCGCCGCGAGAAGGATAGTGGCGGCTACACCCCCCTCGTCGCCGTGACCGCCCACGCCCTGAAGGAGGACCGCGAGCGATGCCTTCGCGCCGGCTTCGACGGCTACATCACGAAACCGATTCGGGTCGACGACCTGCACTCGGTCATCGACAACGTCGTTCCTGCTTCGTACGGCGAGTCGACGGGGGTGGCGTCACGCGCGGCCTACAGCATCGCGGGCTACGGACAGGAAGACGGACTGGACAAGGAGACGTTGTTGGAGCGGGCAGGCCACGACATCGAGCTCGCCCACGACATCGTCAGCATCTTTCTCGAAGAATTGCCCACCTGGTTGCGCGCGATGGCCGAGGCCATCGACGAGGGCGACGCCGCGTCGGTCCAGCGCGTCGCGCACACCCTGAAGGGCGCGGTGGGCAATTTCGGGGCGAAGGGCGCCACCGACCTCGCCCTGCGCCTCGAGCGCATGGGGCAGGAGGGCGACCTCGACGACGCGGACACCATCGCCGCCCAGCTCCGGGTCGAGCTCGAGCGCATGCAACCGTCCCTCGAGCGATTCGCGCACAAGACCGAACCCGAGGCGCGGCCGGAGGCGACGACGTCGTGAAGGTCTTGGTCGTCGACGATTCGGCGCTCGACCGCCGTCTGGCGGGGCGCATCATCACGCGGCGTACCGACTTCGAGGTCGCCTACGCCGAGGACGGAGAAGACGCGCTGGCGCGCATCGCGACCGACCGCCCCGACGTCGTGCTCACCGACCTGCTCATGCCCAAGCTCACCGGTCTCCAACTGGTCGAGCAGGTACGGGCGCAGTGGTCGGACCTTCCCGTGATCCTCATGACGGCCCACGGAAGTGAGGAAACGGCGGTCACCGCCCTGCGCCGGGGCGCGGCGAGCTACGTGCCCAAGCGGAACCTCGCCGGCGAGCTGATCCGCACGCTGCGCGATGTGGCCGCGCTCGCGCCGCAACCCCGCACCCGGGCGCGATCGGAGCTCGATTCCCGGGTCTCCATCGAGGAGACCTTCGAGCTCGACTACGCCCCCCAGCGGCTCCAGCGACTACTGGAGCACCTCGAATCGCAGCTCGCGGCGATGGAGATCTGTGACGAAACCGCAGGGATTCAAGTCGCGGTGGCCCTCCGTGAGGCCCTCGTCAACGCCACCCACCACGGCAACCTCGAGCTCGACTCGACGCTCAAGGAGGAAGGCGCCTGGGAGCGCACCGCCGCCGAGCGTCAGAGCATCTCTCCTTATCGCGAGCGCCGGGTCCGGGTGACGGCTCGACACCTCCGCGGCGCGGCCGCGACGTACACGGTCACGGACGAGGGCGCGGGCTTCGACCCCACGACGCTGCCCGACCCCACCGACCCACGCAATCTGGAGCAAGTCCACGGCCGGGGGTTGATGCTCATCCGCACGTTCATGGACGCGGTCGAGCACAACGCGCGCGGCAACGAGATCACGATGACGAAACGCGCGACGTCGCCCGCCCCCGACGCGGCGTGACGCGACCACGCGCTCGTCGCCCCGAGACCGGATGGGTTCGATCATGGCGTTTTCCTCTTCTGCGACTTCTGCGACCGACGACGCTACCGCCGCCCTGCGGACCCTGATCGTCGCCTACGCCTTTCCCCCCGTGGGAGGGGCGGGGGTGCAGCGAGCGGTGAAGCTGGCCAAATACCTCCCCGCCCACGGCGTGGCGCCGACCGTGCTCACGGTGAAAAATCCGTCGGCCCCGGTGACCGACGAGACGTTGACCCGCGACGTCCCTCCCGGGGTCGCCGTCCTTCGGGCGCGCACCCTCGAGCCGGGCTACGGCGCCAAACAGGCGGTCTGGCGGGCCAACAAAGCAGAGAAGAAGTCCACCCGACAGCGCGTGGTCGGGGCGGCGGTCGGCCTCGCGCGACGCGCGCTCGTGCCCGATCCTCAGATGTTATGGCTCCCCGACGCCGGTCCCACCCTCGCCCGTCGGCTCCGCCAACGGCGCGACCGCGACGACGTCGTGTTCATCACCGCGCCTCCATTTTCCCAATTCAACCTCGGCCCTCTCGTCCGCGCCCTGAGCCCGACCACCGGCCTCGTGTTCGACTACCGAGACGAGTGGAGCACCGCGCGGACGACCTACGAAATGCTGAAGGGGCCATTCGCCAATGCCGTGGGCGAGCGCATGGAGCGGGCGCTGATCCGATGCGCCCATTGCATCACGACCGCCACCGAAGCGTTTCGCGACAATCTACTGTCCCGGTTCCCCGACCTCGACCCCGGCCGCGTGTTCGCCATTCCCAACGGCTACGATCCCGATGATTACCCCGACGAACGTCCCTCGCCGCCCACGGACGCGTTCGTGCTCGCGTACGCGGGCACGATCTTCAAATTGACGAGCGCCCGCGGTCTGCTCGGGGCCATCCGCAAGCTCCACGCCCGCGCGCCAGATCTCGCCGCCAAGCTGCGGGTGCGATTCATGGGACGTATCGTCGATACCGAGCTCGATGCCTTCGCGGGTACGGAAGCCCTCGGGGTCGAGCGGCTCGGCTACGTCTCCCACGACCGGGTGCTCGACGAGCTCTCCGGGTGCCATTTAACCCTCTGCATTCTCGACGAGGTGCCCGGGGTGGAGCGCATTTTCCCGGCCAAGATCTTCGAGTTGATGCATCTCGGCCGGCCCGTGCTTACCCTCTCGCCCCCCGGCGCGTTGACCCGTCTCGTCGCCCAGCACGGGGTGGGCGACGTCATCGCCCCTCGCGACGAAGAGGCGATCTGTGGCTATCTGGAGCGGCAACTCCGCGCCTTCGTGGACGAGCCGACGCGCGCCCCGGAAATGGTCGGTCTCGACCGGGAGGGCATTCGCCGGTATCACCGTCGCGCCCTCGCCGGAGAGTTCGCCGACGTGATGCGCACCGCGCGTGACCTCGCCCGCCGCTGACCCCGTCGTCCTCCCGGGGCGGGCGACACCTCACCCGTCCGGTCTGGGCGCGACAATTACAATAGCTCCCGTGGGTGTTCATGCGGAAGGCGGCAGGTATACTCCGCGCGATGGATTTCGAGAAGACGACGGAAGGCGAGGCCGTCCGCTTGAAAATCTCGGGTGAGTTCGATTCGCTCACCGCCCCCGAGTTGCGGACGACCTTCGACGAGATCGCCGAGGCGCAGCCGCCGCGCGTGATTCTCGATCTGTCGGGCCTGCGCTTGGTGGACAGCTCGGGGGTCGGGGCCATCGTGTCCTTGTTCAAGCGGGTGCGCGCGAACGGCGGGAAGTTCGAGGTCGTCGGGGTGCAGGGTCAGCCGAAGAGCATCTTCAAGGTCTTGCGCCTCGACAAGGTCTTCGCCCTCGCATGAGATCGCGGTGGGCCCCCCCGTGCGCTCCCTGGTCGTCACCAAGATCTTCCCGAACGCGGAAGAGCCCATGCTCGGGCCCTACAACCGGCTCAAGTTTGGCGCCCTGAACCGCCGCGGTCCCGTCACGTTGCTCGCGATGGTGCCCTGGTTGCCGGGGATCCGTCGCTTCGGGCCCGCGGCAAGCCGTCGCCGCGCGAGAATCCCGCGCCGCGAGCGGGTCGACGATTTGTGGGTACGACACCCTCGCGTGCTCTACGCGCCCAAAGTCGGCCGACCGCTGTCGGGCGCGCTCTACGCGGCCTCGCTCCTCCCGTGGGTTATGCCGTTGCGCGGGCAGGTCGACGTGGTCATCGGTTCGTTCGCCTATCCCGACGGCTTCGCCGCGGTGGTGGTGGGTCGGCTCCTCGGGGTGCCGACCGTCATCGAGTGCCTCGGGTCGGACGTGAACGTCCTCGGCGCCGACCCGCTCCTCATCCCCGCCCTTCGGTGGTCCTTCGCCCGCGCCGCCGCCGTCGTGGCGCCGAGCCAGCCCTTGATCGACAAAGTCGTGGCGCTCGGGGCAGACCCCGCCCGGGTCCGGGTCATGGGCACCGGCATCGACAAAGATCTCTTTTGTGTCCGCGACGCGGTTTCGACGCGGGCCGCCCTCGGATTCACCGCGTGTGATGACCGAAGGTGGTTCGTGTTCGTGGGTCGGCTCGAGCGGGCCAAGGGGGCCTTGGATCTGCTCGAGGCGCTTGCTCGTCTTCGGCCCGACCAGCGCGATCGGCTTCAACTCGTCATGGTGGGCGACGGAGCGGACCGGGCCGCGTGCGAGGCGGCGGCCGCGGGTCTCCCGGTCCACTTCACCGGGGTCGTGGCGCCTCCCCTCGTCGCCGACTGGCTCGCCGCGGCCGACGTGATGGTGCTGCCCAGTTGGGCGGAGGGAAAACCGAACGTCGTGCTCGAAGCGCTCACCTGTGGTCGCCGCGTGCTCGCAACCGATGTGGGCGGGATCCCGAGCGTGGTCGACCGCCCCGAGCTCGGTACCCTCGTGCCGCCGCGGGATCCGGCGCGACTCGCCGTCGCCCTCGCCGAGGAGCTCGAGCGACCGCGGGCCGATGCCGCGTCGATCGCCGCGGCCGTCGCCCATCTCCCGAGCTGGGACGACGTCGGCGCCGAACTGTACGAGGTGCTGCGCGGGGTGGCCTCACGGAACCGACCGGTGGAGGGGTCCCGTGTCTCGGCGTGACCCCGGCGCCCCGTCGCCAGCCCGGGCCTGGGAGCACGACGAAGAGGGTCTCGAGGACGTTCGACGCGACCTCCGAACCCTGCTCGACGGCAGCCGTCGCCGGTGGGTTTGGACGCTGCTCTTGTCGCTCGGCATCACCCTCGTCGCGGTGGGGTTGAAGGCGCGAAAGGACCCGAAGCACACCGTCGACATCGTCATTCGCATGACGGAGAAGAAATTCGACGACGAAACCCGGCCCCCGAGCACCCGGGACATCCGGCGCCACCTCTACGACGTGGCGCTCTCTCGGACGGCGCTGCTCGCGCTGATCAAGGAGTACGACCTCTATCCGGACAAGATGTTCGACCCGGTGTGGGCGGTGGAGGCGATGAAGGAGGACATCGAGATCTTCGTCCTCAGCAATTACTTTTCTCCCGAGACCTACATCGAGAATCCGCTCCGCGAGCTCCGGCTGGTCGTCAGCTACGCCCACGTCGACCCGGAAAAAGCGCTCACCACCACCCGGGCCATGGGCAAGTTGATCGCCCGGGAGCAAACGACGGTGCGCCGAAAGGTCGCGATGCGAACCGCGTCGGCCGGCGCCGAGGCGGCGCGCATGCTCCAACAGGACATCCTGTTGGTGCGGCGGGAAATCGCGGATCTGAACCGGATCCGCGACAAAAACCCGCTCGCCTTGGTTCGTCTCCGGCGCCTCGTGGTGGAACTAGAAGTGCTCCAGGAGCAAGCCGGGGGCATGACGCAACAGGTCACCAACCTCGGACTTCGGGGCGAACTCGAAAAGAAGGTCGGCGGCCTCGAATTCGAGCTGGCGGATGAGGGTCGCCCCCCGCGCGTGCTGCTGGACACCAGGACCCGCCTCATCATCATCGGCGTGTTTCTCTTTCTCTTCTGTATTCCGATCGTGGGCATCGGCGTCGCGGCGGTCGACCCGATCGTCTACGATCGGCGCCAAGTGGGGCGCTTGTGCCTCCGGTACCTCGGACACCTCCCCGTATCGGGAGCGGGACTGGGCATCCTCAGGCCGGGCGGTGGCCAGGCCGACACAAGCAGAGGCAAGCGCGGTAAGCTCGGCGCGCGAAGGGACTGATCCATGAGCGACGAATACGAAGATCCGATCGCGCTCCAGCTGTTGACCCCGCTCGACCTCGTGAAGCGGCTGCTCACGCTCGTGCGTCGTTCCCTTCGGTACTGGCCGGTCTTCCTGGGGGCGATGCTCGTCGCCGGGGCCGCGGCGGCGCTCACGCCGAAGCTGTTGCCGCCCATGTACAAGTCGCAGACCACGCTCGTGTACCAGGAGCTCATCCAGGCCAGCAGCCTCCTCGGCCAGGACACGCCCGTCGAGAGCCCGCAGCAGCGCGGTTCGCGCCTCCGCGAGATGCTGACCTCCCGGACCAACCTGGAGACCGTGATCAACGAGCTGCAAATCTATCAGAGCGCCGTCGAGAGCTTCGGCATCATCGAGGCGGTCGAAGAATTTCGACAGGACATGCAGATCGACGTGGGCGAGGACTCGTTCGCGATCACGTACGAGTCGGAAGAGCCCGAGCGGAGTTTCGCCGTGACCAAGCGGCTGGCCGAATCCCTCATCGAACAGGCGGGGAAGTATCGGCAGCAAGGGGCCATGTCGACCCAGACCTTTCTCAAGGCGCAGGCGGCCCGGACCAAGGGCGAGCTGGACGACCGCGAGCAGGCCCTGGCCGAGTTTCTCGCGCTTCACCCCGAGTTCGCCCAGGACGTGATGAACCCGGGAGGAGGCACCGCCGGCGCATCGATCCGCGCGATGGGGCTGCGCAACCGAACCGGGGCCAAGCCGGCCGCGGCCCGCCCTCGGCTCCCCCCCGCCATCGAGGCGCTCCAACGGCAACGCGCCCGGATCAACGCGAGGCTCGAAGAGAAACCACCGCCCCCTCCGCCCGCCCCCGCTCCGGCCGAGATGGACCCGGCGATGCGGGAGGCCATCGACCGAGCGCAGCGGGACGTCGACCGCGCGCAAAGCGAGGTCGCGGCCGCGCGCTCGAAGTACACCGACCAACATCCCGACGTGCAGGCCGCGCTCCGCCGCCTCAACAGCGCCAAAGCCGGACTCGCGGCCGCCAAGTCGCAGGCGGCGGCGTCGGTCAAGGCACCGCCCCCCGCTCCCGTCGCTCCGGTAGGGCCCATGACCGAGGAGGAGAAAGAAAAGCTCAAACAGCAGCTGGCCCAGATCGACATGAACCTCCAGCGGGAGCGGGACAAGGGTGAAGGCGCCACCGTCATCCTCGACGAGAAGACGCAGAAGTCCAGCAACTGGATCGTCGACCTCGAGACGGAATGGGCCGGGCTCAACCGCGACGTGAGCGACGTGCGCGAGCGTTACCAGCAAATCCAGCACCGCTTCTTTCAGGCCAACATCATGGCCAAGGTCGAGGCTTCGGGAGGCGCCGCGCAAATGGTGGTGGTCGACCCCGCCTTCAAGCCGAAGCGACCCTACCGGCGCGGCCCTCGTCGCACCGCCGCCGGCGCCGCCTTCATCGTGATGTTCCTCGGCGGTTTGATGGCCCTGTTCCTCGCCTACTTCGACGACCGCGTGTACGACGACCGGGACCTCCGAGAGCTCAAGCTCGGCAAGCTCGCCCACACCATCCCCGCCGCTCCGACCGCCAAGGCCTGAATCCGTGGCCCAGCAACAGCCGCCGCCCCACCACCGTCCCCCCGCCGTATCGGGATATCCTGCCGCCGGCGCCGCGCCCCCGCAGGGATACGTCAGCGTGGTGGCCACCCACATGGATCTGCCGGCCGGTCCTTTTCCCCTCGACATCGTCAGTCAACCCGACAGCCCGCTCGCGGCCAGTTTTCGGGTCTTGCGCCACCGGCTGCGACGCTCGGGCGATCCGCGAACCATCGCCATCACGAGTCCGGGCCATCGCGAGGGCAAGACGACGTGTGCGATCAACCTCGCGATGGCGCTCGCCGAGCACGGCCGGGAGAAGGTGATGCTCGTGGAGCCGAACCTGCGTCGCCCCCGCCTCGCCGAAGCCCTCGGCTTCGCGCCTCCGGTGTGCTTCGCCCAGCAAATGGCCGCCACGGTAGAATCGCGAAATATGGTGTGGCAGGTGGTGGCGACCTTCTTCGACAACCTGCACGTGCTCGCCGTCTCTCCCGACAACCCCGAACCCGGGCGCCTCACCGCCCCCAATCTGCGCCACGCGATCGAAACGATTCGAAATGGGGACTACGCGTACCTGGTTCTCGACTGCCCCGCCGCCCTCGGCTCCGCCGACGTGAACATCATCGAAGATGTTGCGGATGGCATCCTCCTCACGAGCATGGCGGGGACGACGACCAAGAGGCAGCTCCAGCTCGCGGCAGAACATCTCGCGCCGGCGGAGATCTACGGCGTCGTCCTGATGAACCAACCGTCGTCGAAGCGCTGAGGCGGCGACGAGGGTGGGTCGGACGGGCCGCTGGGCCTTCACGCTGGGCCTTCACGCTGGGCCTTTACGCTGGGGGCTCAAGGGCGGCCCGGCGCCGCGGGCGTCTCGGCCCCGCCGCGGATGATGTCGAATAGCGCCCGACGCGCGCGGCGCCATCGTGCGCTCGGACCGGCCACGGGGACGCTCGGGGGGCCCGCGTCGGCGGCACGAAACGTATCGGCGACCAGAGGGGCGGCCACCCGGTCGGCCGCGGCAGGGTCGATGCGGCGCGCGAGTTGGAGGTACGCGCCATCAAGCAGGCCCCGCCGCCACTGCTTGAGCCGCCAGGAGGGGGCGACGTCGACGATCCCGAGGTCGAAGTGCCCTCGTCGGGTTTGTCGTCCGGGGTAGAGGAGCACGCCGTCACCGTTGGCGTGGTCGCCATGTTGGTTGTGAAAGGTCTCGGCGGTCGCCCACGGGTCGAAGGGGCCCTGGCCACCCTCGTTGTCGTCGGTCCAGTGCGCGCCCTCCCAGTAGAACCAGCGAGGGATGCGATGAAACGCCTGAATCCAGCCATTCGCGCGGAGGGACAGGGGCCACGCATCCGTGAGGTAGGAACCGGTCCGGGGCAGCTCGCCGTTGTAGATCCAAACGCTCTTGCCCCGGTCGCGACCGGCCGCCGCGCGGGCCGGATCGTAGGCGCCCGCGAACACCATCACCACGTCGACGGGTTGCGCGGCCGGAGGCTCGGAGCACGTGTGGCCTACCCGGAGGCGCTGGAGCCGAGGTCGACCGCTCTCGTCGAGGGCGCGTCGCCACGCGGGCCCGAGGGGACTGTCGCAGACTTCGTCGACCGCGTAGAGAAAGACGTCCGCACCGCCCTTCCTCCCGTAGAGCTTCGCCGCCTCGAGCCGCGCGAGCATGGCATCGACCGTGTCGAGCCGCCGGGGGCTCGGAGCGCGCAACGAACCGTAGGCCCCGATGACGACGACGTCGGCCGGTACGTCGGGGCCAGGCCCGGTGTAGCCGGCGGCGCGCGAGAACATCGATCCGTCGAGCATCGCGAGATGGCGCTCGACGTCGGCGACGCTGCGAAGGGGAACGATGGGGGACACGTGATGGCGATGGAGCCGCCGGTAGAGGCGAGGGAGCGCCTCCGGCCCGACCTCCCGTTCGATGGTGTCCGGCTCGAAGAAGAGCATGGTCTTCAGGGCCCGAAAGGGGAGCGCCGTCGCGCCCACGTCGACGGAGAAGGACACCCTCGAGGGGAAGCGAACGCCCCGCGCCGCGTCCGCCGACCCGGGATCCGTGACGACGGCGATCTCTCCCCGGTATCGCCCCGCGGGGGCTTCGGCCGGAAGGTCGACGTCGACCCACACGACACGATGCCGACCCGCAGGCACGGTGAGAGGATGGTCGTCGGGCGCCACCCCGCCGGGGCGCGGCGGAGGAGGGGCGGCGGCGCCTCGACGTCGTCGATCGAGCCACGACACGGGGATCAGAGGGTCGGTCAGGCTCCCGCCGCCCGCCGGCCCGGGCGGACCGGCACCGGCGCGCCAGCCCAGCGAAGCCCCCGGTTCGCGGCCTCCGCTTCGCCGGGGCACCACGAGCTCGGCCTCGACGAAGCGTCGAACGCCGAGGACCGCCTCGTCCTCCTCCGCCTCGCCGCCGACGCGACGCGGCGCCGTAACGTCCACCGTCACCCCCTGTAGCTCGGCCGATCCGGCCGAGACCACGACCTGAAAGGCGACCGTCTCCCCCGGGAGCCCGAACAGCGCGACGTCTTGGCCCGGCGTCCACAGCGACGCCGTTTCGAGCTCGGGCACCAGCCCCGCGTCCGACGCGATGCGGGTGCCGTCGTCGATGATGAACACCCGGGGCCCGCCGACGAGAGGGGGCCCGGATGAGGACACCGGAAGGGTCGATGAGGACGACGAATTCGCCCATGGTCCCCCCCCCGACCGACCCCACGACCAGGCGGCGCCGACGATGGCACCTCCGGCGAGGACCAGCGCGGCGGCCCGGCGCCACGTCACGGGACGACGCGTTTGCGGAGGAAAAGCACGTTGGGGGGGCCCGGGCGGTAGCTCACTTCGTCGCAAAAAGCGCGCATGATGAAGAGCCCCATCCCCGACTCCGGGAGGGCATCGAGATCGGGCTCCGGGACGTCGTCGGTGTCGAAGCTCCGGCCCTCATCGCGCAACGTGACCTCGATGACGCCCCCTCGATTCCGGATCTCGAGGTCGAGGGCCCCGTCGGTTCGGTCGCCGTAAGCGTGGAGCACGGCGTTGTTGAAGGCTTCGCCGACGGCCGACACCAGCTCGACCACCGCCTCCGAGGCCGCGTCGACCTGAGGCTTTTCTCGTCCCGTTGCGACCTTGCACGCCGTCGAGACGGCCCGCGATACGAGGTCGCGATACTCCAGGTGGGCGGGAACACGGAGGTAAATCAGGTCATCCCCCAAGGGACAAAGGCTAAGATGGCAGCGGTGCCGTCGTCAACCGAGGGGGCGGCAGGCAAGGCATCGAAAACAGTGATTAAAGTGTCTCGGGAGGACGCATCGCTCATCCCGGTGCACATCCCGCCACGCGACCTCCACCACCATGCCCCCTCCCCCACCATGCCCCCTCCCAGTGTGCGTCTCACCAAACGCCTCCTCGACGTGACGCTTTCCTCGGTCGGTCTCGGACTCTCGCTTCCGTTGCTGCCGGTGCTCGCGCTCGTCATCAAGGCCGACTCGCCCGGGCCGGTCTTCTACCGACAGACCCGCGCCAACGGGCTCGAGCCGCACGGGGATGGTGATGACCGGCGCGTCCCCAAATGCCGCGTGTTCACCATCTATAAGTTCCGCACGATGCGGCAGGACGCCGAAAAGGGCACCGGAGCGGTGCTGGCGAGCAAGCGCGACGCGCGGGTGACGAAGGTCGGTCGTTTCCTCCGGCGGTCCCGCATCGACGAGTTGCCTCAACTCTGGAACGTCCTTCGCGGCGACATGAGCATGGTCGGGCCCCGCCCCGAGCGGCCGGAGCTGCTCGTCGACTTGGCCCTCGCGATCCCCTTCTTCGAGGAGCGCATGCGTGACGTGAAGCCGGGCCTGACCGGGCTCGCCCAAGTGAACCTCAACTACACGGGGGAGATCCCCGAAGGGAGCGAACTCTGGGACTTCAAGACGTCGTTGCAAAACCCCTTCGGATTGGAGGAAACCGAGGGCGCCCTCGCCGACGACATGAGGGCCAAACTGCTCTACGATCTGGCGTATTCGGCGTCTCTCGAGCGTTTCGAGACGTTCCTCGAAACGGAGATCGGGGTGCTGTTCAAGACCCCGATGGTGATGTTGAAGAAGCTCGGGCAGTGACGAACCGGTCGGCCAGCACCAACCCGTCGAGCCCCAGGGTGCGGGCCATCGCCACGGCGGCCTCCGGGCCGGGGGGCGCGGGCCGGCCGTCGTCGGCCGCGAGCTTGGTCATCACCAACACCGGTAAGGGCGTCTGACGACCGACGGCGTCGAGGAGCCGGGCGAGCCGGGGGGAACGTGCCGACGAGACCGTGCGAACCCGCGCCGTGGCACATCCGAGATACGACGTGGCTGGGGGTCGCGTCGGGGCCACGTATTGAGCCCAATCGGAACGTTGGGAGAGGCCAAAACACGCGCCGGCGACCTCCTCCGACACCGCCATCGCGAGCGGGGCGTCACGCGCTTCGCCGAGACCTCGGAGCCGCTGCGCCCCGGCGCCCTCTCGCGGGCAGGCGAGGACCACGCGGTGGCCGAGCCCAATGGATTCCGTGGGCTCGCCCGCCCCGACGAACCAACCGATGGCGTCGCCCGCGGCAAGCCGACGCGCGACGTGGTCGATGAGGGCTTCGCCGCGCGCCGCGCACACCATCCCCGGTGCGTGGCAGGCGCGCTCGATCTCGTCCGGAGACGGGTGAAAGCCGGCGCACGCCGACTGGTGACGAGGAAGACGCCGCTCACGCCCGCCGGCGCGGGCCGCGACCGCCAGCGCGGCCGCCACCGCGAGCCCCTCCGAGCCCGGCGACGGCGGCACGTACATCTCCTCGAACGGCCCCTCCCGCAAGATGCGCCCGTTCAAGGCCGCGTTGGTGGCAGCCTCGCCGGAAAGAACGAAATGCTGCGCCCCCGTTCGCGCCTGAAGCACCCTCGTGAGGGCGAGCACTCGGTCTTCGAGGATCCGCTGGGCGGCCGCGGCGAAGTCGCGGTGGTGTGTGGCCCAGGGCGCATTCGCCGACCGGGCGGGGCCGAAGGTTTGTCGCAGCCTCGGCGAGAAAGGAGCGAGGGGCGGGTTCTGCGCGGCGCGCCGGCGCGGGGGAAAGAACGACGGATCGAGTTTGATTCGGCCCGAGCCATCGATGTCGACCATGTCGTCGAGGACGGCGATGAATCGCGTGGGGTCCCCCGTCGCCGACAGCTCCGACCAACGCGCCCACCCCTGCGGCCGCGCCAGACCGCAGTAGGCCCGCACCGCGTCGCCGAGGTGACCGAGCGCGTGAGGCGTACGGGCCCATCGCGGGAAGCGAAACCCGTGGCCGTCATCGATGCCGATCCCGTCGTCTCCGCCGCGCCCTCCCAGCGACAGTCCGAGGGTCACCGCACCCGCGAAGCCAGAGGCCGCCATCGCCCCCTCCCATGGCGTCCGCCCCGCATCGAGCCGGCAGATCCGGGCGAATCCCCGCCTCCCGCCGAGCTTTTGCGCCCATCGCCACGCGCTCCCCTGCGCCTCAGCCCATCGCCGTGCCCCTCGCCCCAGCCGTCGGGAGAGCGACGTCGCCGCGCGCCCCGGCCGACGGTCCACGACGAGCGCCACCCGGTCGAGGTCCGACCACTGCAGGCCCGTCTCGAGCAGACATCGAGCGGCCAACGTGAACGGCGCCGATTCGTCGGCGTGCGGGTCGGTCGGGAGCACGTCAGGGGTGGCGGCGGACACCACGAGACGGCCCTCGATGACGATCGCAGCGTGCGCATCCGCACCTCGTTCATAAACCCCGAGGACGACGGTCACGCGTTGGGTACCTCCACAAAGCGCATAACCTGCAATGATACCCCAAAAGGCCGGTGGTGACCTCTCGGGGCAGGCCTGCGGGGATTCACTCGGCCGCGAGGGCCGCGCCGTAGAGTTCGCGGAGAACGGCGCCCGTGGCCGTGGGCGCGGCCGCCACTTCGGCCGGCGGTCCCTCCGCCACGAGCCGGCCCCCTTCGACCCCGCCCTCGGGACCGAGCTCCACGACGTGGTCGGCGGCGGCGATGACGGCGGGATGGTGCTCGATGATGACCAGACTGTCGCCACGGACCACGAGCCGGTCGAGCACGTCGATGAGACGACCCACGTCACGATGGTGAAGACCCGTGGTGGGTTCATCGAGCACGTAAAGAGTGGGCTTGTGGCCGCGCCCGGCGGTGAGTTCTTTGGCGAGCTTGAGACGTTGGGCTTCCCCCCCGCTCAACGTCGGCGAGGGTTGCCCCAGCCGAACGTACCCGACGCCCAGATCGCGAAGCGTGATCAGTGGCTCTGCCACCTTTTTGATGGCCGCAAACCGCTCCGATGCTTCCTCGATACTCAACCGTAGGACCTCACCCACGGAGAGGCCCTGGTAGCGGACCTCGAGGGTCCCCGCCTCGAAGCGGAGGCCGCCGCACGCTTCGCACGGGGTGCGGACGTCGGGCAGAAAGGCCATCTCGTGGGAGATGAACCCGTTGCCTTTACAGGCCTCGCAGCGGCCGCCGCCCGACGCCGAGTTGAACGAGAACCGCGGGGCCCCGTACCCGCGCGCCCGGGCCTCGGGAGTCCCGGCAAAGAGCTTCCGGATTTCGTCCCACACCCCGAGAAACGTCGCGGGAATGCTCCGGGAGCTACGCCCGATGGGGGATTGGTCGACGGCGAGGGCTCGCTTGACCGCGCGCGTCGGGACCTCGATCGCATCGTAGCTCCCCGGGTCCTTCGCCTTGCGGCCGAGATGACGCCGGACCGCCGGATAGAGAACCTGACGCACCAACGTGCTCTTGCCCGACCCACTGACGCCCGCCACCACCACCATTCGCCCCGTCGGGAGCACCAGCTCGGGAACCTCCAGATTGTTGGCCCGAGCGCCCCGGAGGATGAGGGGCGGCGGCTCGGTAGCGTCGTTCGGTCGGGTCCGGCGCTGCGCCAGCGTCGCCTCGTCGCGAAGGGCCTGGGCGGTCGGTGAGTCCTTCTGGCGGAGCACCCGCCGCGGGGGCCCCGCGGCCATGATCTGCCCCCCCGAACGCCCTCCTCCCGGACCGAGGTCGACGATATAATCGGCGGCACGGATGACGTCGCCGTCGTGCTCGACGACCAGAACCGTGGAGCCGGTGTCGACCAGTCCCCGCAGATTGTCGAGGAGCCGGCGCGTATCCCGCGGGTGCAGGCCAATGGTGGGCTCGTCCAAGACGTACAGCGCCCCCGTGAGGCCCGCGCCGAGTTGGGCCGCGAGGCGCAACCGCTGCATCTCCCCCCCGCTGAGTGAGGCCGCACGGCGGTCGAGGGTGAGGTAGCCGAGCCCTACCCGCTGCACGAATCGCAAGCGCCGACGCAGCTCGCTGAGGGGCGCCTCGGCGATGACGGCCGCGTCCCCCGCGAGCCGAAGCGCATCGAGCCGGACGAGCGCATCGTCGACGCTCCGCGCCGAAAGCTCGTGGTAGCGCTCGCCATCGAGTTCGACCGCCCGCGGGATGGGGGCGAGCCGCGTCCCCGTGCAGACACGGCACGTCGTCAGGGTGCCCGGCTCGTCGTCGACCTCGCGCGCCTTGCGCGCCTCGCGCAGCGCCTCGAGACCGCCACGGACGCCGGTGCCATCGCAGCTGTTGCAGCGCCCTTGCGCCGTATTGAACGAAAACCACCGCGGATCGAGGTCCGGCAGGGCGCGGCGACACGACGGACAGGTACGGCTCGTCGAGAGCAACTCCGGTTCCTCGTCCACGTCGAAATCGACGCCCCTTACCGTGATTTGCCCCTGTCCGAAGGCGATCGCCTGGTCGAGGATGGCGCGATCGAGTCCACGGCTCGGGCCGGCGTACACCAACAGCTCGATGGTGTGCTCCTTCGTCTTCGCCAGCCGCGGCGGGTCGTCGGTGCTGACCCGAACCCCGTCGCAGATCGCCTCCTCGATCCCAGCTCGGTGCGCGGCGTTGAATACGTCGTAGTACAGGCCCTTCCGGGCGCGGACCGCCACCGCGCCGAGCGCGAGCTTGCGGCGACGCCCCCGCAACCGTGCGAGCAGGGTGTCCGGTGACTGCGCGGTGACCGGCACCTCGCAGTCGGGACAGTGCACGACACCGACCTTGGCGTAGAGGAGCCGCAGGTAATGGGCGACCTCGGTCACGGTGGCGACGGTGGAGTTTCCCCCCGCCCGCGACGTCCGCTGTTCGAGCGCAATCGAGGGCAACAAACCGGTCACGGCGTCGACCTCGGGTCGGGGCATGGTGGGAAGGAACTGGCGGGCGTACGGGGTGAGGGTCTCGAGAAAGCGACGCTGGCCCTCGGCGAAGACGATGTCGAACGCGAGGCTGCTCTTTCCGGAACCGCTCGGCCCCGTCACCACCACGAGCGCGCCGTGAGGGAGTTGAACGTCGACCCCCTGGAGGTTGTGCTCGCGGGCGCCGCGGACCTCGATGGCCCGGGGCGGCGCGGGCCGGGTGCGCGTCCCCCGAGGCCGGGTGACCCGGGGAAAGTGGCCGGCTTCAGCCTCGCGCAACGCCTGGCCCGTTGCCGTGTCGGCCTCCCGCAGGCCGGCGGGTGGCCCCTCGTAGACGATCTGACCCCCGTCGACGCCGGCCCCGGGCCCGAGTTCGACGACGTGGTCGCAGGCGGCAATGACGGCGGGGTCGTGGTCGACCACCACGACCGTGCAGCCGAGTCGCACGAGATGCGCCATCGCCTCGTTGACCCGGGCCACCTCCGTCGCGTGCAACCCCGCACTCGGCTCATCGAGCACGAAAAGCGACCGCCGCTTGGCCTCCCCGAGGGCGCGCGCGAGCTTCAACCGTTGCGCCTCGCCGCCGGACAACGTGGACAGCGGCTGTCCGAGCGGCAGGTAATCGAGTCCGAGCTGAACCAGGGGCTCGAGCTGCCGCCGCAACACCGGCTCGTCATCGAAACACGAGAGCGCCTCCCCGGCGGTCATCCCCAGCACGCCCGCCGCATCGAAGCCCCGCAGCTTCACGTCGAGCACCTCAGGCCGAAAGCGCTTCCCGCCGCAGGCCGGGCAGCTGAGCCGAACGTCGGCGAGAAACTGCATCTCCACCGTCTCCGCGCCTTCTCCTGCGCACGCCTCGCACCGGCCCCCGGGCACGTTGAACGAGAAGCTCGCCGCCGTGAGCCCCTGCACCGTCGCCCCCGGTTCGGCCGCGAAAAGCCCGCGAAAAACCGTCCACGCCCCGGTGTACGTCGCGGCGTTTCCCCGCGACGTCCGACCGAGGGGTGATTGGTCGACGAGGCGTGCCTCGCGCCACTGCGAGAGGCCCTCGATCGCGCCGAACGCCTCGGGGGGATCGACGTTCTTCTGGCCGCGGGCCCGGGCCGCCGCCCGGACGAGGATCTTGTCGGCGAGCGTGCTCTTGCCGGAGCCGCTGGGCCCGCAGACCGCCGTCGCCACCCCGAGGGGGATGGCGACGTCGAGGTCGCGGAGGTTGTGCGCACGCGCCCCCCGGATCTGAACGTGGGCGGACGCCGGGCGAGGCCGCGGGTTGACGGAAATCGGCGCCGCCGCCCGCGCGGTCGCGAGCTTGCGCCGTCGTTTCGCCGCGGCCGGAGTCCCATCGAACACCACCTTGCCCCCGTGGGGGCCTGCGCCCGGCCCCATCTCGACGACGCGGTCGCAGGCCGCGATCACCTTGGGGTCATGCTCGACCACGAGCACGGCGTTGCCCCGGTGCGCGAGCTCCTGCAGCGCTTGGAGCAGCGGCGTCACGTCGGCGGGATGTAGCCCCACCGTCGGCTCGTCGAGGACGAACATCGCGCCGGTCAGATTGGTTCCGAGCGCGGCCGTCAGCGACACCCGCTGCGCCTCCCCTCCGCTCAGGGTACGCGCCTGCCGATCGAGCCGCAGGTAGCCGAGCCCCACCCGCTCGAGGTACCCGAGGCGGCGGATGAGCTCGTCGCGGGCCAGCGCGCCGTGTCCGGCGCTCACCGTCAGCGCCTCGAGTCTTCGACGCGCCTCCCGCAGCTCCAGGTGATGCCAATCGCCGAGGTCGAGGCCATCGACGCGATATGCGAGCGACCGTGTCGACAACCGCTTGCCCCCGCAGGCCGTGCACAAGTCGTACGACCGGTAGCGGGCCAACATGACGCGCACGTGCATCTTGTACGTTTTTGTCTCGAGCCACTTGAACCAGGCGCGCAGCCCCGGGTACTCACTCCGGTTCATCGCCCCCGAACCCTCGATGATCATCTGGCGTTGGTCCTCCGGGAGGTCGCGCCAGGGTCGGAGGACGTCGATGCCGTTGTCGTCGCAGAAGATCCGGAGCTGTTTGCGCTCCCAACTCGACTTCTGGCCGTTCCAGGGCCGGATCGCGCCCCGGGCCAGGCTCAGCGAAGGATCGGGGACGACCTTGCGCCAGTCGATGCCGAGGGATCGCCCGAACCCACGACACGTCGCGCAGGCTCCGAGCGGGCTCTCGTAGGAAAAGAAGCCGCTTCGGGGCGCCTCGAAAACCCGGGCGCACCCGGGACAGGTCAATCCCTGCACCGTCTCTTCCCGCCGCGTGACGCGGTCTTCATACAGGTGCAGGACGGCCCGTCCGTCGCCGCGACGCCAGGCTTCCTCGAAGGCGGCGGCGAGGCGACGACGCCCCCGAACCCCCACCTTCACCCGGTCGACCACGACGTCGACCGCGCCCCCGCGCATGGCCTCGCTCGGCTTCACGTCGTCGAGGTCACGGACGAGGTCGCCGACGATGAGCCGAGCGTATCCTTCCCGTTGCAAGCGCTCGCGCACGTCGAGGTAGCTCTCGAGGTCGGCGACGCGCTCGGGGTAACTGACCACGGCGCGGGTCCCGGCGTGCGCCTCGACCGCCGCCGCCGCGGCGCGATCGGGGTCACGACGCTCCGCCATGAGACCGCAGTCATCACAACGAGGTCGTCCTTCACTGGTGAAGAGCGCCGACAAGTAGGCCTCGAGGTCGGCCATGGTGGCCAGGGTCGACCGAGAGCTCTTGATGGGCGCACGACGATCGACCGCGATCCCCGCCGCCACCGGGTCGAGAGACTCCATCGGCGGCCGCTCGAGCCGCTCCAGGAATTGTCGCGCGTACGGAGAGAAGCTCTCGACGAAGCGGCGCTGTCCCTCGGCGTAGAGCGTATCGAACGCGAGCGACGACTTACCCGCCCCACTCACCCCCGTGACCGCGACCAGCTCGCCCGGTTTGAGGTCGAGGTCGACCCCGGCGAGGTGGTGCGTACGCGCGCCACGAAGCGCGATGGGATGCATCATGACGGTAGGGGGCGGCAGGGCGGAGCGCGCGGAGGAGGACTCGGGTTGAGCCGTTCGTGGATGCGCGCTAGTCAGCGCTCGAGCAAATGACCAAGATCACTCTGAAACACGAGATCAACTGCAGCGTCGACCGCTTCTGGGAGATCTTTCTCGACAAGTCGTTTAACGAGTCGCTGTTCCGTGACCACCTGCAGTTCCCGCATTACGAGATCTTGCGGCAGGAAGAGACAGAAGGACGGGTCACGCGCATCATCAAGGGCCAGCCAAACACCAACATGCCGAAAGCGGTCATGAAGGTGGTCGGCGACGGGTTCGGCTACGAAGAAGAAGGCCATCTCGACCGCTCCAGCCAGACGTGGCACTTCAAGATGAAGACCAGCGTCATGCCCGACAAGCTACGCACCGAAGGTCAGGTCACCTGTGAGCCGATCGGCGATGACCGCTGTCGCCGCGTCGCGGTCATCGAGATGGAGGCCAAGGTCTTCGGCGTGGGCAAGATGATCGAGCAGTCGACCGAAAAAGAGATGCGCGAGGGTTGGGACAAGAGCGCGCGTTTCATGAACGACTGGATCGCGAAGGGTTCGTGACGCCGCGCATTATAGTGTCGGTCAAAACGGTAGATTTGACCGGCCCAAAAAGTGAGGCACCCCCAAGACAATAGAACCGGCTCTGAGGAGCGATGCTCGCCCTCGCCGGCTTGTCGTCGACGTTGTCGGCGAGCATCGCGACACCATCAACGGTTGTGGTCGAGGGTGTAGCGGTCGAGCGCAGCGACGAGCGCGCGGCGCGCTTCGCGGGTGAGGTCGAACAGGCGCCCGTGAATCTCGAAGTGAGGTCCGACCCGAATCGACCGGTGGGCCTTGACGCGGTAGACGTATCCAAGGCCCCGCGCGACCACCCGTGACCCCGGCGCCGCCGGTTCGAGGGCGGTGAGGGTCACGCGCTCTCCCTCGATCGCGACGACCGTGACCTCCCCGCCTTCCTCGCGGGCAAGCCTCACCGGCGCTCCCGTCTCCGGGGTGGGCCCGCTCAAGCGCTCGCCGTCCGGGCCCGGACGAAAGACCGGACGCACAACGCGAGGAGCACCGCGCAGAGGATCATCATGCCCGTGGTGCCCTGCATCATGAGCGGCGGAAAACGCTTGGTGCCGCCCATGGCGAGGGGTCCGATCCCCGCGACGATGCCGAGCAGCGCCAGGACGGCGACGGCGTGCATCGCGTGCTTGCGGGCCGCGTCTCGCCGGGCGACGAATCCGAGGGCGATGAAGACCGCCCCGACCATGGCGGGGATGAGGGTCATGGCACTCCCGGTGATGCTCCCGATGAAGGTGTAGGCACCGAGGGCGACGAGGCTCACCCCAATGACGACAATGACGTTGGGCATGGTCAGAGGCCGTTAGCAGACGCGTCACCTCGAGACCAACCGTGACGCCCGACGACGACGACGCCGTGATCGCGACGCGTCGCGCTCAGGGATGGGCCCGCGCGTGCGCGACCAGACCCTCGAACTTGGCCAGCGGCAGCGCTCCGCTCGAAAACCAGCGGTTGGCCACGAAGGAAGGCGTCGCCCGAATGCCGACGCGCGCCGCGTCGGCCTTGTCCTGTTCGACGCGAGGACGGTGCTTGCGCGCATCGAGCGCCGCGCGGAACTTCACGAGGTCGAGGCCGATGTCGGCGGCGTACCGCTCGAGGTCCGGACGCGCGAGCGCGTTGCGATTGGCGAAGAGCAGGTCGTGCATCGCCCAGAAGCCGTCGTTGCCCTTTTGGGCGTACGCTTCGAGCGACGCCTCGTGGGCAAGCGGCGCCTCCTTGTGAAACGGGAGCGGATGATGGCGCCAAACCACCTTCACCTCCGGGTCGCCCGCGACGAGCGCCTCCAGCGTCGCGTTCACACGCGAACAGTACGGACACTGAAAATCCGAAAAGACGTGCACGACCACCTTGCCCTTCGGATTGCCACGAAACGGCGCGTCGGAGGGAGGCACCCCCACCCGCTTCTCTTCGAACGTAGCGGTGCTGGTGGTCGCCGCCTTCATGATGGTGGCGTAGACGTCGGCCCGAGCGGTGCCACGCGCGACCATCGCCTCCGCCTTCTTCCGTTCTTCGTCGATGAGGTCCGTGAATCGGCGCAGCGGCTGGGCCCCGGTCAGGCGGCGACCGTTGATGAAGAAGTTCGGGGTCCCTTTGGCGTCTACCGCATCCGCCAACGCGCCCGTCGCGTCGATGAAGGCCTGGTGCCGGGGGCTCGCCCAGGCGCTCCGGACCGCTCCCGCGTCGAGCCCCACCTGGCCGCCGTAGCGGATGAGATCGGACGCCTCGAGGGCCCCCTGGTTGGCGAAGAGGAGGTCGTGCAACGACCAAAAAGCACCGTTGCCTTTGCGCACGAAGGCCTCCCTTCCGACCTGAGCGGCGGGAAGCGCACGCTTGTGAAACGTCAGTGGGCGATCCTTCCACACCAAACGCAGGTCTTTGGGGTAGGAGCCCTTTAGGGTCGTCAACGTGCTCTGGACCTTCTTGCAAAAGGGACACTGAAAGTCGGCGAACTCGACGATGGTGACGAGGGCGTCCGACGGACCCCACGATGGGTCTTCCGCCGTGACGGGCACCTTCCAGACCTGCGTGTCGGGCGGGCGCTTGGTCGACGTGGGTTTCGGCGGTGGCCCGCCCCGGGCGGCGTGGTTCGTCGCGGTGAGCGTCGGGTATACCTCCGACGCGCTCGTGCCCGATTTGAGGAGCGCGGCGGCCGCCGCGAGTTGCGCATCGATTTCGCTCTCGAAGCTCGACTGCGGTCGCGCCCCACTGATGAAGATGCCGTTGATGAAGAAGACGGGGGTTCCGCGCACGCCAAGGGATTTTCCGAGCGTCAGATTGTCCTCGACGGCGCGCTCCGCGCGCGCCGCATGGCGACTCATGTCCGAGGCACTGACGCCCGCCGTCTTGGCCCACACCTCGAAATTCGCGGGTTCGAGCGCCCTTTGATTGGCGAAGGCCAGGTCGTGAAAGGTCCAGAAGGCGGTCGGCCCCGCGGCGATGAATACCGCCCGGGCCGCATCGTGAGCCGGTCGCGCCTGCTTGTGGAAGACGAGAGGAAAGTCTTTCCAGACGATGCGGAGGTCGCTGGCCCCGTACTTTACCCGGAGCTTCTTGAGGGTACCCTCCGCCCGCGCGCAAAAGGGGCATTGGTAGTCGCCGAAGGCCACGATGGTCACGGGCGCGGCGATGTCACCCCAGCTTGGGTCGTCGTCCCCGACGGGGACGGGCGCGGTCGCATGAGAGCGCGGGACGCGCTTCAGCGTCGTCCTCGTCGTCGTCGTCTCTGTCCGCTTCTTTCGGGCGTCGGGCTTCGAACGTCGGCGCCTCCCATCGTCGTCGTCCGACCTCGCGGTCCTCGTGCTTTGCAAGGCGGAGTACGCCAGGCCGCCGCCAACCACCAAGACGATCCCAAGCACCGCGGCCACGATCAGAACCACCGCCGCGTGGTTCCGCGGAGGGGGAGAAGGTGGTGCCGGCGGCAACGGATGCCCCCCCCACGGCGGAGGGGGACCGGGGAACGGGGCGGGCCCGGACGGCATCGGAACGCCCGATGGCGTCGTGAGCCCCGGCGGCATCGGCGGCGGGGCCGACGACATCGGAGCGGTCCCCGGCGATGGGGCCGTTCCCGCGGGCATCGCCGTCGCCACCGGCGGTGACACGGGCATTGGCGGCCGGGCGGCCGGGCCGTCGGGCCCCGCCGGCGCCGCCACCGCCGGGCTAGATTGGGCCCCAGGAGATGCCAACGTCTCCGGGGCGGGAGAAGGTGGCGCGAAGCCCAAGACGGTGGTGCGGGCCGGCGCGGAGCGAGCGACCGCAAGCTCCGCCCCAATGCCTCCAACCCCGGAGATTCGGCCGAGCTCCGCCGCCGCCGCCTCCACCGACGAGGGGCGCGCCGATGGATCGAACGCCGTGGTCCGTGCAAACCAAGCGTCGAACCCGGGGGGCAACCGTAGCGCCTCGACCCCGGCGCTCTGGGACGCCGGACGGCGCGGCGTGGTCACGAGGCGACGGTTCATCTCCGCCACGTCCTCCGTCCCCCAGTAGTCCTCGATGCGCTGGCCGGTGAACAGGACGTAGGCGAGCAGGCCGAAGCCGAAGATGTCGGCCGCCGCCCCCACGTCGTCGCCCACGGCGTGGCCCCGCTGACCCGCCTCCGCTCGGAGCGCACGCGACAATTGCTCTGGGGCGGAGAACCCCGACGCAACGCCGAGGGCGCGCGCCACGCCGAAACCACGGACCTTGGCCGTGGGGCCGTCGACGTGTACGAGCACGTCCGTCGGGGCGAGGGATCCGTGCACAACGCCTGCCGCGTGGGCGGTCGCCAGCGCGCTCGCCACCTGCATCAGGAGTTTGGCGACGCCGTCGGCCGCCCGCCGTCGCACCGCGAGAAATGCGTCGATGGGCTCACCCTCGACCCGCTCCATCGCGAGGTAGGGCGTCGCCAACCCGTCGATGATGCCGGCGTCGAAGAACTCGGCGACGTGGGGGTGAGCTCCGATCCGACCCACCGCGCACATCGACTCGAGAAAGTCGGCCGGTGACGCCACCGGTTGGCCATCGACCGCGAGCACCTCGAGCGCACAGGGCCGGCCGACCCGACGATGTTCCGCCGCGTAGACGACCCCGGTGGGACCATGCGACAGCACGCGGGTCACCTCGTAGCGCCCGGCCACCACCTCTCCCTGTGACATCTCGCGAACGGCCATCGCGAGAGTATATAGTGTCGGTCAAATCGGTAGATTTGACCGGCCCAAAAAGTAAGGCACCCCCGAGACAATAGGACCGGCTCTGAGGAGCGATGCTCGCCCTCGCCGACTTGTCGGCGAGCATCGCGACACCATCAACGGTTGTGGTCGAGGGTGTAGTCAGACGTCGCTGCGCTCGCCCCGAAGGCCGCGCTGGATCGCCGCCCGCGCCTCGCGTTCGGCGTCGCGGGCCTTGATGGACTGTCGCTTGTCGACCTTGGCTTTGCCCCGCGCCAGCGCGAATTCGAGCTTCGCGCGGCCCCCACGGAAATAGAGCCGCGTCGCGACGGCCGTCATCCCATCGCGCTCGACCGCCCGTTTGATGTGCTCGATCTCATGCCGGTGGAGCAGCAGCTTGCGGGTGCGTTTGCCCCGGTGGCCCCACGCGGCGCCCGTACGTTCCGGGATGTTCAACCCGTGGACCCAAGCCTCCGGGCCGCGTGCGATCGCCACGTATGCCTCCGTGAGGTCGGCCGTGGTCTCGCGCAACATCTTCACTTCGCTGCCCACGAGCACGAGGCCGGCTTCGAACTTGTCACCCAACTCGTAGTCGAATTTGGCCCGTCGGTTCACGGCCACGATCCCGTCGCCGAACGCCTCCACGGGAGGGGGCGCCTCTTTTTTCCGTTTGGCCATGACGCGCCGCACGGTAGCGCAAAGCGCGGCGACCGAACCAAGGGAAGTCGAGGTCGACCAAGGGTCGTACGTCGGGTCCAAGCCCGGGTGGTCGCCCAACGCGGTGCCGGCTAGGGATTCATCTCGTGAAACGACCATCGGCAACGGGGAAGGCGAGCCTCATCAGAGGTCTGGGGCTAGGGTTCGCCCTCGGCGCGATGGCGTGCGGGCCGCCCCCGGCCCCTCGCGTTCCGACCCCCGGAGAAGTGGCGCCGGGAGCTCGAGTCACGGCGAAGGGGGCGACCTCGAGCTTCGACCAACTGCTCGACGAGGCCGCCGCGTCGGATGGCGTCTGCGTCGGAGAAGTCCACGACGACGCCCTGCACCATCGTCTCCAACACGCCGTGCTCGGCGGGGTGCTCGCCCGCGCCCCCGAAGCGGCTTGGGCCGTCGGATTCGAGATGCTGCGGCAGCCGTCCCAACCGGTGCTCGACCGCTACGCCGCCGGCACGATCGACATCGAGACCTTCCGCCGCGAAAGCAACTGGGACGAGGACTGGGGCTTCGGCTTCGACATGTATCGGCCCTTGTTCGAGAGCGGTCGGGACCGGGGCCTCGACCTCTTGGCGTTGAACGCCCCGCGGGAGCTCACGCGCGCCATCTCGAAGGGCGGCGTGGCGCGCCTCGCCCCCGAACTGCGACAACGTCTCCCCGAACTCGACCTCGCGGACCCCGGACACCGGCGCTTCTTTTTCGCGGCCATGGGTTTCGACGACCCGGCGGGCCCCCACGGGGGCGGATCGTCCTCCGGCGAGGGCGGCGCCACGAACGCCG
Source organism: Myxococcota bacterium (assembly GCA_039027095.1). Classification (GTDB taxonomy): domain Bacteria; phylum Myxococcota_A; class Polyangia; order Polyangiales; family Polyangiaceae; genus JAPYTK01. The sequence goes on from JBCCLB010000007.1 coordinate 41,267, forward strand.
ACGGCGATCCCGTGGCGAGCGACGAGACGGACGGCGACCAGGCTGCGGGCGACCAAAGCCAACCCCACCACCACGGAGGCATGAATCCCGAATTCTTCTACGCCGCTCAGGTCACGTGGGACGAGAGCATGGCCGACGGGGCTGCGCGTTGGCTCACGCGGAACGACCGGAGGGTGGTCATCATCGCGGGCAATGGGCACTGCCACCGCGCCGCCGTCCCCAACCGCGTGGAGCGTCGCCGGCCGGGGCGCCGTGTCCTCTCGATTCTCCTCCAGAACGGCCCCGACGGAGCGATGCCTCATACCGAGAGCGACTTCGTGGTCACGCTTCCCACCCCTTAGCGCTTCACCACCTCCGACATACACCCTCGACCACAACCGTTGATGGTGTCGCAATGCTCGCCGACAAGTCGGCGAGGGCGAGCATCGCTCCTCAGAGCCGGTTCTATTGTCTTGGGGGTGCCTTACTTTTTGGGTCGGTCAAATCTACCGATTTGACCGAAATACGTTCACCCCCCGGCGACGAGGCGCGGAGGTGGGTAGCGGCCCACGCCGATGGCGGCCGTCATCGACGCCACGTCGATGACGTCGCCCTCGAAACCCTCGGTGGCGCGGAGCAAAACGGCGCGAAACTCGAGATCGTTGCCCGGCCAATCGTGCTCCAGGAGGACGCGCTCGGCGCTCAGGTCGAGGCCGAACGGCCGGCCCCGGATGTGGCGTCCGAGGCGGGCGAGTTCGTGACGCGCCTGGGCGCGGATGTCCTCTGGGCGCGCGGCGAGGGGGGGAAGGGTGACGAGGGGCGCCTCATCGAGCCTCGCCGCGAGCCGGGGATGAAGCCCCGACGGCGCCTCGTTGGGGAGCACATAGACGACGTTGGTGCGTTGAAACCCGACTTGGCCGAGGTGCATCTGCACGTCGGCGGGCAGGGCATGGGGGTCGAACAAGACGAGCGTACCCCCGCGTGCGGCCGCGAGCGGGAGGTCGGGTCGGTCGGCAGCGGCGTGCTCCGCCCAACGCTCGATGGCGTGCTCGGCCGCATGGCCGCCCTCGATCCAGATGAGCGCCCCATCACCGCCTTGGGCCGACGCGAGGTGCGCGACCGCGGCCCACCCGAGCGCATCGATCCCGGGCGCCGCCACCAACCGCACCGCCGCGTGCGCGCGGACGGCGAGTTCGACGTCGACACGCGCCGCCGCCGTGGCGGGGCTGTACGAGGCTTCGGACAAGGACCGAGCGAGGATCTCCGGTAACCCGCGCGGTCGCTCGCGGCGCCGGGCCAGCGTTTCTTGCAATTGGGCCAACCCGCGCTGCGCCTCGTTCCGGTCGGCTACGGCGCGCATCTCGCGCTGACGTGACCGCGCGAGTTCGGAGGCGGCGCCCGTCACGCGTCCCAGATGGTCGGCAAGACGCCGCGCGAGTTGGACCTCTTCGACGCTAAGGGGCGAGACACGCCCCGCATGCGGCCAGAGCAGCGCGCCTACGGGGACGTCGTCGTCGAGCACGAGCGCCACGAATCCGATGTCGTGCTGGTCCAACCAGGTCACCATGGGGCGGAGCTGGGGCTGCCGTACTTGCGCGGCGCGCAGCCCCTCCGTCGTCACGACACGGAGCGGTTCCTCAGCGACGAGATCCACGAGCGGCAAGGGGAACGCCGCCGACGCGACGTGGAGGTAGCCCGCCCGGTCGACGAAGACGCGATCCTGAGACGCGAAGCGATGAATCATCGCCTTCGCCTCCGGATGGAGGCGCCGCCGTATGAGCGAGAGCACTTCGACCACCGCCCGGCGCGGGTCGGCCCGCTGGGTCGCCTCGATCGCGGCGACCAGGGTCCGGACCCAAGCCCCTCGCTCGGGCGCCAGCCAGCCCGCCAGGCGCGGCGCGAGCAGCCCCACCCCGACGGCCGCCGCCACCGCCACGAAGAGGACGAGTCCGGCGTGAGATGGTTCCTTGTACGCGAGGAATACCGCCGCCGAGACGACGGGCGCCCCGAGTACCGTGGCCGCGATCAAACGTCGAAGGACGAGCGACACGCGGGCCGCGTCATCGCCGACCGCGCTTCCCGTCACGCCGAGGGCGACGGCGAGCGCAACACGGGGGACGACGTCCTCGGGGGCTCCGACGCGCATGAGCGTGGCGAGGATGGACACCGCGATCCCAAGGGCAGCAAACCCACCCGCGGCGGCCGTGCGCTCCGCGACGCCCCAGGCATGGCGTCGGCGGGCGTAGACGCGGATGGCTCCGATGAGGGTGACGCCGAGCGAGGACAGCCCCGCGGCCACCGCCGCGTAGGAGGCTCCCCCATCGCCGAAGCGTCGGGGCGCCACGGCGGCCACCACCGCGAAGGACCAGACGAGCCCCGCCACGATGGCGGCCTCGTCACGGGGCCGGGGTTCTGCCGGGACGACGACGCTCGCCGGCGACACCAAACGAGACAGCGCCACCAGAGACCCCACGACGCAGACCCCCGCCCCGAGGTATTCGAAGGCGGCGAGCGCCTCGAGTTCAGGGCCCAGCGCCGCGGCCACGGCCACGGCCGAACCCGAGATGGCCCCGCGGGCGGCACGACGGCCCGTCTCGCTGATCTGTGGGGCGCCCACTCGGGGCGCGCGAACCGTCGCGAAACCCAGTCCGAGCCACGCGAGGGCAAGGACGCCACCGAGCACGGTCTGAGGCCAGCCTTCACCCCCGTCGAGGCCGAGCGCGACCACGTACGCCAAAACGGCGGCCGAAGACCAGAACATGCGAGGGGAACCCATGGGCGTCGACGCGGCACGACCGCCCGCTCAGCGTACCGACCCGGCATCGGCCGCGCCAAATCCCCGTCGTCGGCGACCGCCGGGGCGCGGGCCCACGCGGCGGACTCAAACTTTCAGCGCGACCGCGGTGACGTTGTCGTTGCCCCCCGCCTCGTTGGCCATCGCCACCAGGACCTCGCAGACCTCCGAGGCATCGTCCACGAGCGCGACGGCATCCCGCATCTCTTCCCGCGAGAGCAGGCCACTGAGGCCGTCGGAGCACAGGATGTAGGTATCGCCCGGGGCTACGTCCACGGCCGTGAGCTCCACTTCGACCGTCGCCTCCATCCCGAGGGCCCGCGTGATGATGTTTTGGGGCAGCCTCGCGAGCTCTTCTGGGGTCATGGTGGGGTCGATGGCCAGCGCTTCATTCACGAGCGAATGGTCGGAGGTCAACTGCTCGAGGCCACGATTTCGCATGCGGTAGCAACGACTGTCGCCCACGTGGGCGACGTGAAGCGTCGCGGGCTCGGCCTCGTCGATGTGGCACGCGACGACCGTCGACCCCATCCCGCGTCTCTGGATGTGGCTCGCCGCCGCGGCAAAGACGTCGTGGTTGGCTTTTCGGATCGACGCCGCGAGTCGGCGCGCCGGGGCGGGCCAGGCATCGTCCGACCGGCTCGTAAACGTCGCGTCCCATGAGGTTTCCCCGGCCGTCACCTCGAAGAAGTCGGCGATGGACAACCGCACGAGCGTGCTGGCCACGTCTCCCGACCGGTGTCCCCCCATCCCGTCGGCGACCAACCACAGCCCGAGGTCGGGCCGGACGAGAAACGTGTCTTCGTTGTTTCGGCGCACGCGACCCACATGGGTGGTCGCCCCCGACAGCGTCCTTTTCCGCGCACCCACCGACTCGACGGTACACCGGTTCGAGGCGCAATTGGCACTCTCTCGCGCCGCTCAGGGGACACACCGGGGGCACCGCGTCTGGACCCGAGCACGAGCCCGCGCGTAGCGCTCTTCGACGTTGACGCAACGAGGATCGTCGCGACCGGTCAACGCACACAAACGCGCGGCGGACCGCTTCATGGACCCGAGGGCGCGACAGGCGCGCGGGCATCCCGCGCGCCCCCCGTCGTCACGCATCCCCTGAGGGGCCGGGGCCGCCGGAGGCGGGGGAGCTGGAGCACGACGGCCTGGGGTGCCGTCGGCCGCCTCCGGGAGCGCATCGGCGGCGGCATCGTCGCCGGGGGGCCCTCCGTCCTCGTCGACGAGGCCATCGGCGGCCGCCGCGGCGAGCAGCGCGTCGAGGGACGCCTCGGCCGACTCGAACTGGGCGGCGGCGTCGTCGACCGTGGCCGGCTTCAGCCCGGCCGCCGCTCCGCCCGAGTCGACGCGGGTGTCGTCGGCCGGAGCCCCGTCGGCCGCAGCCTCCGAAACGCTCGCGTCCGACGGCGCGGCGGCACGAGGCGGCGCCCCGCCGCAACCGGGAACGGAACCCACGACGAGCCCCAAACCCACGAGCGTCGCGACCACCGCGCCGCCTGGCGCAGACAACTTCTTCGTCATGACGTACCCACTAGAGCTTCGACCCACGCACGACGGCTCACCGGCTACAGACGGCGTCGTGCTCCGTCACAGCGGTTTCGGCGCCTCGTCGTCGCGGCTGCACTACACTCGAAGACCATGCGTATCGCACCCCGGCTCTTCCCCGCGACCGTCGCTCTTCTCTTCGCTGCCGTGGGCTGCAAAGAAGAGCGTCCTCCGCCGCGGGTGCCGCCCGGGCGTCTTCCCCCGCCGGGAGGCTACTACCCGCCCCCTCCCCAGGGCCCTCCCGGGGCGCCGCGGCCCGCCGCCCCCGTCCCCGGCCAGCCTCCGTCCCCCGTCCCGCAGCCCGCCGGCCCTCCCGCGCCGCCGCCGCTTCCCCAGAACCTTCCTCCCGTCGCCAACGACCCCATCAATCTCGGCGACATCAACTTCATGCGCCAGCGCTCCCAGTCGGTCATGACCGAGCTGAAGCGCACGCTGGCAAGCAATTACCAAGCGAAGGTCAACAACGTACCGCTCGTCGTCGAAGACGCGGTGGGCGAGGTGAACGCTTTTGCCGCCTGCATCTCCGGCAAACCGCTCATGGCCATCACCGATGGCCTGATGAAAATTCAGGCCCAAATGGCGCGCGCCCGCGCCACCGACGAAGTTTTCGGAACCAACAAGTTCGATGCTTACGTGCAATTCGTCGCGCAGAACCAGCGGCCGAAGCAACCCATCGTCCGACCCGCTCCCGGCTTCTGGAATCCGACCCAAGACGTGGACGGGCGGAAGGTCATGCGTCAGCACCAGCTGTTCGAGGAGCAATTGGCCTTCGTTCTCGGTCACGAGCTCGCGCATCACTATCTCGACCACACCGGCTGCGCCGGCGGTCAGCCCCCCTTCTTGACTCCGGCCGACCTCAACCGCGTGCTGAGCGGCGCGGTGCCCGGGTTCAACCAACCCAACGAGATCTCATCGGACACCAATGGGGTGACGAACACGCTGAATGCCGGTCGGGCCCGGTCGGGCTACCAGTGGACCGAAGGAGGGGCGATGCTGACCTTGAATTTCTTCCTCGCGCTCAAGTCCATGAGTCCGGCGGAGTCGGTCTTGTTCGCCTTCGAACTCAGCCACCCCCATCCTTCGTTTCGCATTCCCATCGTCCGCGACACGGCAGCGCGTTGGCGACAAAGCGGGGGAACCGCGCCCGCGTCGCCGTTCCCGTTTCCCATCCCCGGGCTGTTTCAGTAGCCCGTTGCCCCCCCGGCTGGCTCCCCCCTTTGGGCCCTTGGCCCCCTCAGCTGGCGGCCGCTGCCGCGGACCGCTTACCGGGGCGCCTCGACGGCGCACTCGTTGGCGACGCAGACGGCGTTCGGGTCACAGCAGTCGGCCGCCCCGTCGCAGAACTCGCCCGTTTCGGCGCATTCCTCCCCGCCGCCACACATGCCGTCGACACACGGTTGGCCGTCGCAGCATTCGCCGGAATCGGTGCACATGTCCCCGGGCTGGATGCAGGGGTCGAGGGCCCAGTAGCCCCGCATGTTGAGGGTCGAGGCGTCTTGCCCCGGCAACCAGAAGGCGGGGTGACTCGGGTCTTTCCCGGGCTCGGGAAAGGGATCGATGGCGACCATCCAAAGCTGTTTCACCGCCCCTGAGCCTCCCGTGAGCCGATTGCCGTACGTACGGCGGCTGGTGAAGACCACCCACATGTAGCCCCCGGTCGCGGCCGGGGCGAACGTGGGCTCGTAGTTGAAACTCCGGTCGCGGTTGCCGGCCGCGAAGGGATAGTTGTCGCCATTGGCGCCTTCGAGTCGCCATTCGACCCCTGGGGTATCGGCGCTCGCGAGGTAGAGGTCGCCGGGCCCGAAGCGCGTATCGAGAGAGCCGGGGCGCGTACCCCGGTGATAGACGACGTAGGTGGCGTCGCCGGCCCCGTCCGAGATGGTCGGCGACACGCTGGGGAAACAAATGCCCTCCGTGTTCGTGTCGGTGCCAGCGGGGACCAGCAGCTGAGGGTTCGACGCGACCCCGTTGTTCAGGTCGAAATCGTAGGACCGGAGGTCGAAGGGGGCGTCGTGGGACACGTAAGCGATCTTGTGGCCCCGCGGTCCGAAGGCGGGCATGTCGAGCAAGACGCCTTCGAGGCCGCTGCCGGCCACCTGAACCCCGGTGTCCATTTCGAAGATGCCATCGGAGCCCCCCGGCGGCCCCGGCAGCGGCGCGTTGTTCTCCACGACATAACGCCCGTCCGGAGAGATCGCCGGCATCGCCCAATTGCGGACCGCTTTGCCGACCCCCCCGAGTTCGAGAACGGTGGTGTCGTTGACGAGGTCGTACGACGATGCCGAGACGTCGCCTCCAATCGCAAGTCGCTGGCCGTTGGCCGAAACAGTGTGGCACGCGGTGCAGCCGGTCACGCCCGCCGCCTGGAGAAAGTCATCCGGGGCGTCGGCCCCCGGCTTGATGCGCACGATGCGACCGAGGTTCGTCGCCCAGTAGTAAACGGTGCCCCGAAGCGGCGCGGTGGCCATCTTCCACCCGTGGTCGACGACCACGGTGGCCGCCCCCGCGCTCAATCGCGCCACGTCGACCCCAACCGAGCCGGTGTTGCTTCCGCTCTCACTGACCGCCACCCAAGCCGAGGCGTCGAGCGGCAACCGCGAAGGAGGATCGGCCGTGCGAAAGACCTCGACGTCGACGAAGTCGCCCACGAGGTGGACGTAGAATACGTCTCCGACCTCGCTCCCCTCCCACATCATCTCGGGCGCCAACAGCCCTTGCGGCCAGACCGTGCCGTCGTAGGGGTATTGCCATTGAACTTGACTGTCGGGATTGGTCGCCGTTCGCAACAAGTCGCGATCGGACGGTGACAAGCCGACGTCGTCGATCACCGCTTCGTAGCGGACCGTGACCGTCGCGGTCGCGACGAGGCCCTGATACTCGGCGCGAACCTCGACCTCTCCCCCGCGCTCGTCGGTCGCGGTGACGAGGCCCTGCACGTCCACATTGGCGATGATCCCGCGGTCGACCGACCACGAACTCGGAAAGACCTGCTCCCCGCCGACGGTCGCGGTGAGCTGGAGCGGCATCGACGTGCCGTTGTCGACGAGGATGGTGCCGTTGGCCGGCTCGAGGACCAGCTGCTCGACGGGAAAGCCGCCGACCCCCGCCAAGCCGCCGCCTTCACCTGTATCCCCGCCGGTTCCGCCCCCCGTCGACGTGTCCGGCGGTTGGATGTCGCCGTCACTCCCGCACGCTGCCGCTGCCACCGCAACGACCAACGCTGATATCAATGCCCAAACCCAAGCCCGTTGTCGCATGTCTAACGACGCTATCCGAGCAAGAGCCGTTCCCGCCACCTTTCCGATGAGGCACCCGAAAAATTCCGGCCATTTCGAAAGGATCCACCCTTACCGTTGGTACATCTTTGATCCACGTACGCTTTTCGGGATACATGTCGGATACTTCGGCACCGTGGCGCCTTCGCGCCGAAGCCGCGACGGTCTCCGGCGATTCACCCCCTACGCTTCCTGACACGGTCCTGACCCGGCTCAGCGGCGGGGTCGAGACGCTTCCAGCGCGCGTTGGTACCGGCGTCGACGCGCGGGCTCGCGCAGCACGTCGTAGGCCTCTTCGATCACCTCCACGATGAGGCGAACGTCGTCCCCCAAGTCCGCGGTCGCGGCGGTCAACAGTCGGGCCGGCTCGAAGCTGCGCCTCAGGTCGAGATAAGCCCGCCGCACCTCATAGGAGGTCGCGACGCGCTCCAGCCCGAGCAGGGTGAAGTAGTCGGCCTCCCGCACCAGCGCCAAGCGCGCCTCCACCCGCCGCCGGACGGCGTCGGCGTCCAGGGGGTCGGGCGCCGGCGCATCCCCGTCGCGACGCGCACCGAGGGGCCGATCCGCCCGCTCGATCGTCACCACCTTCAGTTGCTCCAGCGCGAAGAGCAGCGGAGCAAACCCTACGCCCTGCGACCGGAGCACGTCGTCGATGGTTTGGCCGCGAGCGTCGCGGAGCCCCGCGAGCTCGTGACCATCGAGCGCCGTCTCCACGAGGAGCTCGCCGCGGGGACCAGCGTCGATGCGCCCCTTTGGTCCTCCGAGCCGTTCGAGGGCGGCCTCGGGCGGCAACACGCGACGGACCGCCTCGACGAAGATCTCCGCCCCCGCCGCGCCGCCGAAGACGTTCGGCTCCGCGCCAAATCGTTCCGAGGGAGCGCTTTCCAAGCGCACGGCCGTAGCCCCTCCTCGCAGCACCCGCGCCACGAGCCACTCACCGTGCGCGCGAAGGGTGGGCCAAAGGTCATCCTGCTCGAGAAGCCCCCGCGCGATGAGCGCGGCCGCGGCGTGACGTCCGGACTGGTGACGCGCGGCACCGCCCCGGGCCGCCTCGGGCGCGAGGTCGCCCCGCACGATCAAGAAGCGGAGGAGGTCGTCGTCCTCCGCGTCCGACGTCACGTGGGTCAGGTCCCCCTCGCGCACGTAGATGCGCCGGGTGCCGCCTCCGCCCGCCCCGTCGTCGAACGCGAGGGCGCCGGTTCGTCGCCCCCGGACCGCCCGCGCCAACATTTCGAGGGGGTCGCCAAACCCGATCGGCGACGACTCCGGCGTCTCGTGCCCCACCGACGCGCCGAGGTCCTCGAGGGGCGACGCGGAGACGGGTGGCGTCGACGGGGTTGCGCCCAAGCGGTCTCGAGGATCGGTGGCGGCCGGGAGCGAGGGGGCACGCCGCGACGGTGGCATCGACGCCGGCGCGGACCAGGAGCGCGCGCCGCCGTAGGTCCCCACCCTCGTCGCTCCTCGGGAACTGGCCGGAGGGCGCACAGGTGGGACCCACGAGCCCGAGACGCGGTCGGAGGCCAACGGCGGCGCAGACAACGAATCGTCAGACACGACCTCGCGCCGGGTCGGCGGAGGCGCGGAGCCTGCCCGCACGAGCGACGAGCGATCCGGCTGACGCGCAAATTCGGGGGGGGAAGCCTCGCTGGCGGGAGGTTGCGTGCGCAGCATGGTCGGCGCCGGCATCGCTTCGGCACCCCCCCGTCCCGAGAACGCGACGTCGTCGTCGGGCCCCCCGGTGAGGAAATCCTCGACCGTCGCCATCATCTCGGCCGACACCAAGACCCGATGGGGTTCGGCCGCGGCACGCACCGGTTCCGAGTGCACTTCAACCCGATGGGCCGCCGCTTCGAGCATCGCCTGGATCTCCGGGCTGAGTTGGTCGGGACCAGGAGCTCGACCATCTTGCGCGCGCGCCTCGAGCGGCCTGATGTCGGAGAGCACCGAAGCGAGATCCGGGAGCCCTTCCAAAGGGGGAAACTCCGCCGCGAGACGTCCCTCATCGGAGGGGACGCCGCCAGGCCACGACGACGCATCCGCGCCCGGTGGAGGCATCACCGGAGGCGGGGCTCGGCCGTCATCGGGCGCCGAGGAAGGGGCGGGCACGTCCCGCTCGCGGTCGTCGTCGTGGGTCACGGGGCGTCTGCAGCAATACGAGGCGGCGACCTCTAGGCCCCGCCGCGTCGCGAGTGTAGTCCCGGCCGTCGACCTCGTGCCACACGGCGTTCCCCGGTCCGGGGAACTCCTTCAGGGCTCGAGGCAAATCCATTAGGTTGTCTCGGGTGTGGGAAGACGTCCGCATGGCCCTCGGTGAAGTGACCGGCGACGAGTTCTTTCTCGTCGTGATCTTCTTCTTCTGCATCGCCCTGTTCGCGTGGGCCCCGCGGGTCGGAGAGGCCATCGGAGGCCTGTTCGACGACCGATAGGAGCGACGGACATGGCCGCTCCTCGCACCCGCTTGGGACGCACTGGCTGGGGCATTCTCGGCGTGAGCCTCGCGGGCCTGGTCGCGTTCGTCGTCTCGACCCAACTCGGGCGTGACGGCGCCATCGAGACCCCGAGCCCGACGTCGATGCTCGAGCTCATCCCCGCCGACCCCCTCGTCGTGGTCGAGGTCGACGTCGTGGCGATGAAAGCGACCCCGGTCGGGGCGCAACTGCTCGGAGAGGGTCGCGAGGTCGCCGGGATCGGTGAGGTGGTGGACATCTGCGGCGACGATCCCCTGGCGGGCGTCGAGCGCATCGCCCTCGCCATCCCGGAGGTCGCGCGCGTCGGCTTTGGCCTCTTCGCGGTCGGTGCGATCGACGACGCGGCCCTGTTGGCGTGCGCCACCGATATCGTGCGCCGGCGAGGCGGAACGCCGCGCGAGCGCGCGCAGGGAGCGTTCCGCGTGTTGTCCGACGCGACCCAAGACGAGGCCGGCGCCCGCCTCGCGGTGAGGGCGGGTGGTCCTCTGGTGCTGACCGAGCCGGCGTACTTGGCCGAGAGCGTGGCGGTCCGGCCCGAGACCTCGGCCGCCCGGAGCCCCCACGCGGAACTCCGCGCCATGGTCCCCTCCGGCTTGATCGTCGCCACGGCCGTGTTGAGCGATACCCAACGGGCCACCCTCCTCGACGAGCTCCGCGTCCAGGGGGCCACGGCCTCCCCCCTTGGCGCCCTGCGGGACGGAGCGGTCAGCATCCGCACCGATGTCCCCGCCGCACCCGCGGGGAAGCGCGCCACGCGCGGTGACGACGAACGCACCGAGGTTCAGTTGGCCGCGGTGCTCCGCTGCGACACGGCGCCGGCGGCCGATACCCTCGCCGTCGATCTCGAAGCACGTCGCGCCGAAGCGGCCCGGCGGCTCGACGTGCGGCTGCTGGGCCTCGGAGCTCTGCTCGACGCCATCCGGATCCGGCGGGACGGGGCGCGCGTTCACGTGGACCTCGTCGTCCCGGCGGCCCAGGTCGCGGCGCTCTTTCGACGCCTCGCCGCGCTCGGGCGCGGCAGTCCTTCCCCGGTGTCGCCCCCGCCGGCTTCAACCGAGTCTGCCGCGCCAGCCGCGACCGCGCCGTGATGTCGCGGGTGACAACCTCGCCGTCCGGGCGCCTATACTGCCGGCCATGTGTGGGATCGTTGGTTACATCGGTACGGAGACGGCCGCCCCGATCATCGTGGATGGTCTGAGACGTCTCGAGTATCGCGGATATGACTCCGCCGGGGTCGCCGTGCACGACGGCGGCAACATCGAGGTGGTCCGCGCGCTCGGAAAACTCCGCGCGCTCGACGAGGCTTTGGCGGAACGCCCGCTCTCGGGTCGGGTCGGCATCGGCCACACGCGCTGGGCGACCCACGGCCGACCGAGCGAGGAGAACGCGCACCCGCACGTCGCGGGGGGGGTGGCCGTGGTGCACAACGGCATCATCGAAAACCACACGCTGCTGCGCCGAGAGCTGCAGGAGCAGGGGGTGACGTTCGCGAGTGATACCGACACCGAGATCGTCGCGCATCTCATCGAGCACGCCCTCCGCCATGGCGCGGCGAGCCTTCACGAGGCCACGCGCACCGCGCTTCAACGCGTCGAAGGTGCTTACGCCATCGCGGTCCTCTGGGAAGCAGAGCCTGACAACATCGTGGCCGCACGCCATGGCTCCCCCCTCGTGGTGGGCTTCGGCGAGGAAGCGATGTTGTGCGGGAGCGACATTCCCGCCGTGCTCTCGCACACGCGCGACATGATCTTTCTGGAGGACGGCGACGTCGCCGAACTCGCCCCCGGTCGATGCGCGATTCAAACCCTCTCGGGGTCACCCGTCGAGCGTCCCAAGAAGCGGATCGACTGGAGCCCCGTGATGGCGGAAAAGGGGGGCTACAAGCACTTCATGCTCAAGGAGATCCACGAGCAACCGGACGCGATCGCCCAGACCGTCCTCGCTCGCGTCGACCTGGAGGCGGGGGATGTGTTCGGCGACGAGATCGGTCTGTCGCAAGAAACGGCTGAAACGTGTCGGCGCGTCTACATCGTCGCGTGCGGCACCAGCGCCCACGCCGGTCAGATCGGGCGCTACTGGATCGAAGAACTCGCTGGGCTCCCGTGCTTCATCGAATTGGGGAGCGAAACCGCGAACCGCGAGACGGTCTTTTTCAAGGACGACCTCCTCATCGCCGTCTCTCAGTCCGGGGAGACGTTCGACACCATCGGCGCCGTGAAAAAGGCCAAGGCCGCGGGGGCGACCGTGCTCGCGGTGTCGAACGTGATGGACGCGGCGATCCCGCGCATGGCCCACGGCGCGCTCTACACCCGCGCGGGGCCCGAGATCGGGGTTGCGTCCACCAAGTGTTTCACCGCCCAGCTCGCGGCACTCTTGCTGGTGGCGGTGTACCTCGGCCGCCGGCGCGAGAAGCTGAGCGCAGCCGCCGCCGGGGAGATCTTGCAGGCGCTGACCGAAGTTCCGGCGCACATGAACGAACTCCTCGGGGATTGCGACTACATCCGCTCGGTGGCGATGCAGATCGCCCACGCCACCGACGTGCTGTTTCTCGGTCGGGGCTACAACTTTCCGATCGCGCTCGAGGGTGCGCTAAAGCTCAAGGAGATCAGCTACATCCACGCTGAGGGGTACGCCGCAGGCGAGATGAAACACGGACCCATTGCGCTCATCGACGAGGGGCTGCCGGTCGTCATCATCTGCCCCCGCGACCCGAGCTACGAAAAGACGCTCGGCAACCTCAACGAGGTCCGGGCGCGCGACGGACAGGTCATCGCGCTGGCCACCAAGGGGGACGAGGCGATGCACGACGTGGCGCACCACATCTTGTGGATGCCCGCCGCGCACCCGCTCACGTTGCCGTTGCTGACGGTATTGCCGCTCCAACTGCTCTCGTATTACGTCGCGAGCAAGAAGGGTCTCGACGTCGACCAGCCGCGCAATTTGGCCAAGACCGTCACCGTAGAGTGACCCCATCGCTCCTCGGGCCGCTCTATGGTCTCGAGGGTCCACCATCGAAGGCTTCGGTCAAGTCTACCGATTTGACCGACGGTATAACGACACGAGGCCTGGCACGTCCCGTCGTCTCCCTCTACAGTGCGCCCCGCGCAGAAGGCGGGGGCCAAGCCCGGCCGGCTGGCGGCGAAGGAGAGCACGCACGTGACTGACGAGGAAAAGAAAGAGCGCGACGACGTCGACGCTGAGGGCGAAACCGGGTCCGACGACTACGACGACGAGACCGAGGGCAAGCCCTCCTACGCCGTGGCGGACGACGAGCCCGGAGACGCCGACGAAGAAGTCGCGGAGGACGACGCCGACGACGCCGACGACGCCGACGACGAAGAGGGCAGCGCCGAGGAGAACGCCGGAGCGTCTGACGACGACGACGACGACGACGCGGCCGCCGCGGCGAAGGAAGAGGCCCCCGCTACGGCCACGAAAAAGAGGAAGAAGCGTCGCAAGAAAAAAACAGCGGCGAAAGCGGCCGCGGCGGCGGCGGCGGCGGCTGCGGTCGAGGAGGAGAAGGAAGACGCAGACCCACGCGACCGCGCCGCGCCGCCGCCCAACAAGAGCGGGAGCACCGCGCTCGTGGCCGGGATCGCCGCCGGCGTCCTCGGTCTCGGCGGCGGCTTTCTGGTGGGCAAAAACCAGGGCGACAAATCGGTCAAGGCGACCCAAGACCCCGCCGCGGCGATCGCCGTCGCCTCGGCCACCGGAACCGACGGCAAGAGTGGTCCTTGCCAGGCCTACGCCGACGCGTTGTGCGAAAAACTCGGGGCGACCAGTCCGGTGTGCAAGCAGGCCAAGGGCGCGTCGAGCTTTTTGAGCGACAAGACGTGCACCGTCGGGCTCAGTGACATCGGGGCGACCGTCGAGAAGCTGAAGGCGGCTCGCGGTGACTGCGACAAGCTCGTGACCGACCTCTGCAACGCGCTCGGGCAGGAGAGCGAAAGCTGCCAGATGGTCACCAAAAAGACCCCCGAGTTCCCCGCCGCGCAGTGCTCGAAAATGCTCGAGAACTACGACCAGGTCCTCAAGCAGCTGCAGCAGCAGGAGCTGAAGAACAAGCCGCTCAGTGCCGAAATGGCGGCCAAGCAGGCCGGCGGAGACGACGTGCCGTCGTTCGGTCCGGCCGACGCCAAGGTCACCATCGTCGAATACTCGGACTTCGAATGTCCGTACTGCGCCCGAGCCGCGAAGACCGTCAACGACCTGAAGAAGGCGTACCCCGAGGGCGTGCGGTTCGTGTTTCGGCAATATCCGCTGCCGATGCACAAGAACGCGCAGCTCGCCGCTGAAGCCTCGCTCGCCGCGCACGCCCAGGGGAAGTTCTGGGCGATGCACGACCAACTCTTCGAGAAGTCACGCAGCCTGAGCCGGGAGACGATCGAGGCCATCGCCAAGGACATCGGTCTCGACATGAAGAAGTTCAAGGCCGCGCTCGACGACGGGACCTTCAAGGATGCGGTGAAGCGCGACATGGATCTCGGCGGGGAGATCGGCGTGTCGGGCACGCCGACGATGATCGTCGGGACGAAGCGGGTGCGGAACCCAGGCGACATCAAAGGCATCCAGAAACTCGTCGAAGAAGAGGGCGGACCGAAGGCCAAGGAGGTCCCGGCCGAGGAAAAGAAGGACGGCGACGGGGACAAGCCGAAGAAAAAGGCGCCTATCGTGCGTCCCGTTCCTGTCGCCCCGGGCGGCGCGCCGAAAGCCCCGGGCGGCGCCGCGGCGCCGCCATCGCCCCCCGCGGGGGCTCCGAAGGCCCCCGCTCCCGCGACGCCCTGAGCCTCACGGTACTTACCCGGCTGGGTAGGCCCGGCTGGGTAGGCCCGGCTGGGTAGGCCCGGCTGGGTTGACCCGGCTGGGTTGACCCGGCTGGGTTGACCCGGCTGGGTTGACCCGGCTGGGGTTTGGCCGGCCTGGAGCACCCTGGCTGCCCGAGAGGGCACATGGTAGGGCGGCGCATGCTACAGGGAGCATTGCGGGACTACTTGACGTTCGACGACGTCATGCTGCTGCCGGCTTATAGCGAGGTGCTGCCAGCCGAAGTCAGCGTGAGCACCCGATTGACGCGACGGGTGGCGCTCAAGATCCCTCTCGTGAGCGCCGCGATGGACTCGGTGACCGAAGCACGGGCCGCCATCGCGATGGCGCGCGCCGGCGGCCTCGGCATCATTCACAAGAACCTGAGCGTCGCGGGACAGGTGCGCGAGGTCGAGCTCGTGAAGCGCGCGGAAAGCGGCATGATCGCCGACCCGGTGACGATTGAACCCGACGCGACCCTCGAGCAAGCGCTGGCGAAGATGCGCGAGCACCAAATAAGCGGGTTGCCAGTGACCCGCGGGGGCCGCTTGGTGGGGATCCTGACCGCGCGCGACGTGCGCTTCGCCCGCAACATGACCCAACCCATCAGCGGCCTCATGACCGAAGCGCTGGTGACCGTCCCCCCGGGGGTCTCGACCGACCGGGCCAAGGAGCTATTGCACGAGCATCGCATCGAAAAGCTGCTCGTCGTCGACGACGACCGGCTCGTGGGGCTCATCACCATCAAGGACTTACTCCAAGCCGACCTCCAACCGGACGCCGTCAAAGACGAGAAAGGTCGACTCCTCGTCGGGGCCGCGGTCGGACCGGGGCCAGATCGGGAAGAACGCACCGACGCCCTCGTCTCCGCCGGCGTCGACGTGCTCGTCGTCGACACGGCGCACGGGCATTCGAAAGGCGTGCTCGAAGCCGTCGCCGACACCAAGCGTCGCTTTCCGGGGGTCGAAGTCATCGGCGGCAACATCGCGACCGGGGACGCGGCGCGGGCGCTCGTCGACGCCGGGGCCGATGCGGTGAAGGTCGGCATCGGCCCGGGCAGCATCTGCACCACCCGCGTCGTCGCGGGAGTGGGCGTCCCTCAGGTCACGGCGATCGCCGATGCGGTCGAGGTGGCGGCCGCGGCCGGGGTCCCGGTGATCTCCGACGGTGGGGTCAAGTACTCGGGCGACGTAGTGAAGGCGATCGCGGCCGGCGCCCACGCGGTGATGATCGGCAGCCTGTTCGCGGGGACGGACGAGTCTCCTGGCGACCTCGTGCTCTACCAGGGCCGAAGCTACAAGGTGTACCGCGGCATGGGGTCCCTCGGCGCGATGAAGCAGGGAAGCGCGGACCGATACGGCCAGGGGGGCGCCGCCGACGAAAAGCTGGTCCCCGAAGGCATCGAGGGCCGGGTCCCGTACCGCGGTTCACTGGTCTCCATTCTCGACCAGCTCGTGGGCGGGCTTCGATCGGGGATGGGCTACACCGGCAGCGCCACCATCGACGCCCTGCGCGCCAACGCCCGCTTCATCAAGATCACCGCCCAGGGTCTCCGAGAGTCGCACGTGCACGACGTGATCATCACCGAAGAGGCCCCCAACTACCGTCCCATCTAATCTAGCTGCGTCCCCTGGGACGTATCTCGCGCCGTGGTTCAGCGGTCGAGGACGGATTCGATCTGGACGCGTAGCTCGTCGAGGCTCCCCACCCCCACGAGCTTGCTGTGAATGACGCGGTTCCGGGCGACAAAGGCACTTTGGGACGAACCTCCGCCCCAGAGCGACTCGAGCGTGCCCGTCGGGTCGTAGAGCGTCACCACCTCATCGTGGGGAGACTGTGTTCGCCACGTGCGGCAGAGGTCGCTGTCCGGCGGCGCCCCCGCGGTGTTGTGCTCGGTGAGAACGAGGACGGTTTGCAGCCCCTCGGTTCGATACTCGGCCTGAATCGCTTCGAGCTCGAGACTGACGCCTTGGCATACCGAACACCACCCCTGCGCCGCGAAGATGAACAGCCCCTCCGCGCCACAGAGCTCGGTGAAGCTCGCCTCGCGGCCATCGCAATGGCGGAGCGCATAGTCGGGAAGGACTTCGCCCACCTGCTCGCCGACGCGCGAACCGGCCGGCACGTCGGGGCATCGGCTCGGGCCCAGCGGCAACCTTCCGTCACCGGTGTCACCGCCGGCCCCCGGGGTTTGGCTCGGACCCACCGTCACCGCCGCGCCGTCGCCCGCCCCGGCGGACGGCGCGAGGCGGCGGGGATCCCGTTCGGTTCCGCACCCGAGCCCCCCGATCGAGATCACCCCCCACAAAACCGATGCGACGCTGAACCGCACGACGATAGCGTACGCGATCCTCGACGGAGGCGCCGCTCGTCCGATGCCTTCCGCTCGCTCAGGCGGCCGTTCCTACGGCGCTGACCACCACGCGACCGTCGGCCGTGGCCACCCGCACCGTGCCTCCGTCGACGACCTCCCGTCGGAGCATCAAGTCGGCGAGCGGTACCTCGACCAGGCGCGCAATGGCCCGGCGCATCGGGCGCGCGCCCAAGGTCACATCGTAGCCCCCCTCGTCGAGCAGGGCGTCGAGGGCCGCAGGGTCCACGTCGAGCTGGATCCGACGCGCATCGAGGCTCCGGGCGAGCTGCGCCAAAAGGCGTCGTGCCACCTCACGGACGTCACGCCGTTCGAGCGGACGGAAAAACAGGACCTCGTCCAGGCGGTTGTACAGCTCGGGAGAGAGGCGCGCACGCGCCGCACCGACCGCTACCGCCTCCAGGCCATCGCCATCCGCTCCTTCGGCGGCGGCCCGCGCCCGACCGCGACGCCCGAACCCCACGGGTCGCGCATGCATGGCATCGCCCATCTCCGCGGCCCCCAGATTCGAGGTGAGCATGATGACCGTCTCGCAGAAGTCGACCGTGCGACCACGCCCATCGGTGAGGCGACCTTCGTCGAAGACCGACAAGAACGCGGTCAGCACGTCGCGGTGCGCCTTTTCGATCTCGTCGAGCAATACGACTTGATAGGGCCGCCGTCGTACCGCCTCCGTCAGCAGCCCCCCCGCCTCGTGCCCCACGTAGCCAGGGGGCGCCCCGAGCAGTCGGGCGATCGCATGCGACTCCGCGTATTCCGACATATCGAGCCTGACCATCGCTTCGGCGTCCCCGAAGAGCGCTTCGGCGAGCGCTTTGGCCGTCTCCGTCTTGCCGACCCCGGTGGGTCCTAGGAGAAGAAAGGTCCCGATCGGCCGGCGGCCCCGCAGTCCGGCCGCGTTGCGACGAAGGACCGCCGCGATTCGAGCCGTCGCCTCCGCGTGCCCGACCACGCGGTCGGCCAAGGTGCGATCCAGCTTCAACATCCGGTCTTGGTCCGTCTCGAGCAGTCGCGCGACGGGGACGTCGGCGCGCTCGGCCACGACGTCGGCGACGGCCTCTGCGGAGACTTCGGACGGCGCCGTCCCCGAAGTCCCCTTCCGTCGTCGTCGCCACCTCGCACCCGCGAGGTCCAGAAGGCCGACCGCTTGGTCGGGAAGCGCTCGCCCGGGGAGGAAACGGAGCGACCAGTGAACCGCGAGGGCGACGACCTCGTCGGCGTACGTGACCTGGTGGTGCCGTCCGAGATCGTCCGCGACGCGGCGAAGCATGAGAAAGGCATCTTCCCGCGACGGGGCTTCGACGTCGACGACGGTGAACAGCCGCGCCAGCGAGGGCTCGGACTCGATGTCCGCGGCGAAACGAGCCCGGGAGGTGGTCGCCACCAACGGCATGGTCCCCTCGGCCACGGCCTCCTTGAGCTCGGAGACGAACTCCTCGTTGTCGAGGATCATGTGAATGTCGTCGACGAACAGCACCCCCGCCGGGTCCTCCATGGCGACGATGGCGCGCCGCAACTGACCGAACCGCTCCGAGAGCGCGCCGCGCGCTCCCGTCCCGGCCAGCAAGTCGGGAGTCCGGAGTTCCAGCAGCCGCGGAGACGGCGCCTCCGGCCGGGCCACCCAACGCGCCGCCAAGCCCCGGGCGATCGTCGTTTTCCCCACGCCCGCTTCACCGACGAGGAGGGCACAATTGGCGTGGCGCTTCGCGAGAACGTCGAGGCAGAGTTCGACCTCACGCTCGCGCGCGACGACCTCGTCGAGCCCCCCCTCCGCGGCGAGGGCAGACAGGTCGCGCGTGCAGGCCCGGAGGATGGCGGCAGCACCTTCGGAGGCCCCCGCTTCGGGAGGCGGCGAGGGAGCGCGAGGCCGGACGACCGTCATCGACGGTGTCCCCCGCGCCGACTCGGGGGGCCTCGCGGAGACGGCGGGGGGCGAAGGAACCGCCTCCGCGGGCCGGCCGCGATGTCGCGCGACGTGCTTGCGCTCGAGCGGGGGGATGAGCGGGACGCGCACGGCCCCCCGCCGGGTCAGGGGCCGCGGTCGCCTTTCCTCGGGTCGCTCCGCGTCGGCCGGCGGGCGGCGGCGCCGGGGTCGCGGCTCCTGAGGTCGCGCTCGTGACTCGGACCGCGGGGACCGAGACGCCGCCCGTGCGGTTCGGGTGGCGACCGGGCCCTCCACCGCCGCCGGTCGGGACGACCGGGGCGGCTGCACCACCCCGAGGGCGACCTGGGTGGCCGCCACCCGCAGACGGGCGACGTCGACCCCCAGCTGGACCAGGATCCGGTAGGCGGCGTGGCTTCGCCGAGACACGATCGCCACCAAGACATGCACGCCCGTCGGGGCGGCAGGCAGCCCCGGCGCCGGAGCCGGCACCGCCGCGCGTCTCGCGATGTCACGGGCCTGCCGTAGGACCTCGTCCACATCACCTTCGCGCTCCTCGTGCGCACGGCTGCCCTTCAAGAGCACCGCCTCGTCGAGGCGACGGGCGGCGAGAATCTCGCGGGCTGGGCCCCCGAGACGAAACACGGCCGCGAGGAGGTGAGGCGTGGCCACGCGCTCCTCGCGCCGTTCCGCGATGCGGTGGGCAAGCACCCGAAGTCGGGATACGTCGGACTCGGAACGCGGGGTCATCGGCTTGGAGGCGCGTCTCACGAACCGAATCCGGGGGCCAAGTTAGACGCCGATGGCCCTGGGCCCCGGGGTGGCAATGGTCTCAGTCCGACCACCAGCGCGGATAGGACGCCAGCAGCGACGCGGTCCCATCTGCGTCGCGGGGACGGCCAAACAGATATCCCTGCGCGTACTCGCACCAAAGCTTGCTGAGTTGGGTGGCCTGCCCCGGTCGCTCGACGCCCTCGGCGACGACTTCCATGGCCAATTCGTGCGCGGCCGACACCAACGCGGCGACAAAGCGCCGCTCAGAGGTTTCGTCGCCTCGTTCTTCGCCGGCACCGAGCCTCTGGACGAGATCGCGGTGGATCTTGACCGCGGCGTAGGGGAGTTGGGTCAGGCTGCTGAAGGAGGTCGGCCCGGCCCCGAAGTTGTCGAGGCTGAGGCGTACCCCGAGCGAACGCAGTCGCTCGACGCTCGTCCTCACCGCGGGGCCGTGCTCGGCGAGGACAGTCTCGGGCAACTCCACGACCAGGCAACGCACATCGAACCCCGTATCGTCGAGGATCTCGACGACCTGTTCGTCGAAGTCGTAATCGCCGAATTGGTGCGGCGAGACGTTGACCGAAAGCGTGAGCGGGGGGTCGAGCCCGTACCGCTTCTGCCACTCGCTCATGGCGCGGGTGGCCTCCCGCAACACCCAACGCCCCAACTGGCGGATGAGGCCGGCCTCCTCGGCCACCGGGATGAACAGGGCGGGCGAGATCAAGCCCCGGCGCGGGTGTTCCCAGCGGGCAAGGGCCTCGAAACCACTCAACGTCCGCGTCGCCATGTTGACGATAGGCAGGTAATGCACACTCAATTGCTCTTCAGACAGAGCCTGATGGAGCTCTGCGAGCAGCGTCAGCTGGCGCGTCTTGTGGACCTGCATCTGCGTTCGAAAGACGAGCGGCCGCGGCTCGGGCCCTCCGGGCGGCCGCGACTGCTGCTGGGTTGCCAGGAGGGCGTCGCGAAGCACGTCGCTTCCCCGCTCGTAGCGACGGTCGCTGGTCGTGATGCCGATGACCGGTCCGGTGAGCACGTCCTGGCCTTTGACCTCGAACCGCCGGCCGACGGTTTTGTGAACACGCGCCGCGATGCGCTCCGCCAGGGTCCGGTCGCCGACGCCATCGAGGAGCGCGGCGTACGGGCCCCGGCGGAGGCGCGCGAGCTTGTCGCCGGGGCGCAACAACGCGTGGAGCTGGTGTCCGACTTCGATCGTCACCGCCTCGGCGACTTCGGCGCCGTACGCGTCGACGATGGCCGCATGGCGCGCGAGGTCGACCACCAGCACCGCAAACCGGTATGACCCCGTCGCCGCGCGCTCCACCGCTTCTTCGAGGTGATGGAGAAGTCCCGCTTCGTCCAGCAGGTCGGTGCGCGGCGGCCGACGGCTTCCCCGCGTCGCGCCTCCCGCCGGGGCCGGACCCCGTTGCTCCCGCGTGTGAACGACGATGGCATTCACATAGGGATTGCGCAGTCGGTTCACGGCCGTCGATTCGAGGGGTACGAAGTGGCCAGCTCTATGCCGCGCCCGATAGGCGATGCTCAGGCGACCGCCGGGATGCGCGAGGACCGACGCCACGGCCTCCCTTACCCGGGGGAGGTCCAGGGGGTGGACGATGTCACCCGGGGACATCGCCATGAGGTCCAGCGACTCGAAACCGAGCATGTGCTGCACCGCCCCGCTCACGCTCAGGTACTGCACGGACCCCGTCTCGTCGAGCAGCGCCACGGCTTCTTTGGAACCGTCGGTCAGCGCCTGCAGCCAACTGCCCGCGATCCGCAGGGCGTCGTCATCACTCGCGACGGCCGGTCTTGGCGGAGCTGCCGCGCCCGACGCCTCCGGAGCGGAACCCGGGGCGGCCACAGAGTCCTGGTCGTCGGTCACGCGGCTTGCTCGGTTCCCCGTTCTACAGAGAGAGATGCCCCCCCTGAGGGCAACCACCCTACGCGAAGACCGGGGGAGGCGAAAACCGCCCCCCCTCCAATCCTTCCGTGCCTGGTCCCGGGCGGAAGCGGGGGGAGGCCCCGTCTTCCTAACGCGTGATGACCTCTTTGCCGCCGGCGGCGGGGTCGCGCTTCTGAATCACGAACTGTACCCGCCGGTTCGTCGCCCGCCCTTCGTCGGTGTCGTTGGTGGCGATCGGCTTGCTGGAGCCATAACCCTTGGTCGTCATGCGGTTCGCCTCGACCCCACGGGCGACCAAGGCCGCCCGGACCGCTTTGGCCCGAAGCTGGCTGAGCCGACGGTTGTAGAAGTCGTTGCCCTTGTTGTCCGTATGCCCCTGGACCTCGATGAGGAGGATGTCGGGGTTGTCCTTCAGCGTCTGGGCCACCTCGTCCAAGAGCGGGTTGCTGACCGCCTTGATGGTGGACTTGTCGAAGTCGAACTCGACCTTCTGGAGGATGACGATCTCCTTGTCGGTGACCATGACTCGCGGACAGCCGTTCTTCTTCGGGTCCGCGTTCGCCACCCCCGGCTTGTCGGGGCAGGCATCCTGGTCATCGATGATCCCATCGCCGTCGGTATCCGGGGGGCAGCCGTTCTTCTTCGGGTCGGCATTCGCCACGCCCGGGGTGTCCGGGCACGCATCTTGTGCGTCCACGATCCCGTCGCCGTCCCGGTCGGGCGGGCAGCCGTTCTTGGCCGGGTCGGCGTTGGCCACCCCGGGGGTCGTGGGGCAGGCGTCTTGCGCGTCGACGATGCCGTCGCCATCGCTGTCGCCAGGCACCGGACAACCGTTCTTGGCGGGGTCGTCACTCCGGGGACCAGGATCTTGCGGGCACGCATCCTGCGGGTCGATGATGCCATCGCCGTCGGTGTCCGGCGGACAGCCGTTCTTCACCGGGTCTGCGCTGGCTACGCCCGGCGTGTCGGGACACGCATCCTGCGCGTCCAGAATCCCGTCCCGGTCGCGATCGCTGGGCGTGGGCTCGCGCGCACGCTCGGGCTGCGGGTCGTAGGCGAAACGCGCCAACACCCGCACCTGCGGCGTCCCCACCCCTTCCGTCACGCCGCCACCCGCCGCGGCGCCGACGACGAAGTCCTCGAGAAAGCGGAACTGCGCCGAGCCCAAGACCTCCATGTTGACGGAGCCGCGACGCTGGATCGGGTCGACGGCGTTCTCGATGAAGTCGTTGTCGGTGTAGTTCACCGCTCCGAAGAGCTCGGGTCCGATGAGGAGCATGTCGTCGAGGAGCAACACGCCTGCCCCGGCTCGATAATTGAAGGTCGACGGGTTGTCCGAGCCACGAATGACGGAGCCAAGGCTCGCGGCGTACATAAAGTAGGGCAGGCGACCGCCGAGAAGCAGGTGTGGCTCGCCGTACACCGAGCCCTCGCCGGCGAAGCTGTCGCTGCCGCCGGTGGGAAAGAAAACGTAACCGCCGACGGAGATCTGGAACGGGTCGTAGTACTCCCCCCAAATCCTGCCGCGAAGGGTTGCGCGCAAATCGCCGAACTGAGCCCCATCGGCCCCGGTGATCGCGACCGTCCCGAGGTTGAAGTCGTCACCGGTCTGCGACACCGCGATGGGCGCATCGACGGCGACCAGGAGGCGGTCCCAAAGGGCGAACGAGGCCCCGACGTGGAGGTAGATCTGGCTCGTGACGGGATTTCCGAGCACGTTGCCGTCCTGGTCGACGAGCACCAGCGGGTCTTTCGCGTAGTCGAAGGTCAACATGCCCCGGGGCACCAGGTGGCCGCCGACCGTCGGTCCGGGGGCCGCCATGAAGGCATCTCCCGCCACGGGCGGCGTATACTGATTCAACGCGATGTCGGGCTGGTCCTGGGCGAGGGCTGCGCCACCCGACGCGAGGCAGGCGAGCGTCGTGGCGGCGCTCGCGACAAAACACGACTTTGCGGTCATAGTCGCCTTTTACGGCGCTCGGATGCACCCTGGCAAGAGATCTGTAGAAGTCTATGGGGGCGGGCGTAGGCTTGGAATCACCCCGAAACGGGCGTAGGGCACAGACCCGCATGCGTCGTTTTGGGCACCCCATGCTCGTCCCCGGGGGGCTTCGCCTCGCTGGGGGCGCCCCCGAGGCGCGGCCGACCCGGGATGCGGACGGCGTCCTGCCGCTGCACGCGGGGGCCATTCACTACTGGCGCCTCGACCGCGAAGCGTGGCGGCCGGCGCTGGTCGCCATGCGGGAGACCGGCTTCAAGCTCGTCGACATCTACACGCCGTGGGGCGTGCACGAACGGGCGCCCGGAGTTCTCGACCTGGGACAGTACGACCCGCGGTGCGACCTCCCCGCCTTTCTCGATCTCGTCTCCGAGACGGGCCTCTACGCCATCGTGCGGCCGGGCCCGCACATCAACGCCGAACTGACCCATTTCGGGCTTCCGTCTCGCATCGTGTGGGACCCGGCCTGCCAGGCGCGCAGCCCCTCTGGGCATCCCGTCGTGCTCCCCATGATCCCGACGATGTTCCCGGTGCCCAGCTACGCCAGCGAGGCCTACCTCGACGAAGCGACGCGTTTCTTCCATCAATTGGGCGCCGCCATCGCCCCGTACGTTCATCCCCACGGGCCCGTGGTGCTGGTCCAGGTCGACAACGAGGGCGCGATGTTTTTTCGCGATGGCCCCTATGACCAGGACCACCACCCCGATGCCCTGGCGAAGTACCGCGCGTTTCTCCGCGCCCGCTACGGCAGCATCGACGCCTTGCGCGCGGCGTATCCGCATCTCGCGGCCACCACGGGGGCGGTTCGATTCAGCGACGTGGTGCCGCCGCGAAAATTCGACGCCACCGACGTGACCCAGCTCGGCCACCACCTGGATTGGGCCGAGTTTCAGGAGACGTTGCTCGCCCAGAGCCTCGCCCGTCTCGCCCGCGCCCTTCGCAACGCCGGCATCCGAGGGATCCCCACCACCCACAACTTCTCGCTGGCCCAGGATCGCACGCCCCTCAACGCGGCCCGCGTCAACGAAGCGGGCATCGACCTCGTCGGCTTCGACTTCTACAACCGCGCCACCGAAGACGACCGCGCCCAAGTCGCGCGACGCGCGAGCGAGCTTGCCGTGCGGTCCGAGCAGCGCGGGAGCGTGGCCTTCGCGTGTGAGTTGGGCGCTGGGTACCCCCCATTTTTTCCCCCGCTCGCCGAGCACGATACGAGGTTCACGGCGCTGTGCTGCTTGGCCTACGGCATCCGCGGGTTCAACGTCTACATGACGGTGGCTCGGGATCGCTGGGTCGGAGCGCCCATCGACGCGCGCGGCCGACCGCGCCGGGAAGCGGGCTTCTGGCGAGCGTTGATCGAGACCCTCGACCGGACTCGTTTCCATCACCTACGCCGACGGGTGCCCGTGCGCCTGGTGGTGCCACGAATGGAGCGAAGGCTGGCGCGCGTCGCCCACGCGTTTGGCCCCGCGAGCGGCGCGCTTCTCGCCGTGTTCGGGCAAGGGCCGCGGGAGAGCTGTTTCGAAGACGACCTCGGGCTCGGCTACCCTCTCGCGATCGAGGCGGACGGTTTCGTGCGCAGCTTCGAGCAAGCCCTCGACACCCGAGGCGTACCCTTCGCCGTGGTGGGGGGAGAAGACCGCGACATCGCGCTCGAGAATGCCGACTGGGTGATCTGCGCCACCTCGGGCGGGTTCGCCGCCACCCTCGTTTCCCGCCTGGCCGCGGCCGCCCGCCGGGGCGCCCGCCTCACCATCGGACCCCACCGCCGGCGCTACGACGGGCGCATGACGCCCATCGAGAACCCCGACGCCCCCTTCGCAGGTCTCGACATTCACTGGGTCGAGCGCGACGACCCCGCCCTCGCCGACGCCGAGGTCTCACGCGCCGTCCTCGCGCAGGGCTTGGTCCATTTCGCAAGCGATCCCGACCCCATTCGGGCCACGGTCCACGAGGACGCAGAGGGTCGGGCCCAGGTCGTGTTCGTGCTCAATCCGAGTCGGGAAGACGTGATGGCTCGGGTCTCGCTCGGCTTCGATGCATCGTTCGAAGATCCGCTCGAGCCGATGCGAACCGCCACGGACCGAGGGGTCCTCGAGCTCCGCATGAAACCGCAGACCGTGCGGATGCTCATCACCCAGTGAGGCCACCCAGTGAGGCGGTGCCGCATCCGATGCGGGCGCGAGCTGGCGGCGTCGCGGGCAAGCGCCTGGTCATCCGCGTCCAGCCTACGGTGCGGGCTCGAAACACCCGTCCCAGTCGGCCGCCACGAACGGCGCCGAAGTGGCCATGTGCTGTGGGTAGCCTCCCACCTCGTCCTCATGGTCGATATGGTTGCTGGTGCCCCCGAGCGCCTCTTGAACGATGCGCGTATCGATGGCGTCGCGATCCCACGGACGCGCGCCCACATCGGCCTGGATCGCCGCCAGGACGCCCGAACTCGGTGAGGCGGTAACCTCTGGAGGCCAGCTGGGCGCCGTCGTGGTCTCGGTCCAGAGGTTCGCGTTGCCCGCGAGCAGGGGGGCGGGGGCGCCATCGGTGTCCTCGGCCACGTTGTCGTCGAGAAACACATCCAGCGGTCCGTCTCCCCCCACCGAGAGCAGCGCTGCGTTTCCGTTCGTATCTCGTCCGTGGTGAAACACGTTGCCCACGATCGACAAGTGACCGGTGACGTAGGGCCGAGGGTCCCACTCGCTACTGGGCAATGCGTAACGGACGGCGCGTAGCCTTGGATTGGCGATGAAGTTGTTGACGACGGCGCCTCGAGCCCCGCCCTTGAACAGCGGATTGCGGGCAACGTTGCTGGCGTAGAGGTTCCCCCAAAGGAGGATTTCGGTGACGTTGTCGTGGATGAGCGACCCCATCGAATGATCGCCCTTGGAATGGGTCGCGTTTCGGAGCGCCTCGGCGACGAGGTTGCGACTGAAGGTCACGCGGTGCGATGTGTTCTCGCGCCACGCTTGGACGTCGTCGCCATCGAAGCGCGGCCCCGACGCGGTGAGGTTCTCGTCGACCGCCCAGGTCACCGAGCAGTGGTCGATGATCACGTCATGCGCCTGAAACAGCGCAATGCCATCTGGCTCCCATCCGGTGGATTGGCCGGCCACGCCGGGCCGGACGCGGAGGTGCTGGACGACCACGTCGTGCGTGCCGACCCGGAGCGTGCCCCGAATCAACGTGATCCCCGGCGACGGCGCCGTCTGTCCGGCGATGGTGACGTACGGCTCTCGGATGCGCATCGCCTCGGTGCCGAGGTCGATCACGCCGCCGACTTCGAAGACGATCACCCGGGGGCCCTCGGTTTCCAGCGCCTCGGTAAGAGAGCCGGGCCCCGTAGGGTCAAGGGTGGTGACGGAGATCACCTTGCCGTCGAGACCCCCGCGCACGTCGCGCGCCCAGCCGCGCTGGTACGCGCACCGGCCCGTGCCCTCCCCGCCCGCACCGGCCGTACCGCTGCTTGCGCCCGTCGTGCCGCCCGCGCCGCCCCGCCCCGGGTCCCCGCCCGTGGTAGCACCATCGCTACCTCCGCGGCTCGAGCTCGTCGCCCTCGCACCGCCCGTCCCGGCGTCGTCCTCGCCACAACCACCAAACAGGCTCAGCGCGACGCAAGCCACCGCACCCCACCACCCCGCACGCTTCTCCATCGCGTTACATTATCGGGCAAATCGGTGGCGTTGGCGGACGTAAATGATGAGGCTCCCTCAAGACAATTGAACCGTCTTTAAGAAGCGATGCTCGCCCTCGCCGGCGTGTCGTCGGCGCTCTTGGGCGCTCTTTGCCATGGTCGGCGAGCCGAGATGAATGCCTCACGCCGAATGACACCGCGGACCGTTCGGATGCGCCTCACCCCATGAGGCGTCGAACGAGGGCGACCGACTTCCGCCGCTTTTCGTCGACCACGTAGGGGGTGACGACGCTGACCTCGAAGTCGTCGGCCGCGGGCGGGTCGGCTTCGGCCTGGAGAAATAAAACGACCATTCCGCCCGGGACGAGCAAGCGGCGTGCGTAGTCGAGCACCACCGGCGGCTTGGCGAGGGCGCGCGCGAGCAGCCCATCGTACGTCTGAGGCGGAAGGACCCGCAGCGAACGGCCCACCACGCGCAGAGGCGCCGGGCGGGGCGCCACCGTGCGGCTCGCTTCCACGACCCGCTGGAGAAATTCGACGCGGCGGCGACGATTCTCGACGAGGTCGACGGCGACCGACGGGAACATCGCGGCAAAGACGATCCCAGGGAAGCCCGCGCCGCTCCCGAGGTCGGCCCAGCGCCCCTCGGGTCGAAGGTCCCGCAGCGCGCCCCGAGCGTCCTCGTAGTGGACGTCGAGAGGGCCCGGTCCCACGAGGTTGGTCTCGGTTCGGGCCGCGGCCAAGTGGCGACGATGGAGCTCGAGCAGGGGGTTCACGCGTCAGCCCCCCCCGGCTCGGGCCGCTTCCGGCGACGAAGCCGCGCCCGCGATCTGGTCGGGACCGGCGGGGTCGACACGCCGGTGAAGTTCGAGGGCCCGTGGCGTCATCACGGAGGACCACGCCGCCGGCATGAGCCCGAGGCCGACGAATACGGCCGCCGCGACGACCGCGACGCCGCGACGGCGGTCTCGCCGCCTCGACCGACGCCCACCGCCCGGTTCAGGCGGTGCGCCCCCCCCTTCACGCTGTTCGCCCCGCTCATTTCGTTCCGTCAGCCGATTCTGTTCATGGGGTGCCCGTCGACCTGCCCCGGCGAGCGCGAGCGCCCACCCGACCGCGAGTCCGGCGCCCGCCCCGGGATGGCGCGCGGCGACCGCCCCCACCGAGAGTACGCCCGCCCAGAAGGCCGGCGTCCCCGGGGCGCCGACCGCCGCCGCCCGGAGCCACCGTGACGGGACCGCCGTCCGGCCCACGACCCCCAGCGCGTGCGCCGACGCGCCCACCATCGCCGCGAGCCCGCCCGCCGGAGTCATGGCCCCCAGGGCGGCGACGAACATGCCTCCCGAGAGCAGCGCCGAGGACACGTCGACGCGCGGCGAGACATTTAAGTGACGGATGCCACCGAGCAGGGCCATCACGACCCCGAGCCCGACGACGGGGGGCGCGGCCCAACGCGTGAGGGGGGGGGCCATCAGCCACAAGCGCAACAAGCTCGCCGCCGCCCCGAGCGCCAACCCCCCGAGCACGCAGCCGAAGGCGAGGCCGTGCTCTCGCTCCTCGGAGGTCCACACCACGTGGAGCCCGGAGAGGGGAAGCCCCGCGCCAAAGCCGACAAAGGTCGCGACCCAGGCCGCCTCGAGTTCCCCCACCGAGGCGCCGCTCTGGAGCCAGCTCCGTGCCGTGTACGTCCACTCCGGCATGTTGGCGACCTGGGCCAGGGCCTCGCCGTCGGGGGCAAATCCCATGGGGGCAAAACGGCGGAAGGTGCCGAGCCCGTATGCGGTGGCAACGCCCGACAAAAGGCCAACGATCCCCACCATCGCCGCCGTTCGCGTGGCGCCGACGCCCGCGAGCAAAGCCACCGCGGCCCCCCACGTGAGCAGCCAGAAGAAGACCTGCATCGATACATCGAGGCTGACGACCACGCCGACGCTCGCCGCGCCGAGGAGGAAGCAAGGTCCGCGCACCGCCGCGAGGGCGGGTTGGACCGCGGCGGCCAGAGGCAACGATACCGCCAGCAGGGCGAGCGGAAGGGAAAAGCCATCGAGCCCCGTGTACCAATCGATTCCCGCAAACAGAGCCCGACGCTGCACCCACTGGTAGCCGAAGTGACCCTCGGCGGCGGTGAAGTCAGGGACGAACCCGACGGCGAGGACCGCGAGCCCCGCGGCGGCCGCAAGTTGGGCGACGACCGCGGCCCGAAGGCGTCCCCAGGCCGCCAGACCGGCCGCGAGGCATCCCAACACGACCGCGAGCCCCGGGAGCTGGTGTCCGTGCCCGCGCGCCGCCCGGAGGGCCACGACGACCTGATCCCGGCCCGCCGCTTGCTCGATGCGAAGTCCCCCCACGAGTTGGCGCGCCCGCGAGCGCGACGCGAGCCACAACACCCGAACGTCGAGGGTTCCCCCCGGGGCGATGGTGTGGGGGCCAGCCCCGGGCTCGAACCCCACCCCACGCGGCAACTCCGATCCCCCACCACGGGTGCGCCCCGCCGTGATGCCGTCGATGACGACGGGCTCGCTCCCGTCGTTGCGCAGGACCACGGTCCCTTCGAATCGGCCGTCGGCTTGCTCCTGCAAGACGAGCGGCTGCGGCGTGAGCGTAAGTCCGGCGTGAGCGTCGCGGGGCGCAAGAAGCGCCACCACGAAGAGAAGGATCCCCAACGGGTAGCGTCGCAGCCGCCTCATGACGGGGACCCCGCGGCCCATCCGAGCCATCCGAGCAGGACGAGCGAGGTGACGAGCCACACGGTGCGTCGGGTTCCGAAACGCAGCGTCTGGCGACAGACGCCGACCCCGAGGCGAGCCGCCGCGTCGCCAAGCTGGGTCTCGACGATCCCGATCACCGCCGCGAGCGCCAGCAGGCCGCGCGCCCACGGCGACGCGTCCGCGCGGGTCGGTCCGAGCGTGGACCGCACCAGAGCGCCCGCACGTCCCCACCCGACGACCGCCGCCACCAGGACCAATGCTGCTCCAAGCATCGTCCCGGCCGGCAAGGCGTCGAGCCAACGCCGCCAGAGCCCGGCCCGGCTCCCCCCGAGCGCCGCCGAAGAGGCGACCGGAACCACGGACGCCACCACCCATGCTCCCGCGATGATCGCGAGCGCGGGGACGACGCGAGGCTGCTCCGCGACGACTCCGGCCATGCGGCGGGCGAGAGGGGTCGTGGCCGGTCCCTTCGCCCACACGCGGACGAGCCGACCGACGGCGAGAGCCACCCCGAACTGAGCGGTGAGCAAGAGTCCCCAGGCGACCCAACGGGGCGGAAACGACGACGACGAAGCCGGGAGGGAGGCCAGCGCCGTGACGCGAGCGAAGAATCCGCCGACGGGGCCGATGCCCGCGACCGTTATCGCGGCCGCAGTCAGGGCGGCCGTCGCCGTGACCGGCAGCACCGCCTTCAGGCCCAGAGGGTGGGTCCAAGGCGGTTCCTCGTGAGGCGCCAGGGCGAGCGGCCCCAAGGCCGCCAAGGCGACGGCCGCGTGGCCGAAACCGAGCGCAACTGCGACCTCGGCCGCGGCGAACCCGGGGGCCGCGATCACCACGCCTCCGTGCGCGACGAGCAGCCGGGCGAGGATGCCGGCGCCATCGCGGGCTCGGGTCGCCGACCAGGCTGCCGCGATGGCGACGACCGCGCCCAGGGCCGAGGCCGTGGCCCCCAGTACCGGCATGCCGATGCTTTCGGCCCGCGCGAGCAGATAGCCCGCGAGGAACAAGGGCACGCTCTGCCGCAGGGCCATCGCGGCCGGCGCCACACGCCGCGCCGCCGGGTCGTCGCCGCGCGGCCCTCGACCGGCCGCGGAAACCGCCATGCCCAGGGCCGCGAGGAGAAACGCCCAGCTCGCGGCGGATCCGTAGCGGGCGGGATCGTCGAGGCCCGTGCCGGGGAGCCCGAGCTTCGGGCCGAGGCGTCGCTGGCGTGCAAGGTCCACGAACTCCACCGAAGCGCCCAGCGCCACGATGTGGTTTCGCGTCCCCCGCTCCGCCCGCATGCGGAAGTGCGCGGCCTCTTCGCCACGGCCTCCCACCACGGCCCCCGCCCCGGGCACGATCACGACCTGGTGCATTCCCGAGGTGATGCGGCGATCGAGAAAGGGCGAGGTCGTCACGCAGGACGCGGTCACCTGGGGGCCTCGGTCGCGCGCCCACGCCGGTTGGTCCTCACAGCGGGCCAACGTGCCGCGGTTGGCGCGGAGGTCCTCTTGCGTCGAGAGGCCGAAGTAGACCTCGGCGCCGGGGTGGGTGGTCATGCTCAGGAACGCGAGGTTCGACCGACCGGCCGCCGCGAGCGATGAGGGCGTGCTCCGAGCGTCGCCACGCGACGGCGGCGGCCGCGTCGGCGAACGGGGGGGGTCGATCTCCATGACCGGCGGCCGAGGCACCGCCGGGATCGCCGTCGGCGACGCTTCACCCGGGCCGCGTTGCGCGATCCTGAGATCGTGCGCTGGGAGCCGGCCGTTGGCACGAGCGGCCGGTTCCGTGACCGCCGCGAAGCGCGCCCGAAAGTCCGTGCGGTAGCCGTCGGCAAGCCACCTCCCACCTGCGCCCCAAAACGTGAAGGCCACCCCGATCAACAACGCCGCGTCTCCCGCCCGCCCGGCCAAGGCACCCGACGGTGCATCGTCCCGCCCGTCTGCGTCGCGGCCGAGGGCGCGAACCACCGACCCCGTCGCAAACCATCCCAAAGCCAGGCCCACGAGGTTGCCGACCCCGACGGCGAAGATGGCGACGCCGGTCAAGAGCGCCGTGCGCGCGACGACGCGTACGGCGGCCCGGGAGGGCGCCGGTCCGAGGGAGGCGGCGCTCGCGAAGAGACCACCGCTGCCCAGCGTAGCCAGGGCGAGCACCATCCCCGCCCCCCGCGGGTCGAGCCACACGTCGAACGAGGCGTCCCAGGATCCGATGCGAACGGCCGTCCAACCCGGCCACCACACACTCGACCCGGTCGTGACCGACGTGGTCGCCAGGACCCCGAGGGCCAACGTACCTCCCGCGCCGACGGCCGTCGTCCACCGGGCGTACCGCCGAAGAACCGGGCGCGAGGACAGGGCCAGCAACGCCCCGGCGATGACGAGGGGCCAGCCGACGACCAGCCACCCGAGGAGACCGGGGCCGAAGGCGATCGCGTCCAATGAGGCTTGAAACTCCGGCACCGGGCTCATCCCATAATCGGGCTCCAGTCGGAGGAACAGCGCCAAGGGTGGGTCTCCCGGGCGCGCCGCATTTCGGCTTCCGGGGGGACCGCCGCCCCGGCATGATCACCGTCGATGCACGTGATGTTCGAAATCTACTTGGCGCCGGGAGCCACGGGCGAAGGCATGTTCACGCAAGAAACCCTGGACGACACCATGGCGCAAATGATGTCGCCCGAGGACGCCAAGGCCGTCGGCTTTGACGGGCTCCCCTCCCCCCCCGAGGGCGTTCGCTCCGTCTTCGTGGTCGTGGCCAAGCGTGACGAGCGGCGCATCCACAACGCGTTGGAGGCTTCCCCCCAGGCGGCCCAATTTCGCGTCCACCCGGTCGACATCGATCTCTGAGCCTTTGGGGCTGGGCGGTTGGCGCTGAGCAGTTGGCGCTGAGCGGTTGGGGCTGAGCAGTTGGCGCTGGGCGCTTAGGGCTGGGCGGAGGCTCGCGCCAACCCGCGACGACGGCCCATCCTCAGTGCATCGCGTCGCCGGGGGCGGCCCGCGGCGAGGGCGACGACGGTTCGGCCCCGACGAACGTCGCCCGCCGGATCTCTCGCCACAACGCCTCCAGCCCGTCGCCGGTCACGGCGGACACCCCGAGCCGCCGCGCGCCCTTCGGGAGAGCAAAGCGCTTCAGTGTCGCGAGCCGCTTGCTTTTGGGCACGCGGTCGACCTTGGTCGCCACGACGATCACCCGACACGGGTCGGCCTGTCCGGCGCCCCGACGCCCCACGAAGTCGATCAACTGCTCTTCCTCTTCCTCGACGCCGCGGCGGACGTCGACCAGCACCACCACCGCGCGGAGCCACGTGCGCTCGAGGATGAAGTGCTCGATGAGGCGTCCCCATGCCGCGCGTTCCGCCTTGCTGCGTTTCGCGTAGCCGTACCCGGGGAGGTCGACGAGCCGAAACACCGCCTCGTCGCGGGCGACGGCCCGGAAGAAGTTGATCTGGCGCGTGCACCCCGGGGTGGCGCTGGTCCGAACGAGATTGCGTCGGCGCACCAGCGCATTCAGCAAGCTCGACTTTCCGACGTTCGATCGACCCGCAAACGCAACCTCGACCCCCACCGAGGCCGGCAAGCTGTCGGGCGCGGCCGCTCCCGCTTCGAAGCAGGCCTCTACGATTTCCCACGGCTTCGGGGACGACGCCGCGCTCATCCGCCTTGCGCCTCGTGGACGATCACCTCATCCCGCGCGGCCAGGTCGCGGAGGTAGGTGAAAGTGTAGATCCCAGTGCTGTGCCCGTCCGCCCATACGAGGTTGAGGGCATAGTGACCCACGGGCTTGAGGTCGCGAAGGTCGGCACTCCCCCCCTCGACGAATTCGATGGTCCCGCCGTGCCCCTGGCACGTCGCGCAGGGACAAAAGCCCCGGAGAATGACGTTGGGGTACACGGCTCGGGTGCCGTCGGCCCACGTGATCTCGGTCTCGGTCGCCCCGTGGGGTGCCTTGATCCGCGTGGGGGTGACGTCCTGGCCCATGGCGGGGACGTAGCCCGAGGCGCGGTCTTCGGCCAGCCGGGCGGCAGAGATTCACATCCGGGGCTCAGAGATTCTCGTCGCCGAACGGTTTCCCGTCGGGACCGATCCCCGCCTGCTCCCACCGTTCCCTTTCGGTCAGTCCCTTCTCGGCGGGCACCCGCGTCTCGTCGCGCACGATGATCAGCGTCTTGCCCGCCTTGCGCGCGACGGTCACCCGGAGCGTCTTGCCCTCGTCGTCGCGAGGGACCGCATCCATGAATACCGTCCGTGTCGGTCCCGTCTCGACGCGCTCGGTCGCCACGCGATCGCGGACGAAATTCGCGACCGCCGACAGGCCCATCGCGCTCTCCGCCGTCCACGCCTTCGGCAGCTGGGCCACCAGGTTCACGTCCCGAGGGAGCGGCAACCCGAAGGCACGCACCGACCCTTCGGCCATCTCGCCCGGTCGCGTCGCGTCGACGGGCGCGGGATGGAGCGCCATCGGTAACAGCACGCGCGGCGGTTCATCCGAACCACACGCGGTGAGGCTCGCCGCCGCCCAGACGGCCGCGCCGACCACGCACCTTCGCGCAGAAGCCCCCCTCCTGGTTGGTCCTCGTCGCCAGCTCACGCCACCACGCTCATTCGACCACGCTGGCCCACGAGTCGATGTACGTTTGCGTGCGGGGCGTCGGGAGCAGCACCTCCCCCACGTTGGTGACCGAACCCGTTTCCTGGGTGCCCGTCGTCCCCGTCTGGAACCGTAGCTTGTAGGTCGGGGGGATCGACGTCGTGACCTGGCGTCGCTGGCCCACGAAGTCGTCGTTGGTGGTGGACGTCTCGAGGCACGGAGGCTCGGCCGTGACCGCGATTCCGAAGGGGGTAACGTTGGTCCCGAGGTCCTCGAAGTACTTGAACGTGCTCGGCGTGTCCGGGAATCGAGGCAAGGGGGGCGGCCCGATGAGGGCCGTGTCCGGCTGGCGGTAGTCGACCCCCCACACCCGCCCGGTGCCCAAGTCACAAGACTCTCCGGCGGGCGGCGGGGTGAAGGTCGAGAAGAACGCGACCCCATCGAAGAGGGAGATGGGCCCCGTGACCTTCTCCCCGGGTTGAAAGTCGCTGTTGGCCTGCGACAGGACCCAATTCACGTCGATGGTGAAGGGGCGGCCTCCGGCCGGTACCGGAAGCTCGGTGAGGGAATACACCCGTCCTTTGAGCGCGGTGGAATCGAAGCTCTCCTGGTCCCCGGTGGAGAAGAGGATCACCGCGTTTCCCTGCTCGTCGACCGACAACGTCGGCGTCGTCGCAATGGGCTGCCCGTCCTTGGGATCATCGACCCCGTCGATGTAGGCATCGAACGCGATGTCGACCCGCCACTGGGTCGCGTCGGGGTTCGACATGTCGAGCCGCCAGAGGGTGCCGTCTGCATCGCCGACGTAGGCCCGATTGGACACCTGGCCCGTATTGAAAGGATAGGGAACCGGGGTGCCGACCATCGGCGCGTCGAAGGCGACGTCGGTGATCCGAGTCGTGTCGAGCGAGGCGGGCCCGTCGAGGGCGACGTCTCCCCGGAAACTTCGAATGACCTCGCCCGTCTCGAGCTTCACCACGGTGAGCGAGCGGGCCGGGCCCGGGTTCCAACAGTTCACGTTGGCGCGCGGCGGAAAGCCTGAGTCGATGTGGGTGAAGTTGGTGTCTTCACGGGACGGGGCGGCACACGAAGTGGAGGCGAGCTCTCCACTGCCCCCGGGGAGAATGGCGACCGCCACTTCGCGCACCCCTCCGCCATCCTGAAGCACGACGGAGGTAATCGCCGGATTGCCCGAGAACTCGCCGAAGAGGTCGGCCCCGGTGTCGTCCTTGGAGAGCTGCCACAGAAACTCCGGACTCGTGGGGTCGGTCACATCGAGGGCGTAGTAGTACCCGCCCCCGAGAAATCCACCGGCCACCAGCACCGTCCGGTATTCGGCTCCACCGGTGGTGCCGGCCGCCGCCGCCTGGCCCACGGTCCGCTCGAAGGGGAGGTCACGCACGGCCGGCCGACCGTCGACCAGGATCTGCTGGCTTCCGGGGTATTGGCTCAACAGCCGCGGCATCACCGCAGGCGGGATGAACGTCCACAACTCGTTGTTGCTCAACGTGTCGACGCGTTCGGGGTCGGACGGGTCGTTCGTGGCCACCTTGAAGGCGTGGAGTTGCCCGTCGACGGTCGCGGTGTACAGCATCAACGGACGGGTGGCGAAGTCGGCCGCGAACTTGTCGTATGCCTCGTCGCGCACCGCCGCACGGGGTGCGTCCACCAGAACCGGGGTCGAATGGTAGATGGCGCCGAGCTTGGTCTTACGCACGGGGAGGTCGCCGCCGTTGTCTTCTCCCAGGAACCAGTTCATGACGCGTCCCGCGCAGTTGCCCGCGCCCGACGCATCGAGGTCTTGGTTCGAGCACTCGGTAGGCATGGGCACCATCCCCATCGCGGCCGGGGCCGAGGTGACGTCGGCCACGGTGGCCCCGACCGCCTTGATTTCGGTGGTGCCCCCGTACGTACCCAGGCCGTCGTTCACCCCGACGTTGGGCCGAATGCTCCAATCAGAGTGAATGTCGGTGCCGTCGAGGTCGCCGTACACGGTGATGATGTCGCGGTCGATCGCCGTCGCCGTCTGGAGATTGGCGGCAAAGTCGTCGCCCCGGCTCTCCTCCACGTCTTGCAGCACGGGCTCCAGCACCGACATCGGCGTCTCGCAGCGGTACCGCTTGCGCTCGATCTCGCCCTGCCACAGCTCTCCCGGCTCGGGGGTGAACGACGTGTTGAACTCGTACCCCACCGCCTCCGCATTGGGACCGGTGATGACGCCGGTGGCGCTCGCGAAGACGGGAATGGTCCGGCTCGTCGTGTCGCTCGCGATGCTGTCCAGCACGTTGCTGATGGCTGCTCGGAGCGCCACCCCGTCGGCGGCGAAGAAGGCTTGTTCCCCCGTCCCGCCCGCGTAGGCGATGCGCTGGAGCTCGCAACAAGCCCGGACCTGGGCGGTGGCCGGGGTGTCGCAGAGGCCGCCCGCGTTGATGTCGGCGGGGATGCTCATCGCGTTGCAGTCGAACGCCCCATCATTGGCGACCCCAAAACCGACGACGAACGTCTTGATGGGGATCGGATTTGTGGCGAGACGCTCGACGATCACCTCGGGGTCGTCGTAGGGGCAGATGCCGTTGACCGAGCCCGTCTGCTCGCAAAAGGGCCGCAGCTCGAGGTTCGGCTCCCCGTCCGTGAGGAGAATCATGAAGCTCTCGCGGCAGCCGTCCTGAATGAAGTCATCCCCAGGGGGGGCGAATCCGACCATCGGGTCGAGAGGGTCCGGGTCGGTGTCGTTGGTGAAGAAATGCTCGGCGTCGGCGAGCATGCCCGCCACGGGGGTCGCGCCGTAGGGCCGCATCGCGAGCAGGACGTTTTGGATCCGCTCGTTGGTCGTGCGAATCGCCGCGATGTCGGCCTCGGGATCGCCAAACGCCACCATGCGCCCTTCCCACGGGGGGGCAGCCGGGCTCCGCGCACCGACCTCGTGGGTTTGCGCGGCGCAGTCGGGGGGGTGGCCGGCGGCGGCCGCGGCGGCGCTCGTGCGCCAGTTGGGAAAGTAGCTCCACATCCCGTCGAGCCCCGTCGCCGCGTTCAGGTTGGCGCTCCCCGCCAGACCATTGCCGGCATCGACGTGGGGGTCGAAGGTGAACAAGCCGAACCGGACGCGGTCGCGGTAGGTATCGAGCAGCCCGTCGATGTTCTGCTGAAACGTTCCCGGGGCGCACGAACCACTGGGATTGTCCCAGGGGCGGAATTGAATGTAGTCCGGCTGCCAGCTGAAGACGTCGTTGGTGTCGAAGTTGCCCGGCGTCGCCATGCAACCATTCGACAAGTATCGGTGGTGATGGGTGACGATGTAGCTGGCGTCGTACGGGTCGAGCCCGTCGAGCCCGAACTCGTTACGATAGTCGGCGCTCGACCGCTCGTAGCGGTAGCAGCCGACGTCCTGAAACTTCCCGGTCAACACCTCGAGGAGCGTTCCCCATCGGCTCATCTCCGGAGGATTTGGCGTCGTCTGCGAGCCCAGGCTCCCCGGTCCTGCGGTAGCCTCGCACTCGGCGGCGGCGAGAGGGTTGCCGTCGGCCTGAAACTCCATCGACCCCGAAGAGTCGACCAAGAGCAAAACGTTAGGCAGCGGACGATTGACGTCGACCTGCGCCGACACCGGCGAGGTAACGACCGCCATGGCGCCCGCGGTGGCGCCAGCGAGGCTCAGTCGAACGGGGCGGAGGCGGCGTGAAATCGTGAGGCGCATGGGCGAAACGGGGCGTCGGAGAAACAGGCAGCGGTTCGTCAAGAGGTCATCGAGGAGCGGAGATGGGACCCATGACGACGTGGGCCCGAGAAAGCTCGACGCTGGCCGCGCCGGCCGAGGCTTGGTCCCAGGTTCCGGGCACGGTTTGCCCGGGGCGAATGAGCCCGGTCGCACTCACGGTAACCAACTTGTACGTGTACCCCACCCGCGCCTCGGTACCTCCCGCGACCTCTTGGCCGGCCACGGGCCGCAGTGTCCGGGGATGGCTGACCTCGACCGCCATGTCCGCCTCCAGGGGGAGGGAGGTGCTGTTGGTGCCCGAGGGCATCGTGCGTCCGATCTCGGCGATGAAAGGGTTGTCGGCCGTGAGCGCAAAATCAGGCTCACCGAGGAGGAGGCAACGAGGGTTTTGCAGATTCGTGTATCCCATGCACGTCGCGTCGCCCGCGCCGACGTCGGGTCCCAATTGGAGCTGTTCGTAAAACCCTTGGGGGTTCTGACCGATGACGGCGACCGTCGCGGCGACGGCGTAATTGGTGATCGCGTGGGTTTGCCCCAGCTGACGATTGAAGCCGCTCGCCGCCACCGCGGTCGACGAGGAGCGAAGGGCGAAGAGGCCCAGCGCGGACAGAAGCGTGATGACGAGCACCACCACGAACACGGCGGCGCCACGGCCCCGACGGCGCCGGCGGGCAGACCGACGACGGACGGAGGAGAGAAGGTGGTGGTGGTGGTGACGGGGAGACATCAATCGCGAGGATGGTTCATGAGGGCGACTTCGCTGATCAAGGTGCGCATGCGGGCAAAGCCACGGTCAGCCCCGAGGCTGTAACGAAGTCGGCCCGCGTCGGTGTTGATGGGCGCGAGGTCGACGTCGCGGTCGCGGTCGGCGGCCCGGGTACTGAGCCGGACCTGGACGGCTCGGATGTCTTGAGGACGACCCGCACCGCCCCCCGCGACGGCGCTGGCGATTTGGTACACGTCCGGATGGCCCAACGGTCGGCGCTCGAAGGCGGTCGGGGCCGCCGGGGGTACCGTCGGGTTTTCGAACGTGAGCCCGAACTTCAAGTCGACGGCGTACTCGGCCACGAGCTCGAGCGTGCCCGCGATTTCATTGCCGTCGGTGCCCACCTCGACCCGCACGAGGTCGGTTCGCGTCGCCTCCGAGAGCCCTCGATGAAACGACGCCACGCTGTGAAGTGCATTGGAATACAGCGCCGCGTACCCGGGGTTGGCGACGGGGTCGATGCGACGGAGATCGTACCGAACCCGGCTCACCGGGTTGATCACCGCCCCCGTGCATAGCCCGATGCAGCCGCAATCGCCGGGCGCGCGAACGGTGGGGATGGCGGGGGCGGCGGTAAGGGTGAGGCTGATCTTCGGCGACGCCGGCGACGGCGTGACCCCACCGGGCACGGTCACCGCCTGGATGACCCCGAACATCATCCGCCCCTCGTCTTTCTCGATGATGCGGACCATCCGTCCGGGCACGAACGTCTCGCCCATACGACTGGCGATGCTGCCCTGGGACGCCAGCATCGTCCGAATCATTGGCGCATCGTTCTGAAGGAACACCGTGGTCGCCCCGCCCGCGGCGACGATGTGGCTCACCGAAAAGATCTCGGTGGTGGCGAATGCGCCGGTGATTTCGACCGCGTCGGGTTCGAGCCCGTTGGCGACCGAGAGGGCGTGGTCACCGGCGTGGGCGACGGCCGAGCCGTTTTCGATGATTCGAAGCCCGGTCAGGTTCTGCATGCCCGCCGGCCACAATGCGGTATCCCCGCACAGCCAATCCTCGTCCTCGACGTTGGGGGTGGCCGCGTACGCCGACCGCTTGAGGTCACTGGTCAGACGCGTCATCGCCACCACGTTGGCGAACTGCGCCGTCGTGATTCCCGCTTCTTTGGCAAAGAACCGCGAGGCGTTGCGGGCGAGGATGAACGCCGCCGACGAGATGAGCAGCCCCGCCGTCAGGGAGATCATCAGCTCGATGAGCGTGAACCCGCGTCGCCGCCGAACGCGTGCCCGCCTCAATTGCCCGTCTCCTTGCGCGTGATCCCTCCCACCAGGTGCACGAAGTGATACCGGCTGCTCGCCCCCGGGGCGGAGACTGCGGCGACGTAGCCGACGTTGTCGTCGCAGAGCGGCGTGCCGGCGATCGTGCCGCCACCGTTCCGTCGTAGCCAGAACACACGAACCTCAGCGCGGATGAGGTTCGGCATCGTCTGCGTGAGCTTGACGTGGGTACAGAAGCCCGTCTCGGCGGCAATGTCGGTGTCTAGCCCCCGGACATCGGCCCCCGCCTCCATCGAACGGTCTACGGCAGCCACCGTCGCGGGCCGAAACCACACATCTTCCGGCGGCGCGATCGTGGGATGGTCGAGGCCCACGACGCTCAGCCACCGGGTCTGGAGGATCGTGTCATTTCCGTTGGCGTCGGTCGTCCACCCCATCCCGTCGACCTGGAGTCGCTCGAGCCACGATTGGGCGATGGCGTTTGCGGTGGCGAGGTTTCGGGCCTGCGTATTGCCGACGAGCGTCGCCTTTTGCATCGCGATGACGCCCGTCGCGCCCACCGCCAGAACCGACAGCGCCATGAGCACTTCGACCACCGTGTAGCCTGCCCGACGACGACGGGAGCGACCGTACCTCAACGCTGAGAGACGAGCAGCAGGGCGCCACGAAGGAGCGCGGCTCGTGGGACATCGGCTCATAGAACGAGGCGCTCCTCGACGCGGGTGGTGCCGTTGGGCGCGATGACGACGAATCGGCTCATCGTGTTGAAGCCGTTTTCGACCTGCACCCGAGGTACGAAGTTCATCGGTTGCCAGGCGGCTCCGGCCGCGGTCCGGAAGAACGTCCGCCCCCGGGGCGTAAAACAGATCTCGAGGTAGTTCACCGCCGTCGCAGGAGGAGCGCCCAGCATGGTGGCCGCGGCCGGACGGTAGCGCGCGCGGCGCTCGTCGAACCCTTTGACGAAACGTTGGGTCCCCGGGGCGTTGAAGCTCGAGCACGTGGTCGCCGGCATGAAGGCTTGCAGCGGCGAAGTGGGACCGACGATGCCTTCGTACACCCCGAAGTGTCCCGGGTCGGTCGCCGTGGGGGTGCTCGCGGTCTGGTTCCACCGCACCATCATGGCGGAGCCTCGCCCCATCGCGCGGGCCCGGGCGAGACGATACAAGTCCGCCACGTTGCGCGCTGCGTCCTGCACGCGTCGATCGCGCAGGTAGGTCACCATGCTCGGCGCGGCGGCGGCCGCGAGGATGCCGATGAGGGCGATCACCGTAAGGAGCTCGGTGATCGTAAATCCCCGGGCATGGCGACGGCGGCGTTGGTGCGTTCGAGCCACGGCCACGACTGTTACAAGATTCGTGCCCCGCGCCCGACGTCTCCCCGTGGGCCCCTGGACCCTTCCTCGGAAAGCCCCGCTGTACCGATTGCGGAAACTATGAAAAAAGTGCGTCACCGTCTCGAGGACCCGACCGGATGAGATCTCTCACCTTGTGTTACACCGCCCTGCTCGTCTCGCTGTCGACCGCCGCGTGTCGTGAGGATGCGCCCCCGACACCGCGACAACCGCCCCCGCCCCGCACCGCCCCGGCCGCGTGCGGGGGCGAGCGGAAGGTCAACGACGCCGACGCGGTACGGTTTTTCCCCGCCGACGCGGGCACTTTTTGCCTCGACCCCAACGGCAGCGACCAAGCGTACGGAGAGGGCAGCGCCAAGCCTCTCGATGGCATCTGCAACCTGTTTGACGGCGAGTGCGAAATCTACCGCCGTCACGGCGTCGACCGCGTCGTCGAGGCCCGCTACGTCGATGGGGGCGGGAGCGGAGCGACCATCGACGTCTACTTATCGCGCTTCACCAACTCCGAGCGCGCGTACGCCATGTTCACGAAACGGGTCGTGGGCGACGGTGATCCGGCCCACCCAGATACGCCCCGCGCCCTCTCCGGCGGCGGGGCGAGCGCGTTGGGCATCGGCAACGCCTACCTTTGGCGCGGCCGCCACCTCGCAGAGATCACGTTGAACGACACCGCGGCCGCTTCGGCCGCCGACGTGCGCAAGCGGGCCGATGCGATGCTTCCCCCCCTGGTCAGCGCGTTTGGCGACAAACTCCCCGGGGCGACCGCGCTTCCCGCCGCGGCCGTCCGGCTCCCCGAGGAGGGACGCCTCCCCCTGGGCATTCGGTACCTGTACGATGACCTGCTCGGGGTCGAGGGGACCGGCTCTGGCGCGTACGGATACTACCGAGAGGGCGAGCGCCGCTGGCGTGTGCTCGCCCTGGTCAAGAGCGACGTTGCGGCCGCAAAGGACATCATGAAAACGTTCGCGCGCCTGGACGGGGCCGAACCGGTCGAAGGGATGGGCGGCGCCGATGAAGCCCTCACGGTCACCGTGCGTGACGGAGGCGCCCCGACCCCGTGGTTGCTCGCCCGCGTGGCGTCGACACTCGTCGGCATCGGCGACGAACCTCGCGTGGTGCGACCGGGGATGTCCCCTGAGGCACGAGCCGAGGTGACCCTGAGCCAAGAGGCGAAGCGGGCGCGCCTCCGCGCCCTGCTCGCGATCGACGACGACGGCTGAAGGGCTTCGCGCCCGCCGGTCGCGCCCCTCAGAGGGTGCGCCAGATGACGTGAAACCCGAAGGGCGACTCGACGGGGTCGGATACGTCGCCGACCGGGAGTCGCTTGACGCCCGCCACCAGCTTCGCCTCGTACGCATTGTCGCGGAACCGTCCGAGGTCCCCACGCGTCTGGGGGGCGTTCGGCTCGTCGCTGTACTTGTCGACGAGGGCGGTAAAGGCTTTCACCCGCTCCGACTCGGGGCGGACGTCCTTTGTCTTTTTCGCTTCGCCGGCGACCTTTTCGGCCCGATCGGCGGCCTCGGCTCGTGTCCGCTCGACGCTCGGCTTTTGCCCCCGGACGCCCACATACTGCACCAAAATGTGCCGAGCGCCGTACACCGTCGTGTCGGGGGCCCGCGCGGCCGTCGCAGGGAGGGTGGGAACGGGACGCGGGATCGACGACGGGGTCGACGTTGCGGCCGGGTTCACTTGCGCCGTCGACGAACCCGCCGGCGCCGCGGCATCCTCCCCACCGGCGTCCTCCGATGCTCCGGGGGCGAGGTGTCCGAGCCACGGGTTGAAGAGGCCGAAGAACCCGAGCATTCCGACCAGCAGGAGAAGAAACAGCACGAGGTGAGGCGTCCACCAGAACGCGTCCCGCTGGCCGAGGGGCTCGTCGCCGAACGGCAGGTCTTCTTCGTCGTCGTCGTCGCGCTCGTCGTCGTCGTCCTCCTCCTCGGACGCTTCGTCTTCGTCTTCGTCGTCGGCGTCGCGGTCTTCGTCCTCTTCTTCGTCCGCGGAGGTCTCTTCGACCTCCTCATCGGCGTCGCGATCGGATTCTTGTTCAGTGTCCTTCTTCGCCATCGATCCTCATCCTCGAAAGGCAGCCCATGCGTTGGTCACCACCGCACCATCCCGCCCGTCGACCGAAACTTGGAGCGCCGTGCGACACCCGTCCGGCA
This sequence comes from Myxococcota bacterium, assembly GCA_039027095.1. GTDB lineage: Bacteria > Myxococcota_A > Polyangia > Polyangiales > Polyangiaceae > JAPYTK01. The sequence continues at coordinate 85,194 of JBCCLB010000007.1, forward strand.
AGCGCCAGCCGTGAATGTTGAGCGTGTCCCCCGGCCAGACCGGCTTGCGAAATTGCGCGGCGAGCGTCTCGAGCGCGGCCGCATCGCCATCGGCCTCGTGTTCGATGGCCGCCCGCGCCAAAAATCCGAACGTCGCGAGCCCGTGGAGGATGGGGCCGTCCTCGAAGCCGGCCTCGGCCGCGACGGCAGGGTCGGCGTGAAGAGGATTCAGGTCCCCGCTGAGCCGGTACAAGAGAGCCTGCTCGGGGTGGGTCCGTTGGGAGAACGTCCAGTCCGGCGGGCGGTCCCGAGGCACCTTGGGCGCCTCGTCCGAGGGCGGCCTCGCCCCGCCGAAGCCCCCGCGCTCTCGCACGATGATCTGCCACCTTCCGCGCTGCACGGGGGTGTCGCCGTGAAGGCTCTCCGTCTCGAGACGAAGTTGTACGAAGCGCTTGAGGTCGTAGACCGCGGTGAACGTCGCGGTGGTGGTCAGCGTGGCTTCGGCGGGAAGGGGCTCGAGCACCGTGATCCGCTGCGCGCCATGCACGACCTGCTCCATCTGCACCCCGGCCTCGGCCACCAACTCCATCACGGGCGCGAGGGCGGGGACCACCCCGTACGTGGGAAACGTCACGAGTCCCCCCGGGACGCCCTCGTAGAGATGGGCCAAGGAGGTCCGAGGCGCACCGATACCGAGCGCGTAGATCACCTGATCCCGCCACGTATAGCGGTGTTCGTGAGGTGCGCTCACGCGGCCCACGGCGTCGAGGTCGATCGGCATGGCGAGGGGCGGGCGTACTTGAGGTGCCGCGCGCGCGTCAACTTCGCTCCTGGCGCCAAGGCACCGGCCTCTAGGGGTCCGCTAGCCGCCCAGTTCAAAACCGAAGAGCACCCCGGTTTCGATCACATCGATGCGGCCGAGCGGCTCGAGGTCCCCCCCGAGGGAAGCCCGGTCGCGAAACGGCGTAAATTCCCGCGGGCCGGGTATCACCCAATTGCTGTACCGAATTCGCCCGCCGATCAGCCACCGGTCGAACAGCACATGGTGTGCGCCCAGCTCGAGCCCCGCCATGAAGCCTTCGCTGAGGATCCGCGTCGCGGTGAGGCCAACGGTCGCGATGTCCGTGGGCGGGCTCCGGTCGGCCAGATTGGTCCAGGTGTCGTTGACGACCACCAGCCCGCCCGACGCTCCAAACCACCACACCACATCTTTGGCGAACGGGGGCAGGTAGTAACGAAAAACCCCATCGAGCATGTAATAGAGGCGGCTGTGCTCGCGAGCGAGGCGGCTGTTTCCGGGCGCCTCCGTCGTGCGAAAGCCGAGACCGTAGTTGAAGCCCGCGCCGAAGCCGTAGTCGCCGAGTCGACCGAGGATGTGGACTCCCGCCCCCAACGCTGCCTCTCCTGGCTCTTCCTCGGCGTCAGCAAAGGGCTGGGCGCTCGCGAACGGCAACGCGATCACGCCGACGTCCACCACCGTGGCGACCGTCGGTCGCCGGGGGACGGAAGTCGTCGCCTCCTGCGCCGCCGACGGCTCCGACCGCACCGTGACGAGAAGGACCCCGAGGGTCACCCCAAGGACGGGGCCCAGCTGCGGTCGACGACGGGGCACCCGGGGACCCTACACCGCCGACTTCCAGGCCGGACCCCGCAATCGCCCCTCCGACGAAGCGACGGCCCCCGACACCCCGACCGCCGTGAGCGTGGACCCCGCGCAGCCGAAGGCCTATGACCGCCGGCCGGTGTCGCAGTCGGACCCAGAAGGGGGGGCCCCGTCGTCCTCCGCGCCGCCTCGTCCGGCGAAGGACGGGCCACGCCCGCGCGAGGTGGCGGCGGCCCCGCCACCCGAGTCACCGGGGGCGCAGCCTTCGTTGCCGAATGTAGACACCGCCCCGACCGGCCGGGCCCACCCCCCGCCGCCCGCGCCCCCCGAGCCGGACCCCGACGCCGAGGCCGACGTTTACCGGGTCGTGATCGACGGCTTCGACGGACCCCTCGACCTGTTGCTTCATCTCATTCGGAAACACGAGCTCGACATTCTCGACATCCCCGTGGGCTTCATCACCGAGAAGTACCTCGAGTACATGAGCGCGATGGAGTCGCTGCACATCGACGTCGCGAGCGAATACCTCGTGATGGCGGCGACCCTGACGCTCATCAAGTCGAAGATGCTCCTCCCCCCCGACCCGACCGCGGAGGACCCCGAGGTCGACGACGAGGCCGAGGAGGTCGACCCTCGCGCCGAGCTCGTCCGCCAGCTCCTCGAGTACCAAAAGTACCGCCACGCGGCCGCGCAGCTCGAGCTCCGGGCGACGCTGGGGCGCGACGCGTTTCCCCGTGGCGACGAGGAGCCGCTGCCCGAAGGCGAAGCGCCGCTGGCCCCCCTCAGCGCGTTCAAGCTCTTCGACGCATTCGAGCGGGTGCTCAAACGGGCGGCGCGGGTGACCGACCACCAGGTGATGTTCGAGCGGGTGAGCATCGCCGACCGCATCATCGCCTTGACCGAGCTGCTGACGAAGCGGCGACGCCTTCCATTCGAGGCTCTGTTCGAGGCGGTGGGCGCCGACGGTGATGATGACGAGGACGAGGACGATCCCGCCGCGCGTCTGCCCCCTACGCGCATCGACATGGTGATCACGTTCCTCGCCATCCTCGAGATGGGCAAGATGAGGGTCGTGCGAATCATGCAAGAGGACTCGCTCGGCCCCATCCTGGTGGAACTGCCCGCCAAGACCCTGGACCGTCGCGACGACATCCCGGCCGCTCACGCCGATGCCGACACGACGACGGCCGCACCAGCGGCAGCGGCCACCACGACCACCGCCGCGGCCGCAAGCTCCGAAGCCACGCGCCGGACGGAGACCGACGAGGCCCGATGAGCAAACGAAAACAAGCGCGATTCTGGCGCCAGGCCTGGCAGCAGCTCCAGCGCGCCTCCCGAGAGATGACGCGCGAGCACCTCGAGGGCTGCATCGAAGCGCTGGTCTTCGCCGCACGGCAGCCGATGACGGTACGCGACCTCGCTCGCGTCACGTCGGCACGACGCCAGGACGTCGAGACCATTCTCGCAGAGCTATGTCGACACTACGCCGCTCGCGGCATCCACTTGACCGAGAGCCACCGTGGATGGGCCTTCGCGAGCAATCCTCGCTACGGCGAAGAAGTCCGGATGGTCACGGGCCACAAGCCAACCCGCATGTCGCGGGCCCAACTCGAAACCCTGGCCATCGTGGCCTACCGACAGCCCATCACGCGGCCCGAGGTCGACGAGGTGCGAGGCGTCGACTCCGGTCCGGTTCTGCGGACGTTGCTCGACCGCGAACTCGTGCGGGTGTTGGGCAAGAAGGAGGAGCCGGGACGACCCCTCCTGTACGGGACGAGTGAATCGTTCCTGGAGCTGATGAACCTGAAATCGCTTGGCGACCTCCCGACCCTGCGCGAGTTCACGGAGCTGAGCGACGACTCGCGAGATACCTACGAGCGACGCCTCGGCGAGTCGGCACCTCAGGGCTCGATCGTCTTCGACGACGAGCCGGACGCCCCCATCGACCCGACCGTACCCACAGAGGAGGAACGCGCGGCCGAAGCGGCACGGGAGGCCGCTGCGCCGAGCCCCGAAGATGCCGCGGGCGCCGTGCCCGGGGAGGACCCTGCACCCGATGACGGGGGGCTCGATGACGGTACGCCGACGACGGCGCTCGACGACGAAGACGAGCCCCTCGACGACGACCTCGACGACGTGATGGAGCCGGACGTGGAGCCGGACGCCGATCTTCCTTCCACGCCTCCGCCTCCCTCGTGAACCGGACCGGCGGCGGCGCGACCACCCCTCATCCCGGAGGCCGGTCACCATGACCTCAGACGACATCAAGGCGCTCCGGAAGGAGCTCCGTTGCACGATGCGCGAGCTCGCCGGCGCGCTCGACGTGGCTCCGGCCCTGGTGGTCGCCTGGGAGAACGAGGAGCAGTTTCCGACGAAACGCCTGATCAAGGCGATGGATCGTCTCCGTCGAGAGGGTCCCACCGCGGTTCCCCGAGCGCGACGGAAGCGCAAGCGCTTGCCCGCCGCGTCGCCCTGGGCGCTGCTCGCAGAGCCGGAGCTTTGGAATGTCTTCCGCAAGCTCCTGGCGCACGACGAGTTGAGGCGTCGGGTGGTAGAGCTCGCAGAGCAATACGACGACCCTGGAGAAGATTCGGCGCGATAGCCACCTCCGCCCCCCCGATTCCCCGGGGAGATGTGTCCACGACGACGACGACGACGACGACATCGGGGTCCCGCCTCATGGCTGGGCCTCGCCCTCTCGATCACGGTTTCCTGCGCGCCGCCTCTCCCCTCGGGCGCGGCCCCGGGCGCATCGAGCACCGCGGCGACGACGCCCAACGCCGACGCGAGCTTCGAGGTTCGCCCAGACCCGGACAGCGACCTGTCGGTCGTCTCGCGCATCGCCCGCCTCCGGGTGATCGCAGAGGCTTCCGCGACCCCCGAGACCTTCGTGTTGATCGCGGGAGAGGTTGGCTCGGCCCACCTCGGCCAACTCGCGCGCGACGACGTGTCGAAGGCCCTGCGCGCCCGCATCGTCGAGACCCTCCGCTACCGGACCGAGGGCCTGATCGTCCTCGCTCCCACCGCCGCCCTCGCCCCCGGGCGGTACGCGGTGGCCAGGGGACAACCGAAGGGCGCCATCGCCTTCGACGTCGTCCCCGATGCCGACGGCCACCATCCGGAAGCGCCGACCCTCTCCTTCGTCTTCCCCCCCGGCGGGCGCCACGGACCCGCGGCGGCCTTCGGGGTGTGGTGTGGGGCCCCCCCCGACGTCACGTCCGGGGTCCTCGGCGAGGGATCGCTCACCCTCGAACCATCCGGGCCATCGGTGCGGGCACGACGGGGGATCACGACGGAAGGTGACGGCCCGGGCTGCATCCGCTTCGACGCCGAGGAACCCTCCTCCGGACCGCAGCTCCCCCCCGTGGGCGTCGATGTCGGCCCCACCACGTGGTGGCTCGAACCGCACCTGTTGGTCCCTGCCGCCCCCGACGACGACCCGCCGGACGCCCCCGAGACCTGTCCTCCCGCGGCAGTCACCGTGGGCCCCGGCTGCGTCGCGGTCGCCGACGATCGCGTATGGCTTTGGCCCGGCTCGTCCTCGTACCTGTGGTCGGTCCTCGCAGATGGTGACTCCCTCGAAGCGCCGCTCGCTCCGCCGAGCTGGGTCGACGCGCGCGCGCGCTTCACCCTCGTGGGTCTCAGCCCGAACCATCGCCACGACCTCCGAGTGACGTGGGTCGACCACTCCGGCGCGGACGAGAGCCGGCTGCTTTCCGTCATCACCGCACCGCCGCGCGCCCACGTCGTCATCACCGAGGTCATGGCGAATCCGGTCGGCCTCGAGCCGGAGCAGGAGTGGGTAGAACTGTACAACGACGGCAGCGTGGCCGCCGACCTGGGCGACTACCGCCTGGAGGATCCAGCGGGCGGGACGGATCTCCCGTCGGTGGCCCTGCCTCCCGGCCGTCACGCCCTGGTCGTCGTCGAGGACTACGACCGTCAGAGCTACTACGACGCATCCCCGCCGGATGACGCCATCGTCGTGCGGGTCGCAGCGCTCGGCACCCATGGACTCGCCAATGGAGGCGAACCCCTCGCCCTCGTCGAGCTCGACGAGAACCGGGTCGTATCCCGCTTCCCCGCGGTACCCAAGCCGAAGTCCGGCCACAGCGTGGCGCGCCGCCATCCTCACGTCGACGTGACGGATCCCGATGGTTTCCATCGCACGGACGTGCCGACCCCGGGGGCCGAGAATGCCGACGCACCTTGAGGCGCGCGACCCTGCACGCCGCCGGGCAAGGCGCGCTACGAGCCGGCGATGGTCATGCGTGACACCCGGAACGTCGGGGTCGCGGTGGCGGTGCGGAGATCGAGGTCGTCGCCCACCGCGTCGACGCGACGCCACAGGTCGTCGAGGTTGAGCGAGATGGTCACCTCGCTCACGGGGTGCACGATCTGACCGTCTTCGATCCAGAAGCCCGACGCGCCCCGAGAAAAGTCTCCCGTCACCGCATTGAAGCCAAAGCCCATCATCTGCACCACGAGGAGCCCCCGCTCGGTCGACGCGATGATGTCGTCGGCCGGTGTGTCCCGTGGCTGGAGAACGAAGTTGCTCGTGCCGGGACCTACCCCCCCTCCCCCTCCGCGCCGAGCGCTCGCGGTGGGCGCCCGGTCGAGCTTTCGGGCGCTGTAGCCGTCGCACAGGTAGGTCTGAAGCACTCCGTCTTCGACCACGACGTTGCGGCGCGAGGCGCGCCCCTCCCCGTCGAAGGGTCGCGAACCGGGGGCACGGGGCAGAAACGGATCATCGACGACCGTGACGAGTGGGCTCGCTACCTCCGAGCCGATTCGCTCGCGGAGATAGCTCTGCTCACGCCAAATGGCGCTACCCATGATGCAGCCCCCGAGGAGCCCGAGCATGGCCCGTCCCGCATCGGGGTCGAAGACCACGGCCGCCTCGCAGCTCGGGACTTTTTTCGCGCCGAGAAGGCGGACGGTTCGGCGGGCGGCTTCGCGCCCTACCGCCTCGGGCTCGTCGAGCGCATCGAGATGGCGACGCGCGGTCCAGTGACTGCCGCGCCGCTTCTTGTGGTCCTCGTCGTCGGCCACCGGAGTGACGACGAGCGATGCGTACGACGTCTCGTAGCCGCCGCGAAAGCCATTCGAAAGCACCATGGCGAACGCGCCCGACGTTCTCCCAAAGGTCGCGCCGTCGCTGTTGGTGATCCGTGCGTCGGCTTCCCGGGCCGCCGCCTCCGCGCGCTTGGCCCACGACAGCGCCATGTCCGCATCGACCCCGTCCACGGCGGGGTCGAACAGCCCGTCGGGCTCCGGCACGGGATCGGCGAGCTCGGAGGGGTCGGCCGGTCCCGCCCAGGGGTCGACCTGGGCGACTTCGACCAGCTCGACCGCGTCGTCGATAAAGCGCCGGAGGCCCGCGTCGGTGAGATCACTCGTCGACAGGAGCGCGACTCGTTGCTCCTTCATCACGCGAAGTCCGATCCCTCGGTGCGCCGCTTCTTCGACCAGCTCGGGCTCCCCGAGCCGGACCCGCGTGGACAGCTCAGAGCCAGACCGTGCCATGGCCTCGGCGACATCGACGCCCCGGTCGAGCGCACGGTCGACGACCTGCGTCGCGAGGCGCTCCAGCTCTTCGACGCGCGGCGCGTCGTGAGATTCCGCCATGCACCGACCTTGAGGGAGCGAGAAAGAAACGTCAAACCGAGGGCCAGGTGGGCGACGGATGGCGATCGGGGTAAGGCGAGCGCGATGAGTCCAGAGCGGATCGAACGCCTTCTGCGGGCGGTGGCGGCGGGTACCACCGACGTGCCGACCGCCCTCGACGCGCTGCGCAAGCTCCCCTTCGAGGACATCGGGGTCGCCACCGTCGACCACCACCGGGCCCTGCGCCAGGGGACCCCAGAGGTCATCTTCGGGGCGGGCAAGACGGCAGAGCAAATGGTGGCGATCACGACCGCGCTCGCCGCCGAGGGTCACAACGTACTCATCACCCGCATCGCATCGTCCGCCGCCGAAGACGTGAAGCGGGCCCACCCCCGCGCCCGTCACAACGCGATCGCCCAGACGCTTTGGCTCGAAGACCATGCGGTCCCCGGGCGCCCCTGTGCGCCCGTCGCCCTGGTGTGCGCCGGCACGAGCGACATTCCGGTCGCCGAAGAGACCCTGGAAACGCTCGCGGCCGTCGGGATCGGAACCAAAAAGATCTACGACGTCGGGGTCGCGGGCTTGCACCGACTGCTTCATCGAGCGGAAGAGATGGCGGAGGCGAGCGCGGTCGTGGTGTTCGCCGGCATGGAGGCGGCACTGCCCAGCGTGGTCGGGGGCTTGGTCGGCCGTCCCGTCATCGCGGTCCCGACCTCCGTGGGCTACGGCACCCATTTCGGGGGCGTCACGGCCCTGCTGGGCATGCTGAACGCCTGCGCTTCGGGACTGCTCGTCGTCAACGTCGACAACGGGTTCGGAGCGGCGATGGCGCTGCACCGCATGTTGCCACGAGCCACCCCGGCCGAGGGGGAGCCCCCCGCATGAGCGACCGCGATCCCGAGGCCATCGCCACGCATGACCCCGCGCATGCGAATCAGCCACACGGCCATGGCCACCACGACCACAGCCATGACCACCACGACCACAGCCATGGCCACCACGACCACAGCCATGGCCACCACGACCACAGCCACGGCCACCACGACCACAGCCATGGCCACCACGACCACAGCCATGGCCACGTGCCCGAGGGCTATGCGCCAAAGCGCCGTCTGGAGCGGGGAGATGGCAAAGGACGTGTGTTGTTCTTCGATGCCTTCAGCGGGATCGCCGGTGACATGACGGTCGCCGCCCTCGCCGACCTCGGCGTCCCGCCGGATGTCTTCGAGGCCGCGTGGGCGGCGCTGCCGGTCGACGGCTACCGGGTCGGGTTCGGGCACGACGAGCGCAGCGGGATCGTGGGGACGCACCTCGAAGTGACGCTGGTAGGTCGCGCCTCGGCCCGAACCTACGGCGACATCCGCACCCTGCTCGACGAGGCGGCCGACCTGGACGAGAGGGCGCGCCGTACGGCCCACGCGATCTTTCGCCGTCTCGCCGAATCCGAGGCCGAAATGCATCGGATGCCGCTCGAAGCTGTTCACTTCCACGAGGTCGGCGCGGTCGACGCCATCGTGGACGTGGTCGGCGCCGCCGCCGGCTTGGCCTTCCTCGGGGCCGACGTGATCGGCTCTCCGTTACCGATGGGCCGCGGGTTCGTACGCGCCCAGCACGGTATCCTCCCCCTGCCCGCCCCCGCGACCGTGCGTTGCCTCGCCGGCGTCCCCACCTACGCCGTCGACCTCGACGAAGAGCTGGTCACTCCGACCGGCGCCGCCATCATCGCGACGGTGGCGGACGGATACTCCCGGTGGCCTTCGATGCGCCCCGAGTTCGTCGGGTTCGGGGTGGGCACCAAACGATTCGCGGACCGCCCGAATCTGTTGCGCGCCGTTCTCGGCTCCCGGGTGGCGGAAGACGACACGGCCGATGGCGAAGAACCGACGAAGGTCCCACCTCGGCACGTGGTGGTCGAAGCCAACGTCGACGACCTGACCGGTGAGCTCGGCGGGCATGCGATCGCGGCCCTCATGGCGGCCGGCGCCCTCGACGCTTGGGCCATCCCCACCACGACGAAGAAAGGTCGGCCGGCGCTGACCCTCGCCGCGTTGGTCGCCGCCGAACGGGAGGTGGCCATCGCGGACGTGCTCCTCCGGGAGACGACCACCATCGGGGTTCGGGTCACCGCTCTATCTCGGCGGCACGAGCGGTCCCGTCGTCTGGTGACCGTCACCACGGAATACGGCGCCGTCCCCGTCAAGGTCAGTGACGACGCTCGCGCGCCGGCGGTGGTCAAACCGGAGTTCGACGTGTGCGCGGCCCTCGGTGAGGCCGCCGGCGTCCCCGTGAGGGTGGTCGTCGAAGCCGCGCGCAGCGCCTACGCGGGTCGAGATGATTGAACATCCCCTGATCCCGCCAATGAGCCGCGGTCAACGGAGCGACGCCGCCATGATGGTGCGGTCCTGTAGCGCCTTTTTCGCCGCTTCGTCCGAACTCAGGGCGCAGTCCTTCTCCGCGGCTCCGAAGACCACCCAAAACTCAGCGTTCGAGGTTTCGCAACGAAATCCGTCCCGTCCGTCCTCCCCTCGACAACCACACTTTTCGACGTCTCCCGACCCGAGGGCGCGGCCGACCGTGAGGTTCGTCGTCGGAATCGTGAACCCGGGGGCCTGGACCCGCATGGTCACGGCTTTTCCGTCCTCGGCCCAAAGCTCGGCCTGCGGGGTTCCGGCCTTGGTCAGCGTGAATACCGTGAGGGTCTTTGCTCCTTCGTCGAAAGGCCTCTCGGCGCGCTTCACGTCGTATCCGGGGAACATGCCACCGAGGCTCGCTTCGGTGACGGTCATGCCTAATGAGAGCTGAGACCAGGGCGCCATCGTGGATGGCGAAGACACGGAGGCCGTCGCGGCCGGCGTCTTCGCCGCCGACGAGGAAGACGTAGCCCGCGCCGATGCCGTCGCCGTGGCGGCGGGCGGCGACGGCTTGCTGCCCCCCTTCGTCTCGCTGGGGCCACACGCGCTCGACAGCGACAGACTCACCGCCACCACGGCCCGGTACATACCTTCGTTCATGGTGCGCCGGACGCTAGTCGGACGCAGAACGCCGAGCAACGCACGGCCGCGCGCGCGGACCGGGCTCACTTTCGCCCCTCGCCGGTCCTGGGGCTATCTCGAGGTTGTCTTCGGGCGACGAACGCGACCCCGTCCCAGTGGGTGATCACCACCCCCGCCCCGATGTGTTGCACGAACCCGGCGACGACCCCATCGCACGAGGCGCGCCACGTGCGCTCACCCTCATGCTCCGTCCGAAGCGCCTCGATGAGGGCACGCTCCTCGGGGAGACGATGGTCGGCGGGCTCGGCGTCGAACCCAGCGGCGACCTCAACGTCGGAGGCGTCCCACGCGGTGTTCTGGCACGTCAACCACGGCGAGGTGAGCCCCCCGCTGGTGATGACGATGTCGGTGCCGATGAACCCCGCGATCTCGTCCTCTGTCCACGCATAAACGGGTCCGCGGATGGCCCCCTCGATGCGGTAGCGGCCCCAGGGGAGGCTCCGGGTCGCGGACCCCGGAGGCGTCGCATCGACGACGCCTCCCTCGGGCTCGGGGTCCTGCACGCGCGGCGGCGCGGAAGAAGGTTCGGCATCGAGGGACGCCAAGCCGAGACCGACGTCGGCCCCTCCGCCGTTGCGAGCATCCTGAAAGGGATACGTCACGGCGCTACTGCAGGCGGTGGCCATCGCTACCAGGGCGACGCATTCGAATCGTCTTTTCATCTCGACGTTCCTTTCGGGGCTCCTGCAGGGCAGTTTGCGGCTGGCGGAGCGTGGTGAGAGCAACGTCCCCGGGTAGAGGGCGCGTCCCGGAGGGCACGGAAGCGTCAGCGTGGACCAGGGGAACGTCTTGACGCCGTCCGGTGCGGGTCGAACAGAGGACCATGCCCACCCGTGGTCGCACCTTGACGCTCGCGGTCTTCATCCTTCACGCGGGGTTCGGCGCGGCCTCCTGCGGGAGGGGCGTCAACGCGGGCGAAGCGCTGCGGCCCGAGGCTCCTGTCGCCACCGATGCAATCGCGGAAACCGTACGCTGCACCGGTCCGCGGACCTACGCGGAGCCCCTGGTCGTGGATTGGTCGACCGCGGGCCGAACGGACCTCGAGGTCGCGATGAAGTCCGGAGTCGCCGTCGTGCACTACGACTGCGAGGAGCTACGTCTCATCAACGGCTGCCGGCTCCCCGCGCGCTACGCCTTCGCAGGCGTGAGCCTGAAGGAGGAGCTCCATCGGATGGACAGCGCCGACGAGGTTCAGGCTCGGTTTCCCGTGTCGGGGGTGACCCTTGCGGCCGGGGTGGACCGCGCTTCGGTCCTCGACCTCGCGCTCATGGTGATCGGAAAGCAAAGCACGACCCTCGCCGCCGCCGACCCCGGGATGCTGGAGGGATCTTGCGAGGGCGCGACCCACTTCGTGCGCGCGGCCACGCTCGGAGCCTTCGCCATGGACCGAAGCTCGTCGGGCCGTGCCCGCGCCGCCGCCGATGTTTTCGGGTTCGGCGCCGCCGGCAGCAGCGCGTCGGAACGGAGCCATGTGACACGCGATGGCAACCCCAAGGCGTGCCAAAAGGGTCGTGTCGACGGGGCTGAAGCCCCTCCGGACTGCTCTGCGGCCCTTCGGCTCGAGCTCATTCCCTTGACGCCAGCCGAGACACCTTCGGTGTCTGAGCGGGCGGCGCCGAAGCGCGCCCCGATGGCGCTTCCCGACCCACGGGTGACGTCGACCAAGGAATGCCCCGTCGACGCGATTTGGCGCGAGGACACCTGCGTGACGGCGACCCCCAGGGAGCGGCTCTGCGCCCGCGGCAACGTGCCCGCTTGCCAGGCTCTCTGCGACGGCGGGGACGGCTGGGGCTGCGCTTCGATGGGCGAGGCGTGGGGGAGGAGGCTCATGTCGCCCGGACGTTCGGCCGAATCGAGCGACACTCTGCTTTCTCCAGACACTCTGCTTTCTCCAGACACTCTGGAGTCTCGAATGCACGGCGCGTTTGCCGAAGGATGCGCACTGCGTCACGACGGATCTTGTGCGGCGTGGCTTGGGCTGCGGAAGAAGGCGCCGACCGAGCGGGCGCGGTCACGGTGGACGACCGCGACCGAGGCGACATGCCGCGCCGGCGGCGCCCATTCCTGTGCCGCGCTCTCGGAGCTCTATCGGCCCGATGCCAAAGTGGGCGACCGGCATCCGGGCCTGCCGGTCTCGCCCGACCGGGAGAAGTTCACCGCGCTGAAACAGCGCAGCTGTGACCTCGGGCACCTCCACGCGTGCGTCGACCTCGCCACCTTCTTGCAGAAACGAGGTGACTCGGAGACGCGCGCCCTGGGCCTCTTGATGCGGACCTGCGAGGGCGGCTTGGCGTATGCCTGCTCGGAGTGGCGGCAGATGCTCGAGCCCCGTGGTCGCCCCGTCGAGGTCGCTCGCGCCCTCGCGCTCGAGTGCCTTCACGGCGACCTCGGGTTCGTTTGCGCCAAGGCGGCGCGCCTTTTTCACGCGTCGACCGAGGTCCCGCGGGATCCCGACCGGGCGCTCCAGCTCGCGCGTCGGGGGTGCAAGCTACGTCGAGAGGAGAGCTGTGTCTTTCTTCACGAGCAAGGCACCGCCGAGGACCGAAGCCGCGCATCCTCACGCCTCTGCGACCCCAGCGAAGAGCGACCGTTGCGGAGCAGCTTTTGCGCGCCCGCGGCCGCGGACCACCTCCGTCAAGCAGCGGAGCTCGACGGCATGGCCTGTCGCGACGGCGACGCGCCAGCGTGTGAACGTCAGGCGACGCGTCTTCTCGCGAAGGCCTGCGCGGCGACGTTCGCGTGTGGGAACCTCCGCGCGCGCGACGCCGCCGCCTACCGCGAGGTGGTCGAACGCAAGTGCAGCGAGGAGGAAGAGCTCATCCGCACGGGGCGTTTCATCCCGCCCGAGACCGAACGGAACGCCGGCGTGGGCCGGTGGTGCCGGCGCGCCGCGGATGAAGGCCTACGCCCCCAATGAGCCGCTCCGAGAGGCCCTCTACGTAAGATAGGCCGCGTGTGGGCCTCAGGGTGGTCTCGGCGCGCGCCGCCCGGAAGTCTGGGGCATCATTCGTAGGCCGGCGCGGGTGCGCGCTTTCTCAGGCTGAGGTCACGAGCGCTCGATGGGGAGCATCTCCCCTTCCCACCCCAGAAACCCGCCCTCGAGAAACGGGACGCCCATTTGGTCGGCCTGGAGCTTCTCCGACAGCTCCTTCGCCCGCTCGCCGCTGCGGCAGTACAACACGGGGGTGCCGAGCATGTGGAGTTCGGCGAGGCGGCCTTGAATCTCGTCGAGCGGGATGTTCACCGCCCCCGGGATGTGGGCCCTCCCGAACGAGCCGGCGTCGCGGGTGTCGACGGGTACCGCCCCCCGCTGTTGGAGCAGGGCCGCGAGTTCGGGGGCGCGAATGGCCCCGGCCGCCCGGGGGAAGAAGGGCTCGATGAGGCTCTTGAGCCGAGCCCGAGGAACCACGCCCCGCTCCACTGCGGCCGGCCGCCCCTCGGCGAAGACCAAGTAGGTCGGGACCGACTGCACGCGGAGCATCTGCGCCAGGCGGGGCGACTGGTCGATGTCGACCTTGACCACCTTTGCCTTGCCCTCGACCTCGGCCTCGAGGGCCGCGATCTCAGGGTCCATCTGCTTGCAGGGCTGGCACCAGTCGCCGAAAAAGTCGACGAGCACCGGCACTTCGCTGCGCAAGACCTCCGCCTCGAACTCGGCTTCGCTGACCACCTTGGGCATGCTCGGTCCTTACACCGGGTCCGCGTCGGAGCGACCGGATTTCGCCTCGACCGCACCCCAACGGTCGCCCTTAGGTGTCGGTCAAATCGGTAGATTTGACCGGCCCAAAAGGTAGGGCACCCCTCAGACACGAGGACCGGTTCTGAGGAGCGATGCTCGCCTTCGCCGGCTTGTCGTCGGCGCTCTTGGGCGATCGTTGACGTTGTCGGCGAGCATCGCGACACCATCAACGGTCGTGGTCGTGGGTTTAGAGCGCATCGATGTCGCGGTAACCGAGCGGCGCCTCCCCGAGGGACGCGTGCTTGGCGACCCCACGAAAGACGTAGTCGGCATACCCGTAGGGCTCGCTCGCCCAAAGGATGGGGTCTGACGGCCACATGCCCCGGGGCAGCGGACGGTCGAGCTCGACTTCCGAGAGCATCGGACCCTCCACGTAGACGGGGCTCGATGGTTCCACCTCGTCGCCGGCGCGCTCCATCGCCCGCAGGGCCCCGCGGTGGCGCTCGGCGTCGAGTTCGTCCACCGGCAACAAGGACCAGTCCAACGTCATGAGCTCCGGATGCGGAGGCTCGTCGATGTTCCCTTCGAAAGGGGCATGGGTCGGAGACGAAACCTCGGCTTCGCGCAGCACCTCGACGAGACTTCTCCGCGCCATACGGCCCCGCTCACTCGCGTCCCGCCAAAACAGCTCGAGGTAGACGACGACCGTGTCGACGGAAGCAGACCGCCACAGGCGAGGGTCGCGCGACCCGAGGTCCAGGTCATCGGCGAGCCCCCGCATGCGCACCACGTGCGGCTCAGCCTCGGCGACCCCGGCCCGGTAGCCGGCGACATCCACCGCCCAGTGGACCCGGTGGTCGACCTCGGCCAGGTACCGATGTCGCTCCAGGCTCCGGAGCAGGCGAAACCAAGCATCAACGCCCCGTGCGGCGAAGGACCACCCGTACATGCCGGGTGCCATGTCGCAGTCTTCAGACAGCGACAAGCGGCCTCGCAGCGCAGGCGGAGACGACAGAGCGCGACGATTTCGGGCTTTCGTGCCCGGGAGGGGTCGAGATCCGGCCCCCGGGTGGCCGGGGGGCCACGAGCCGGGTTAAGTTCGGGCTCATGACGCGTTCCGTGATCTTTGCTGGACTCCTTACGTTCCCCCTCGTCGCTTGCCAGTTCTCGGTCGGCGGTAACGACCCCGCCACCCCCGAGCCCGGCGCTACGCCCGCCGCCACCGACCCGGGGGGAACGCCGGCCCCGCCGCCGCCCGAGGGAATCAAGGCCAAGCCGACGAGTTTCGACCGCATGTCGCGCGGACGCGCCCCGGCGAGGGCCAATCCTGGCGGTACGGCCCCGGCCGACCCGGGAACCGACCCCGGCACGCCGACCGATCCCGAGCCTACGGGCCCGACCCCGGAACAACCGGCCGGATGCTGCGTCGGCCCCGCCTTCTACACGTGTTCAGAACAGTCGACCCTTGATTCGTGCAACGCCACCGCGACGTGCGTTCAGGAGTGCGGAACCTCCGACGCGGCCTGCGCCGCCCAGTGCCTTCAGACGGCGGACCCCGCCGCGGCGGGGTGCACGGCCGTACCGGAGCGCGACGCCGAGTGTGCGTCCTCCTGACGCGAGACTCCTCCTGACGCGAGACTCCTCCTGAAGCGAGACTCCTCCTGAAGCGAGACTCCTCCTGACGCGAGACTCCTCCTGACGCGAGACAGAGTGTGCGCCCTCCTGACGCGAGATGGGCGCGGAGGCCGGCGCGGCGGTCACGTCGGCCGGGCGACGATGAGGAGCTCAGCGATGGGGCCTCGCCGGTCGCTGCGGGCGTTGATGGACCGACGGGCCGCGATGGGGTGCAACTCGAACGCATCATCGGCGTAGAGTTCGTAGACGCGGTCTGACGACGAGTTCGAAAGGCAGACGTGTACCCCACGGTCTCGGAGGCGCAACGCGACGTCGCGGAGGCGCCGCTGGTGCTGGTCGCAGAAGCCGTGGGCGGTGTAGCTGGTGAACGACGAGGTCGCCGACAGCGGAACGTAAGGGGGATCGAAGTAGACGAAGTCCCCAGCGCGCGCCCACCCCGCGGCGGTCTCGAAGTCGGCGACCTTGAGCGAGACGTCTCGGAGACGTCGCGCACAGGCGCGCAGGGTCGCCTCGTCCCGGTAGTTGGGCTTGGCGTAGTCACCAAAGGGCACGTTGAACCGGTTTTTCGAGTTCACCCGGTAGAGCCCGTTGTAGCCGGTTTTGTTGAGGTAGATCATCCACGCCGCGACATCCGCATCACTTCGAGCATCGATGTCGCATTGACGCAGTTCGAGGAAGAACTCGCGATCGTGGGGGTAGCTGCGCAAGCGCGCGAGCACCGCCTCGAGGTCGTTGCGTAACCCCCGGTAGGTGCGGATGAGCCGCTCGTTGTTGTCGCTCAACGTCGCCCGAGGCGCGTCGAGGTGGAAGAAGAGGGCCGCGCTGCCCACGAAGGGTTCCCGGTACCTTCGGAAGTTCCGGGGTAGGTGCGGGTGAAACTGTGCGATGAGCGAACGCTTTCCCCCAGCCCATTTGAGAAAGGGGCGTACACGCTGCTCGCCGTCCGTCACGCCCCGCCATACACCAACCGGGAGAGCGCTCGGGGCAGTTTTGGGAGGATCGAGGCGCCGACAATCGTTTGCGGGCTTCGGCTCGGCTCGTCATGATGCGGTCGATGGCTGGGCCTCTCCCGCGGCATCTCCTGCCCGATCACGCGACCGTTCGCGCGGGACGTCTCCACCTCGGCGGCGTCGACGTGACCGAGCTCGCCGAGCACTACGGCACGCCGCTGTTCGTCTACGACGAACGTCACCTGCGCGCGCGTTGTCGCGAAGCGGTGGCCGCCTTCGGGCCCGGGGTGGCTTACGCGACGAAAGCATTCTTGTGCCGGGCCATGGCCAAGCTCGCGTACGACGAAGGGATGTACCTCGACGTCGCGTCGGGGGGCGAGTTGCATGTCGCCCTCGCCGCGGGCGTCCCTGGCGCGCGTTTGGTCCTGCACGGCAACAACAAGAGCCACGATGAGCTCGCGATGGCCCTCGACGCCGGCATCGGTCGCATCGTGGTCGACTCCTTCGACGAATTCGACCGGATCGACGCGCTCGTCGCCGGTGGCGCCCACGCTCCGGCTCGCGTCCTCGTTCGCATCACCCCCGGCGTCGAAGCCCACACCCACGAGTTCGTCTCCACGGGACAAGACGATTCGAAGTTCGGCTTCGGCGTCGCCAACGGCGATGCCGCCCGTGCCATCCTTCGGGCGCGAGACAGCCCCGCCGTCGAGCTTCGCGGGCTCCACATGCACATCGGCAGCCAGGTGTTCGCGCCCGCGTCGTTTCGCAAAGCCGTCGAAGTAGTCGCCCCGCTCGTGACGGAACTCGACCTCCCGGAGCTTTGCGTCGGCGGCGGGCTCGGCGTCGCCTACGTGGCGGGAGAAGCCACCCCGACGATCACGGAATGGGGCCGACTCATCGCGGAAGCGGTCGCCGCCCGTGGGATCCGAAGTCACATCACGGCCGAGCCAGGGCGCGCGATCGTGGCCGCGGCCGCGCTTACGGTCTACCGCGTCGGTACCATCAAGACCCTGCCCGACATCCGGACGTACCTCTCGGTCGACGGCGGCATGAGCGACAATCCCCGGCCAGTGCTGTACGGAAGCGGCTACGAGGCATTCCTGCCCCGGGCCGTCGATGCGCCCCGCCCCCGCCCGTTCACCGTCGTCGGCAAGCACTGCGAGTCCGGTGACTTTCTCGTCCGGAACGCCCATCTTCCCGCCGACGTCGCCGTGGGCGACCTCCTCGCCACGCCCGTGACCGGTGCCTACGGTCACTCGATGGGGTCCAACTACAACAAGGTCCTGCGGCCCGCGGTGATCTTCGTCGCCGACGGTACGGCGCGGCTCGTCGTTCGGCGCGAGACCTACGACGACCTCCTCCGCTGCGATCTTTGAACCGCCGGTCAAATCGGTAGATTTGTCCGCCGCAAACAACAGGTACCCCCAAAGGCAAGTGAACCGGCTCTGAGGAGCGATGCTCGCCCTCGCCGGCTTGTCGTCGGCGCTCTTGGGCGATCGTTGACGTTGTCGGCGAGCATCGCGACACCATCAACGGTTGTGGTCGAGGGTGTGAGGGGCACGACGCGCTCAGTGACTCGAGCTCGGCGCGTCCATCGCGTCGTTGACCACCTCGAAAAACGCCGTGCACGACAGCATCACCGACCCGAGCGCCGTCGCCGCGGCGGCCGGGACGACGACGGGCGACGACGGATCGAGCCCCTCGGCCAGCATCGCGCCCCACGAGCCGGGGAGGCCGAGGCCGAGAAAAGCGGTCACCGCCTCGAGTACGACGATGGATGCCAGACCAAAAGGGATCGCGGCGAGCGCGGGGCGGACGGCACGGGGGAGGATGTGACGCCGGAGCAATCGCACCTCGTCGGCCCCGAGGGCCCGGGCGGCGAGGACGAAGCCCTCCTCCCCAGTTTGCACGACCTCAGCCCGGACCAGTCGCGCGACCTCTGCCGCCTTCACGGTTCCAATCGCCGCCGCGAGGGCGGCGACCGAGTCGTCGGGCGAAGCGACGCGGACCAACGCCACCACGACCACTGTGGGGACCGCGTGCACGAGGTCCAGCGGTCGCGAGAGTAGGTCGTCCCAGCCCGCACCGAGATGACCGGCGATCGTGCCCAGGGGCAGCCCCAGCGCCAGCGCCATCGCGAGCGCGAGTGAGGCCAGGCTGAGCGCCACACGCGCGCCGTACAGCACGCGAACCCACACATCTCGGGCGCGATGGTCGGTGCCGAGCGGATGCGCCCAACTCGGTCCCGCGCGAGGACCCGCCTCGGTGACGGTTTCGGGACCGTGCGGCCATAGGGGGTACACCGCGTTCTGGTCGGCAAACTGGGACCGGACCACGGCGGGCGCGGTCGTCGCGAAGCGCTCCGGGGCCGATACGGCCGGAAGCCACCACCCATCTTTCCCCCGCGCCACCAACGGGGCCGGAGCCGCGAGCACCTCCAGAAAAATCGCGAGCAACACCCATCCGGCGAGGACGAGCGACGCCGCCTGCGTTCCCCTGCGGCGCCCGATCCGGCGCCAACCGCGGCCCCCGGTCATCCGACCCTCCGCCGCCGTCCTCCCGGGAGCGCCTCCCGCAGGCGCGGGTCGAGGCTGGCGTGGGTGAGATCGCCGAACACGCCGAGCAAGACGGTGGCCGCCGTGCCTCCGAGCGCGATCGCCATCAACCACCCTACGTCGCGCTCGGCAACCGCGGTCAGCGTGCCGACACCGAGACCGGGAAGGTCGAAGGCGCGCTCGAGGACGAACACCAGGGTGACCGCCACGGGGAGCTCGGTCGCGAGCCGTGCCGCGACGAGACCGCCGGCGCCTCGAGCGCCGTGGACGAGCACCAGCCGCCAGGAGGAGACGCCGCGGGCGAGCCCGCCCCACGCCGACTCCGTGGCGAGAAAGGGTACCAGCGCATCCCGCAGATGTCGGGTGGGCTCCGCCAGCAACGACCACGCGAGGATGAGCGTCGCCCACGGATAGGCCCCGCCCCACGTGGCGGCCCCCGATGGTCCGAGCCAGCGCGCGGCGATGACCCCGAGCACCACCGGAGAAACGATGTAGGGGACGACCGTGCCCACCGTGACGAGCCGCCCTCGCCAGCGCCGTCGTCGCGACCCCGCTACGGCAAACGCCGCGAGGACGAACGCGCCCGCGTAGGCCCCCAGCAAGCCGCCTCCCAGCAGCGTCAACGTGACCCGGCCGCGTCGCGCCAGCTCCTGCCACGCGGGCGTTTGCGACGCCGGTTGCCGCCCGTCGAGCGCCACCGTTTCGTAGACCCACTTGCCGTATTGGGTTTGCGTCAACGAAGCGACCACGCGCCGTGCCCCGACGAGCGTTTGATAGTCCGTCTCGTGGACGAGCCACCAGCGCCGCCACGCGCGGACCGCTGCCGCCGTCGCCTCGACCCCCGCGTCGTCGCGCCGCGCCGCAACGGGCGGCGTCCCGTCGCCTTCGGTGACGTGTTCGACCACGTCGAGGAGCCGTTGCGCCCTCACCACCTCGTCCGCGCGCTCGGGGATATCGAGCACCTCGAAGAGGTACGGAAGCGCATAGGTGTCGAGCTCACGGAGGGGTTGCGCCCGCGCCGCCGTGCCGTAATCGGCGTACCTCCGCACGGCCGACCGCGCGGTGCCCGGGTCGAAATCCGCCTCCCGCGTCTCCCAGAGGCGATTCCAGAACACCACCGAAGTCGGCCCCACGTCGTCGGGGAGACGTCCGTCCAAGGACATGCGGCGCGCCACCGGGGCCAACTCGCGGACGACGGCTTCGCGTGCTTCCGGGGCGAGGGTGTCGAGCCCCGGCAGGAGGCTCGGGAGCGCCGCCCCCCCGAGGCGCCGCAACACCGCACCGGCACGCCGATCGCGCTCCCCGCGCGCGGCCGCGTCGACGATCTGCGTCACCGCCTCCCCAGTGCGTGAACGGACGTCGTGCGGGCGCGCGTTGAAGAAGCGCGGGAGGTCGAAGAATCGATCCCGTCGTTCCTGGGCGCTCAGACGCGCGGAGGGCGGCACGAGCGTGAGCGCGTAGAAGGTGAGCAGAGATACGCCGAATGCGCTGGGCAGCACCCACAGCAGCCGGCGGAGCGCAGACCCGAGCATGCTGCCCCCCGGCCGTCAGTAGGCGAAAAAATAATAGACCGCGAACGCGAGCACGAAGACCGCCACCCAAATCACCGCGTTGGGGACCGGCCCGGGGTCACGGGGGATCACCGGGGGGTCGAGGAGATCCTCCCAGTTCGTCTCGGGGTCGATCTCGAATTCGCCCGTGATCTCGATCGACGGGGTGTCGTCGTAGGTGTCTTCATCGAAGAGGGCGCCCGTGCGCAGGGTCGACCCGGCGTCGACGCCGGGCGGGAGCGTGTACTTCGCGTACCGGAGCTCGGGTTCGTCCTCGCCGAGGTCGTCATCGTCGTCCTCTCGGGTGGGGGCGGGGGGGCGCAAGCCCTCCCCGTCGAACTGAGCGCAGACGACGGTGATGTTGTCGTGACCTCCGGCCTGGTTCGCGTCGTCGACGAGGACCCGACACGCCTCTTCCACATCGTCGACATGGACGAGCGTGTCGCGCAGCTCATGGTCACGGATCATGCCGGAGAGACCATCCGAGCACATCATCAGAAGGTCGCCGCGTCGGAGCCTCGCGTAGGTGAGGTCGACCTGAACGGTCTCGGCGGTGCCCAGGGCCTGGAGAATGATGTTGCTGTGCTCGAAGTTCTCCGCCTCTTCCTCCGTCAGCTGGCCCGCCTCGATGAGCTGATTGACCAGCGACTGGTCGCGCGTGACCTGCACCAGCTGCTCGTCGCGGAGGATGTACGCGCGGCTGTCTCCGACCTGCCCGAGCAACAGGTGATCGTCGACGAGCGCGGCGACGGTGGCGGTGGTCCCCATCCCTCGACACGCGCGATTGCTCGTCGACTCGTCGAGAATTCGCGCTCCCGCGACCTCCAGGGCCCGTACGATGTCGATCGCGAGCTTGTCCCGATCGCCGTGGCCCGCGCTCATTCGCATCCGCTCGAAGATGATGTCGGTCGCGAGTTGGCTCGCCACCTCTCCGGCCGCTGCGCCGCCCATGCCGTCACAGACCACCATGAGGAGTCCGCCCGCATCGAGGTCCACTTCACGCTTTCCCGCCTCGTCTCGCCAAGACGTTTTGGCGGTCAAGTCGGCGAGAATGAGGTTGTCCTCGTTGTGCTCACGGATCTGACCCACGTCCGTGAGGCCGAATACGGTCATCCGAATCGGATGTTCCGTCGTCGGCGCGCTCGCCGGGCCGTCATCAACTTCGGTTGGCGCACCCGAGTCTGTTGCGGTCGGGCCCTCCGCGAGCGGCTTTGTTTCTTTCTCGCGCGTACCTTCGGCCCGCACGTCATCCTCCGCGGCGGATCCGGAAGGCGGCGATTCGCCGCCCTCCCGGTCCGCGTTTTCACCCTCCGCATCATCGGAAGGCAGGGGCTCTCCCGACGACGAGGGGCCCGAGGACGTGTTCCCTGCGCGGGGAGACGCCGGCGGGCCGGCTTCCTCGGAACGCGGTGCAGCGTCTGCTTCGCGGGGCTGCGACGAGTGACTCATGCCATCAGCGCCTTCCCCCGTCACGGAGCGCTGGCCTTCGCCCGTCAGGGATAGCTGAAGAGCCCCCATCGGAAAGAGCCACCGAGGCGTCACGCCGCGGTATGTCGACGCGGAACAAGTGCTGCCCGACGCGGATGAAGTCCCCGTGGTCGAGCTTCGTGTCCTCGCGGATCGCGAGGTAGGTTCCGTTGGATGAGTTGAGGTCGTTCAAGACGAAGGCCTGACTGGCTTCATCCCACGCAATAGCAGCGTGACGCCGCGACATGAAAGGGTCGGACGTAAACACGATGTCCCCCGTCTCCCGTCCGATCGTCGTCTCGTCGGCGACCAGATGGTACACGTCGCGCGTCACGCCCTCTACGGTTCGCTGCAGGAGCCGGGCCCGGCGCGTCGTCGCCGGCGACCCGAAGACGAGGATCCCGTGTTCAACCGCGTGACCCAAGCCGCGCTCGGCCTGGTCGACGTGTTCAAACCGCAGCACCTCGAGCCCCAAAAGGACCCGGTCACCATCCCGGAGGGGGGTGGGCTGCCACAATCGGCGGTACACGCCGTTGACCGAGTCGAGGTCGCGGACGTACCACGCGTCGTCCTGGCGGAAGAACCGGGCGTGACGCGGAGAGAGGTAGCGGTCCTCGCTTAGCAGGATGTCTCCGTCGCGACTCCCGAGGTCGACTTGGCGGCCTCTCAGGTCGATGGCGCGGCCCTCGGTCCCGTCCTCTACGATGACCACGAGACGACCGGTCACCGGCTCGGCCGCCGGCTCGCTGTGACCCCGCATTCTGGGTCCGCGCGCCTCCCCCCCAGGCGAGACGGCGGCCTCCCGGGCCACGGACGCAACGTCGCTGGAGGAGCGGCCAGGGCGGGCGACGGTGGGTGGATCATCGGATGGCGCGGCGGGAGGCACGGCCCGCGGAGCGTCGCCCTCGGCCCTCGAAGCCGGAGCACGGGGAGGCGCCGACGCGCGGGGGGGCGCCGACGCGCGGGGAGGCGCCGACGCGCGAGGGGGCGCCGACCGCGAAGAAGACGCTCGGGGTGCCGCCGGTCGCGGCGCGGGGGCGGAGGAGGTGGGGCCACGCTCTCGGCTAGAGCGCAACGAGGGCCTCGCCGACGGCGGCTCCCGCACCAATGGCGCCACCGGCGCGGCCGCCGCCGCGGAGGTGACGGGCGCTCGTTCCGAGACCGAGGGGCGCGAAGGAGAACGGCCGGGAGGTACCCGAGTCGCTTGCCCACGTGCCTTCTGACCCCGCTTGAGGACCGACCCGCAGGCGATGCAGAAGCGATAACCCTTGGGGCTGAGGGTGCCGCAAGCAGCGCACCGGACCTTGCCCGGAGGCGCTTCGAGGGGCGGTTCCGACCGCGCGCCAGCCAGCGGCGCGGCTTCTTCGGCGGCGTCGTTCCGGGGCGGGGGCGGCTCACTCACTTGTAACTCGAGCGGAGGGGCCGAGGGGCGCTGATGGCGGGCCTGCGTCGTCTCCGAATCCCATCCCTCCGCGATCGATCCGGCGCGTGGGCCACGCGGTTCCGACGGCGGACGGGAGGGCGCCGGGGCGGGGATGGACGAGACGTCTCGCGACCGCGGCTTCAATCGATGTCCGCAGTTGGCACAAAAAGTCAGTTTGTCGTCGTTGCCGGTGCCGCAGACGTCGCAGCGTGTCACGCCGGGAGAGGACCAAGCCACCACGCATGCGTCAAGCCCGGATGACGTTGCATCGCACGTCACCGCGTCAGCGGCCGACGCACCTCGAAGTGGATCGCCACCCTCAAGTAGTGGGCCACCCCCGCCGGCCGCTCGAAGCCCCCCGAATCACGAAATCCCGCCAGCACCATCGGATGGTAGGCCGCGGTCATGCCCGCGAGCACCGTGCGACCCACATCGAACTCGAAGCCGACGCCCAACACTGCGTGTGCGCCCCCCGTCTCGACCCCCCACTCGTTTCCGTAGACGACGCCGCCCACCCCCCCCAAAACGAAGGGTCGCGTGCGCCGACTCGTGTCGATGAGGTAGCGCGACTCAAAGCGTAGCTGCTGCATGATGGCCAGCCGGTAGAGGTTGTCTGAGTCGTTGCGCGTGAACTGGTAGGCCCCGCCCACATACCAACGGCCTGGGGCCCGATAGCCGGCGCGTAGCACCGCGCCACCACCGCTGCCGAGAATGCAGGGCTGGAAACGCACCGGCCGGGGGGCACGGGCGCGGCACGACGCCCCCGACGCCAAGAGATAGTCGCCCGTCAACGCCGCGCCGTAGGCGAAGTACGAGGCGCGGAGAGGCGGCGCCGGAGTGGCCTCCGAGGGGTCGGGGGGGGCCACCGGTTCCGGAGCGGCCGGCTCCGCCCCTGCCGCGCGGAATGCCAGGCCGAGGACGCCACTCGCGACGACAGACGCCCGCGCCCAACCGCCCTTGTTCACGTGGCATCCATAACCCGGGGGCGAGCGCTTGACGAGGCCGCGGGAACAGCGCACGTGATGCCCGTGCAGCGCCCGATTTGGGCTCAGCCGCGTCGGAAAGCCCATCCCATGGAGATCTACCTCGACAAGCAAGCCGTGAAGCAGATTCGAGTCGCCACCGCCGATGCGATCGAAGAGGGAGACCAAGAGGCACTAAAAGACGACATCATCGACGCCTTTCCCGAGGAGCAAGTCGAAAACCTCGAGCAAATGCTCGGCGGAACAGACTTTGCCGAGCTGCTCGACGACCTCCTCGAAGAATGGAGCGGCGACGACACCGATGAGCTCTTCGAGCTGCTCGAGACCCAGCTCGGCGACCACGGCGTGGACCTCAAGTACCATTCGCTCGACGACGACGACGACGGCGAAAGCGACGACGAAGACGACCTCGACGATGAAGACGAGCTCGACGAGTTCGACGCCCTCGACGACGACCTCTGACCCTGAATTTCATCGTGAGCCATTCCGCCACCGGAGGTCCCTCGCGGGTGATCCTCGTGCTCGGGGCCGGAAAGTCGGCCTCGGTGCTCATCGACTACCTCCTGGAGGTCACCGGCGAACGAGGATGGCGGGTCTGCGTCGCCGACCGTGACCAAGAGGTCGCGGCGCGGCATGTCGCCGGGCGCGCAAACGGGACCGCACTCGCGTTCGACGCGGCCGACGAAGGGCGCCGCAATCGCCTCATCGCCGATGCGGATCTGGTCGTCTCCATGTTGCCGGCGGCGCTTCATCCCCCCATCGCGGCGGCCTGTGTGCGAAGCGGCAAGCACTTCGTCTCCGCCTCCTACGTGTCGCCCGAGATACGCGACCTCCAGCAACCGGCCGAGCGCGCCGGCGTGACCGTGCTCAACGAGATGGGCGTCGACCCCGGGATCGACCACATGTCGGCGATGGCGCAGCTCGAGTCGCTGCGGCGAGACGGAGCCACGATCACCGCCTTCGAAACGTTCACCGGCGGGCTCATCGCGCCCGCATCCGAGGGAGACAACCCGTGGCGCTACAAGTTCACGTGGAATCCCCGCAACGTCGTTCTCGCCGGACGGGGCGGCGTGAAGTTCCGACACCACGGCCGTCCGAAGTACATCCCGTACCACAAGCTATTCGCCCGCTACGAGCCGCTGACCATTCCCGGCTTCGGCGCCTTCGAGGGGTACCCCAATCGCGACTCGTTGAAGTACCGCGAGCACTATGGCCTGTGGGACGTCGACACCATTTATCGGGGAACCCTTCGCCGACCGGGCTTTTGTGCGGCATGGGACGCGCTCGTTCAGCTCGGCCTGACCGACGATGTTTATGAGCTCGAGGACGTGGCGGACATGACCTACCGCGACTTCGTCAACGCGTATCTTTGGTACGACGACGACATGAGCGTGGAGCTCAAGCTCCGTGCCTATCTCAAGCTCGATCTCAACTCGGCCATCTTCGATCGAATCGCTTGGCTCGGCCTCTTCGAGGCGGAGCCGATCGGACTGAAGCGAGCGACGCCCGCCCAGGTTCTCCAGAAGCGTCTGGAGCAGAAATGGGCGCTGTCCGACGACGATCGGGACATGATCGCGATGATCCACAAGGTTACCTTCAGCCTCGAGGGGCGACGCATTCGTCGTCAAACGAACCTCGTCACCATGGGGGAGAATCGCGAGCGGACGGCGATGGCGAAGACGGTCGGGCTCACGACCGGGATCGGGGCGATCGCCATCCTCGATGGCACCATCCGCCGTCGCGGGGTGGTCATTCCCACGGTGGCCGATGTGTACGAACCCGTGCTCGCCGCGCTGAGCGACCACGGGATCCGCTTCGACGAACAACCCCGAGAAGACCTCGGCCCCGACACGTCTAGGTTAAGGGGCGAGCCATGACGCGAGACATCGGGATCCGCCGCGAGGACAAGCACGAGTGGGAGCGGCGCGTCGCCCTCACCCCCGACGCGGTGGCGGACCTCGTCGACCGCGGCCTCGAGGTCGTCGTTCAGCCCTCCTCGCACCGTGTGTTCGACGACGAAGCCTACCGCCGCGCCGGGGCCATTCTCGATGAACGTCTGGGCGGCTGTCGGACGATCTTCGCGGTGAAAGAGATCCCGACGTCGCATCTCGAGCGCGATGGGACCTACGTGTTCTTTTCGCACACCATCAAGGGGCAACCCCACAACATGCCCCGACTGCGGCGGTTGCTCGACCTCGGGGGGACCCTCATCGACTACGAGCGAATCGTCGACGACGATGGTCGACGCCTGGTGTTTTTCGGTGTCCACGCCGGGCTCGCGGGCATGGTCGATACCCTCCACGTGACGGGCGCCCGCCTCGCGGCGCTCGGCGTCCCGACCCCGTTCGCCAACCTCCGACCCACGCATCACTACCCCGACCTCGCCGCCGCGAAAGAAGCCGTCGCCGCGGCGGGGCGACGGCTTTCGACCGAGGAGCCCCTGCCCAAGCAGCTTCAACCCTTCGTGGTGGGCTTCGCGGGCTACGGAAACGTCTCGCGGGGGGCGCAAGAGGTGTTCGACCTCCTCCCGCACGAGACGGTGTCGCCCGAGGACCTCCTGGCCGGAGGCGTGCCGGAACGCGGCGACCGACTCGTCAAGGTGGTGTTCGCCGAACGACACTTGGCCACGCGCCGCGACGGCGGGCCCTTCGAACGCGAGGGGTACTTCGACCACCCAGAGGCGCACGACGGGATCTTTCCCACCTTCGCGGCACACCTGAGCGTGCTCGTGAACTGCATCTACTGGACCGACGCGTACCCACGCCTTCTCGACGTCGGCGATCTCCGCCAGCTCGCCTTCGACGCGCCCGCCGGGGGGAGGCTCGTGACCATCGGCGACATCAGTTGCGACATCGACGGCGCGATCGAAGCCACCGTAAAGGCGACGACGCCAGGGAGCCCCGCATACGTTTTCGACCCGGCATCGGGTGCGGTTCACGACGGCGTGGAAGGGGTCCCGGAGGGGGGCATCGCGATGATGACCACCGATTGCCTGCCCTGCGAGCTTCCGCGCGAGGCATCGAGCGCCTTCACGCAGGCGTTGCTCCCCTTCGTCCCCGCGATCGTCGAGGCGGCCCAACCCACCGCCACCTTCGACGACCTTCCCGCCCCCATCCGACGCGCGACGATCGCGTGGCGGGGTCGCTTGACCCCCGACTACCGCTACCTGGAACCCCACCTCGAAGAGGCTTGACGGGGATCTCGCGACGACGCGCCCCGGACTCGTCCCTCGTCCCCGACCGCGCTCGTCGGGCCGACGGGGTGCGCCGCGGCACCCGTCGTCGGGCGGCATCTCAGCCCGCGGTCGCTTCGACGATCTCGACGATGCTGCGGACGGCGTTGGCGCTCGTCTCGAGCATCTTTTTTTCGTCGTCGGTCAACGGGAAAGGCACGATCTTTTCCACCCCTCCGGCCCCGATGACCACGGGGACCCCCATGAAGAATCCCTCGTACCCGTATTCACCCTCGAGATACGCCGCGCCGGCCAAGAGGCGCTTCTGGTCGTTGAGGTACGCCTCGGCCATGGCCACCGCGCTCACGGCCGGCGCGTAGTAAGCGCTCGTGCCCATCAAGCCGACGATTTCTCCACCGCCCTTGCGGGTGCGGGCGATGATCGCGTCGAGCTTTTCCTTGCCGATCATCTCCGTCAGCGGCGCTCCGTTGACGGTGCAGGCGCTCGTGATGGGCACCATGGTGTCTCCGTGACCGCCGAGGACGAGCGCCCTGAGGTCCTTCACGCTGACCCCGGCCTCTCGGGCGAGAAACAGGATGAAGCGCGCCGAGTCGAGAACCCCAGCCATCCCCACGACCTTGTTCTTCGCCCATCCCGTGCGCCGCTTGAATTCGTACACCATCGCGTCGAGGGGGTTGCTGATGACGATGACGAACGCGTCCGGACAGTGCTTCTTCGCGTTGTCGGCGACGTTTCGAATGATCGGGAGGTTCGTCGCCACCAGGTCCTTGCGGTCCTGGCCGGGTTTGCGCGGGATCCCCGCGGTGATGATGAGCACATCCGACCCGGCGCAATCGGACCAATCCGATGAACCGACGATCGACGTGTCGTAGCCGAGGACCGATCCCGCTTGCTCCAGGTCGAGCGCCTTGCCCTTGGCGAAGTCCGCCTTGGCGGGGATGTCGAAGAGGACGACCTCTTGGGCGAGCTCTTTACGCGCGATGGTGGAAGCGAGCTCCCCGCCAATGTTCCCGGCTCCGATCAACGAGATCTTTCTGCTCATGACCCCGGCGCCATAACACCCCCGTTGCACGGGGCAAAAGCTTTACGTCCCCCCGCCACCTCGGTAGCGCCGTCGGTATGGGCGCAGAGGCACCGTTCCTCGCCGCGTTGGGCCAAGAGCTCGAGCGGACCCCCGGCTTTGTCGGCTGGGGCGAGAGGTACGAAGGTAAGGTTCGCGACAACTACACGCAGGGCGACCGACGGCTGATCGTCACCACCGACCGCATCAGCGCCTTCGATCGGGTGCTCGGTACCCTCCCTCTGAAGGGACAAGTCCTTCAGTGGGTGAGCAACTTCTGGTTCAAGCTGATCGAGGCCGACGTACCCCACCACGTCATTGCGAGCCCGGATCCGAACGCGGTCGTCGCGCATGCGTGCACCCCGCTCGGCGCAGAGATGGTGATGCGTGGCTACATCACCGGGGTGACGGGCACGAGCATGTGGACCCACTACGCGCGCGGCGAAAGGCGCTTCTGCGGCCACGTGCTCCCGGAAGGTATGGTGAAGAACCAACGACTTCCCGAGCCCTTGCTCACGCCGAGCACCAAGGCGGGTCACGGGGCGCACGACGTCTCTCGATCCCGCGAGGAACTCATTGCCCACGGCGACATCACGGCCGAGGACTTCGACCGCGCCGCCATCCTCGCCCATCGCTTGTACGCTCGAGGTCGCGCGCATTGTGCTGCCCGGGGGCTCATCCTCGTGGACACGAAGTACGAGTTTGGAAAGCGAGCCGACGGTGAGATCGTCGTGATCGACGAGCTCCATACGCCCGACTCGTCCCGCTACTGGTTCGCCGACAGCTACGAGGAGCGATTCGCCGCCGGGGAAGCACCTGAGTCCTTCGACAAAGAGTACGTTCGGAGGTGGCTCGCCCAAGCCGGCTTCACGGGCGACGGACCCGTGCCGACCATTCCCGAGGCCGTCCGCGTCGAGGCGATGGTCCGGTACGTCACCGCGTGCGAGACCATCGTGGGGCGGCCGTTTGTCCCGGATCTCGAGGCCCCGCTGCCTCGCCTCCGGCGCCACCTCGCGCCCTTGACGGCAGTCGGCTGACGACGACGACGGTCGACACGCGTCCCGCCTCGGGTCAGGGTCGGGCCGCCTGCACCGGCGTGTCGGAACGGGGCCGGCCTTCGTCCTCGGTGACGGACATCGGCGACGGGAGCACGACCCGAACGCGCGTCCCCCGCGGGGCCGTGCTCTCGATGTCGATGGTGCCCCCGAGCCGATGCACGAGCTCGCGACAAATGGGCAGCCCGAGGCCTCGAGCCACCCCCGCTGGCTTCGTGGTGAAGAAGAGCTCGAACGCCTGCGCGAGCACTTCGGGCCGCATTCCGGGTCCGTCATCGGACACTTCGATGACCGCTTGCCCTCCCTCGCGCATCACCCGAACCACCAAGCGGCCCTGCGCTCGCCGCATCGTCTTCGCATTGGACCCCGACGGCCGGTTCTCCCCGTTGGAGCCCGGCATCCGTTCGCGCATGGCCTGCACGGCGTTGAGCAAGACGTGAAACAACACCTGGTTGAGTCGCGTCGAGGGCGCCATCACCATCTGGGCGCGCTCGAAACCCACGCGCTCGACCACGATGTCGCCGAGGTCCTCACCGAGAGATTCGAGGCCGTGCTCGATCGCTTCGCGTACGTCGACGGGCGACGCCGCGTCGTCTTCTCGGCGGACGAAGGCACGGAGGTCATCGAGCACGGTGCGAACGCGATCGGTACCCTCGAGGGCGACCTCCAGCATGGCTCGGAGCCGCTCGAGCCAGCTCGCGTCCACCGTGCCCCCCGGATGAATCTCGGCCGCGTCCCGCTGGAGGATTTGCAAGCTGTTCAGGAGGTATCCGAGGGGATTGTTGATCTCGTGGGCGATGCCGGCGGCGAGGGTGCCGAGCGTGGCCATGCGGTCGGTGTGGCGTAGCCGCTCTTCCATCCGTACCCGGTCGGTCACGTCTTGCGCCACCACGAGCTCGGCCGCGACACCTTCGAATTCGACCTCCTCGACGAGTCGCACGGCGAGGATCCGGGGTCGGCGTCGGCGCCGTATTTCAATCCGACGGGCCGACGTGTCGTCACGCGCCGTCCGCACCGCCTCCCGCGCCTGCATGAAGCGCGCCCACGGGATGAGTTGGTCGACGCGGTGTCCGCGCAGCGACGCGGCCGGGTCGCCGATGACCCGGGCGAGCGCTTCGTTGGCGTACCGGACGACCCCGTCTCGGTGGATCAGGACGGCGTCCGGGAGATGGTCGAGCACGCGATGAAAATCACGACGCCACCGCTCCATGGCCGCGTAGTCTTCCCGAAGCTGCCGGCGTGACGCGTACACTTCGCGAAGCCAAGCAGGTGTCCCCCAGAGGGCCGCGAGCCCGTGCCGGAGCGACCAACCGCGATCGACGGGGAGGGTGACGAGGTAGTGCCCCGACCGCGGTCCGACTTCGGCCTGGACACGGGCATCGGCGAGCCCGAGCCGTCGCGGCATCGCTCGGTAGCAGCCCACGGTCACGACAAAGAAGGGGCGCGCCGAACGCGCGTGCTCGGGGAGCGCGAGCTGAAGCTCGAAGCGTCCATCGTCGAAGACCCGTTGCGAGAACTCGATGGTGGGAAATGCCGCGCTGCCCGCCAAGCTCGCCGCGCGGGTCAGCGCCAGAGGCGTGAGAAAGCGCCCGGCCGCGACGCCCGGGGCGGCGTACGCCGAGCGCTCGACCATCGCTTCTCCCAGAGCTTCGAGACGGCTGTCCTCGCCGTCGAGCGCGCTCGCGACCCGGTCGAGCAGGTGGGAAAAGGTATCCCAATCCACCCGGGCCCGAGGGTCTCGGAGCCGCGTGCTCCGCAACGGCGCGGACCTCTCGATCGCATCGGTGTCGATCCCCCACCCCGCCAAGACCTCCAACATCGCGGCGGTCGCGCGACAAGACACCTGCGGCATGCCTGGAGCCTTAGCAGGCAGAAGGTCATCCGTCGTTGGGTTCACGACGCGAGCGGGGGCCCACGAGGGTACGGATGGCCTCCGACGAGACCCCGAGACGCCTTAGCGCCGTGGCGAGTCGAGGCTTATGGATCGACACCAACGTCGGCATCCCCCCGCTCAATCCGAAGCGCGCGAGAAAATCGACACCGCTGTCGAAGGGAGCGGCGAAGGTCACATTTTCTCCGTCGATGACGGCAGCCATCTTTGCCTGCGACTGGCCCAGCAAGAGCAGCTTGGTGCGATCATAGGGGCGCTCGGCGCGGCTGACGTCGACCATCACGAGGTCGTCGTGGAGGCGGGCGTACCCCGCCGCCAAACGTTGGGCCTCCTCTTCCCGCGCGAGAAGCTCGGCGCCCGCTTCCGCCAGACGTCGCCATCGCACGTCGGCGGGACCGCGACCGAGCCGACCCACGAGCAAGGACACGACGTCGCCCATCACCTCGGCGTCGCGCGGACGGGCGCGGAGCGCACGATCACACAGCACCCCGACTTCGGTGGCGGCTCCGACGCGCGTGTCGATGGCACGAGCGTCATCATCGCACGCCGGGTACGGCGGCTCGCCGCCCAGCATCCACTTCGCCGCGCTCGCGAGCCCGTCGAAGTCGGTGTGACACACCACGGTATCGACCGGCCCCGCCGCCGCGACGACCGCGGGCGTCACCATCTCGGGGCACGCGCCGTGTTCGGCCTTCGTGGACAGGGTGAAGCGGGCGTCGTCGGCGAACCGAAGGTGGAAACGGCTGTCGTGATGGTCGACCCACGCCGCCAGACGATCGCCGAGCCCCTCGATGAACTTCATCGTGGTCCGCTCGAAGCCATTGCGCCTTCCTCCTCCCTCCGAGGCAAACGCGATGTCGACAACGGCAACGCGGCCCTCCAGCCTCTGGGGTTTCGGGAGCTTTCGCGGCGTGCCGAAGGCCAACCGCAGCGGCAGCGTCGGTCCGGTGGCGGGCGCCGTCGTCGTCATGAGCCCGGGATACCCCGGGCTCGTTGGGCGCGCCACGTCCCCGCCCCACCGGGTCAGGCACGACGCCAACGGCCGCCCGCGCTAAGGACCGGGCATGGTTCGCATGCTCGTTCGCGGGATGTTTGGACTCGCAGGGCTCTTCCCCGTTTCGGCCCATGCCAACCCGGGGTCGGCACCCTTTACGGTGGCGGCGACGGCCGCGCAGTACGGCCTCGAGGTCAGCGTCGAGGGGCCGCGTCTGCGCGCACGGGCCTGCCCCGCCCCGTCCGCGTGCACGCCCGCGGACGACGCGACCCGAATCGACGTGCCCGAGGACGTCGACCTCAGCCGTGTCACCGTCGAGTCGATCTCCCTCGACGAGGCCCACCGGGTCGCGCTCGTCGCCGCGCCCCATCGAGCTGGGGGGCGCTGGATCACCGTTTTGATCGGCGGACCGCGCGCGGACCCGCCGGCGGTCGTGCAGCGTCTCAAGGGAACCATCGACCTCCCCCGCGGCGTGGAGGGCGAGCGAAAAACGCGCATCTTGTTGCGGGAGCCCCACCCGAACGGCGTTCATCTGTCGTTCGGCACCCGGTACGAAAACGCCGACGTCTGCGGACGGCCCGCCATCATTCGCGTGAAGACGCTGGACCCGACCACCATGACCTGGCGTCCGGCCGGCGCACGAAGCCTAAGCGAGGACGAACGGAAACGCGCGCCTGAGCTCGACGCGGCGCGGGTCGAAGGGTCTTTCGGCTTGGAAGAGCCGCGCGCCCTGGTGGCCCGAGTCGCCTCGAGCGCGGTGGGTAAGCGTAGCGCCGGGGCGACAGACCGCGATCTCGCCACGAGATGGGCGGAGCGACGCCCGGCGGCGGGACGAGGAGAGTTTCTCGCGTTCACCGCCCCGCTTGCCGTCCCCCTCGTGGGCCTGCAGTGGACGGCGACCGGAAACGGCCCGACTGCGGACCGAGCCAGTGCGCCAAGGCGCTTTTTCGTATCGCTGGACGACGACCTCTTTGCCGTGAACGTGCCGGCAACGGCCGGAACGGACCCGTCCGGTACCGTTTACGAGGTGCGGCTCCCGGCCGCGCGGGCCACATCATGCGTGTCCGTGGTCATCGACGACGGCTTCGTGACCGAGGAGCGCGACCAGGTGGGCTTCACCGAGATCCGCGCCATCACCGCCTTTGACGGCAAATCGCCGGCGGACCTCACCCGCGACCTCGAGGGGCCCGACGCCGACGCCGCCACCGCCCTCTTGCTCCGCTCGGGCGAACCCGGGGTGGAAGCGGCCATCGCCGCCTACGGTGCCCTTGGATTTGCCGCTCGGCGTCGCGCCCTGGAGGTCGTCGACACCGGGCGCTGCGTGCGCGTCGCCCGCTTCTACGTCGACCGTCTGCTCGGGGTCGGCGCCGACCTCGACTTCGAGCCCGCCCTGGATCCAACCGCGCGCCTCGCCCGCGATAAGCTGCGCAGCTGCCGCGAACGGGGCACCGACGCGCTACGAGAAGCCATAAGGCGCGAGGCGCCGGGGCAGCGACGGGTTTGGGCCGCCCGAGAACTCGCCGGCCTCGATGCGCGAGCGGCCATCGAACCCATCGTGGCCGTCCTCGCCGAGGGCTCGACGGCCCCCGAAGCCTCCGGCCAAGCCGACCGCGTACGACGTCGCCTGCGCGGTGCCCTCGCCATTGCGGCTCGGGACCAACGAAGCACCGACGCGGTGGGTGCGCTGCTGCGACCCGATCGTTTCGAAAACTTCGACCCGGTCACCCGCGTCGATCTCCTCCGGGCGATCGGCCCCCGTCTCGCGGAGGTGGCGGGGGGGCCAGCCGCCTTCTCGCGTGCGCAGTCCGCCCTCACCGACTTTCGAAGTCGATACCTATTGCTCGAGCCGGCCGGACACCTCGCCGCCCGAGGCGATGCCAACGCCGTCCGCCTCCTCAGCCGCGGCCTCGAGCATCGGCGCGCCTCCCTGCGACAGAAGGCGGTCGAAGTCGCGGGGAACATCGTTTCCTTTCTCCCTCGGCTGCGCACCGCCTTGGGCGACGACAACCCCCGAGTGCGCCAAACCGCCCTCACCTCGCTCGCGGGAGGAGCGACGCCACTCGATCCCGCCCTGGAGCCTCGCGTGATCGCCATGCTGCGGAGCGACCGGTGGCCCTTCGTCCAAATCGGGGCGGCCGAGGCGCTAGGACGCGCCGCGCGCTCGGATCGCGGAGACGAAGCACTCGTCGAGGCAATATCGGCGCGCATCCCCCGGCTTCGCCAAGCCGCGCTCCGCGCCCTCGGACGTCGCGGCAGTCGCGGCGCGGGAGAGGTGATTCACGACGTGGCCGACGACCCGCAGCAACCGGTCGAAACCCGGGTCGCGGCGATCGATGCCCTCGGGCAATTGTGCCGCCGGGAGTCCTCGGACCTCCTCTACAAGCTCGCCCTTCGCGCGGGGTTCCAACAGCTTCCCTACGACCAACCCCTGGGGCTTGCCGCGCTGGCTTCCCTGGGGGCGATCAAACCGCCCGACATTCAGGACCGACTCGCGCGGCTCTATGCGCCGAACTCGCCCGTCGCCCGCCAGGTGCAACAGATCGCGCGCCGGGCCGCCTTCGGACCGGGGCGCTGCGGCGAAGCCACCCCCGAGGCGTAACGCGCTTAGTCCGGGTCGTCAGGGGTCGAGTTCGCGCTCGATGTACGCGGGACAGCGTCGTGGCGCCGGGGTCGCGGCGGCGAGTTCTGGGCAGAGTCGGAAGAGGCAGCGGCGGTAGCGGCTCCGAGGCCAGCCGGCGACGAGGTCGCGGAGAATCCCGCACGCGCCCTCGAGATCGCCCTCGCGCCGGGCCATGCGAGCCTCTTGCCACGCGGCGTCGTCGGCGAGCACCGAATCGGGAAACGCGAGACGGGTTTTGCGAAAGGCGGCTCGCGCCCGGGTCGGGTCGTCGCGCGCGTCGCGGTAGATCGTGGCCACCGCGAACTGCGCGGCCGGAAAGCGGGGCCGGACGTAGCTGCCTCCGGTCACCGACGTCTCTCTCCCTTCGAGCATCTCTTCGAGCGTTTGCAAGGCCCATCCGTCGTCACCGCCCGCTCGCGCCAGCCGGGCCGCATGAAAGTAGGCGTCGTCGGTGAGGCTCCCCCGCGGGTGACGACGGAGGCGCGCGGTGAAGAGGTACGCGTCGCGAGCCGCCTGAATCTCGCCCTCTCGCTCGAAACTCCGGGCGCGCTCGTAATGCACTTGGGGCCAAAGGGCCGTGTCACGGAGCGCCCGCCACGACCGCAACGCCTGTCGCAGCGCCCGTTCGCCGCGGGTTTCCGCGGTATGTTCCGCCCACTGCGTCAAATGGCGCGACGCGACGCCGTGGTCGGGATGCCGCTCTAGCGTGCGGCGCAGCGCCGCCCATCCTCGGTCGGCCTCGCCGTGCGCGATGTCGATCGAAGCCGCTTCGAACGCCGCTCGGCCCGCGCGCGGGCCGTCAGGGCTCATCTCCACCAGGGCCAGATAGGCCGCCCGGGCCTCGTGCATACGTCCGGCTCGCTCGAGCGATCTCGCCACCAGGAACGAGGCTTCGTCTCGGTCCTTGCGACGCCGGGCGCGCTCGGCCGCTCGGGCGAAAGCATCGCTCGCTTCGGCAAAGCGACCGGCGGACTGCGCCCGCAACCCGGCGCGAAAAGACGCCAGGTAGGCCTCCCCGTAGTCGGGCGCGCCGCAACCCGAAGACGCCAACGAAAGCGCCAGGCCGAGGGCCGACGCCCGCCGTCGCGGCGTCACGCGGCCAGCGCCTCCGCAAATGCGTCGACCGTCGCCGCCACCGCTTCGTCGAAGTCGTCCGCGTCGACGACGTCGCGATGGGTCACCAGGCGGAGTCGTCGCGGGCCAAACGGATAAAAGGCGACCCCCCGGGCCGTCGCGGCCGCCACGACGCGCTCGGCGGCGACCGGTACGTCGGCGAGCACGATGTTGGTCGGAACGTACGGGACTTCCACCCCGGCGACGTCTCGGAGCGCCACCGCCAACCGACGCGCGGCCTCGTGATCGGCATGCAAGCGATCCCGATGATGGCGGAAGGCAAAGAGCGCCCCGGCGGCGATGACCCCCACCTGACGCATCCCGCCCCCGAGCATCTTCCGAAACCGAAGCGCCGCGTCCTCGATCAGCGCCTGCGGACCGACGAGCGCCGAACCGATCGGCGCCCCCAATCCCTTCGAGAAACATACGCTCACCGTATCGAAAGGTGCGGCGAGGTCAGCCGTCGGGCAATCGAGTGCCGCTGCTGCGTTCCACAGCCGGGCTCCGTCGAGATGCATCGCGAGTTCGAGCTCGCGACACGCGGCGGCGAGGGGAGCGAGTTCGGCGGCGGACACAAAGGTTCCACCGCCTCGGTTGTGGGTGTTCTCGACCGCGACCAGGGATGTACGGGGACAATAGTAGGCACGGGGCTTGGCGGCCGCCCGCATCTCCTCCGCGGAAAAGAACGGGCTTGCGGTCTGCTCGAACTGAACGCCCGACCACGCGCCCCCGGCGCCCGACTCGTAGTACGCGCAGTGCGCCCCCCGTCCGCAGATGACCTCGTCGCCCGGGCGTGTGTGGCACAGGAGCGCGATCTGGTTGGCCATCGTGCCGCTCGGGACAAATAGGGCCGCCTCCTTCCCGAGGTGGGCGGCCACCTCCGCCTCGAGGGTCCGGACGGTCGGGTCTTCTCGGTAAACGTCGTCCCCCACCTCAGCTTCCGCCATGGCCCGCCGCATGGCCGGCGACGGTTTCGTCACCGTGTCGGAGCGAAAGTCGAATCGAATCACAGGACCTCGTCGAGTCGCCACGCGAGTTGGGTCGCCACCGTCATGATGGGGATCTGAGAGTTGACGCCGACGCTGGTCGGCAGCACCGAGCCGTCGGCCACGAAAAGCCCGGGCAACTCCCAACACTCGCCCCACTCGTCGACGACGCCAGACCTCGATTCATGGCTCATGCGCGCGCTTCCCAGCGGGTGGAAGGCCATGCATTCGATACGACGAGGATCGAGCGGGTCATGCTCGAGCCGGTCGAGGTCGCGCCGAGAACGAACCGCGTGCATCCCGAACACGGGAGGGATGACCTCCTCCGCCCCGCCTTCGAGCGCCATCTCGGCCAAAATGCGAATGCTGCGTCGTAGGCGCTTCAAGTCCCGCGGAGCCATCCGATAGAAGAGCGCCGGCTCACGACCGGGCCCCGCGCGCACCGTCCCTCCGCCCTCGTCGTGAACCATGGCGCCGAACACCCCGTAATGAGGCATCTGGGCGACGCGCGATCGGAGCTCGGGGCCCACGCCGGGTAAACTCGCAGCGAGGACGTTGACCGCCGTGTAGACGCCATTGAGCCAAATGCCTTCGTCGTGGTACCGGTCCGAATAGACGGACTGGAGGGTTCCATCCCAACCGTTGAGGCGTTCGGGAAAACGCGCCACGACCCGGGCCGCGGGGTGAAGGGTGAGATGCCGACCCACCGCTTCGCCCCGAAGCCCGAGACGTCGCAGAAGACCCGGCGTGTGGACGGCGCCACAACAGAGAACGACGGCGCGCGCGCGGAGTTCGAAGCCGCGTGACGGGGCCCCGAACTTCCCGCCCAACCAGCGACCGGCGACGCCGACGGCGCGGCCGCTTCCGACGAGGATGCGTTCGACCAACGCATCGGATGCGACCCGCGCTCCGTGGTCAAGCGCGCTCGGAAGGTACGACCGGTCGACGCTGCGTTTGGCCCCCACGGGACAACCGAAGTTGCATCGTCCGAGCCCTTCGCAGTCCGCGCCCGTATTGCGGCGCATCGACTTCATCTCGACCCCCATCGCGGCGGCCCCTTCGATGAACTTGTTGGTCGAACGAGAGCGCATCTTCGCTGGCACTTCGGTCACCGACATGCGCCGCTCGACGTCGGCGTACGCCTCCTCGAGCGCTCGCTCGCCCAAAGCCGAAAGACCGAGGTCACGCTCCCAGTGGTGGTGAACGTCGGACGGGATGCGAAAGCAGACCCCGCCCGTGAGCAGGGACGACCCGCCGACCGCCCGACCGAGCGTGAGCGTGATGAGCGGGGTGGCGCCCACCCCGAGGGCGGCCACCATGCCGGCCTCGCGAAACAGGCGGCGGAGCGACTCGCTCGGCGCGAAGCGTTGATAATCGTCGGGGCGCACGTAAGGGCCCTCTTCCAACACCACCACGTCTCGCCCCCGCTCGGCGAGGTGGGTGGCGACGGTCATCCCGCTCGCGCCGGCGCCCACCACGATGACGTCGCAAGATGCCCGCAACGACGTGGCGACCGTTCGCCCGTGGGTGATCGGCGCGTCGAGGACCGTCAAGGCCGCGCCTCGAGCGCGGGCGTCCCGGGCCGCCGCCGCGACGGAAGGGGTTCGGCCGGGCCCTCCGGCGAGGGGGCTGGAGGCGGCGCTTCGCCCTCCGGGGACGTCGAAGAGGGCGCAACGACCGGGAGCGCCCGCCGGGCGGCGTAGTGGGGCCGGTCGAACCCCGTCTCCCGGAGCGCCAGGCCCTCTTCGAAGGCGGACACGAGCAAGGGCACCTTGATGGCGATCCACGCCATCGTCACGCTTCCCAGCCGGTGGTTCTCCACGCGTTCCAGGAAGTCGAGTCGGGCGGCGAGGGTGCGGCCCCGCAACGGGGAAAATCCCCCGCCCGCCATGATGCACGGCAGGAGATTGAAGGCGACCAAGAGCAGGTTGATGCCGAATCGAATGGGCCCACTCGCATGGCCGACGGCTTCGTCGTAGTCCCCCACGATACGGTCGACCCAGGTGTCGGCCGGGGCGACCAAGGCGGCACCCTCTCGACCGTCGTCAGCCTCGTGGGTCGCGAGAGCCGCTTCCGCCACGGCCACCGCCACCGCCCGCGCTCGGGGCCACAAGCCCGAGCGTCCCCAACTCGGGGCCGAGGGGATGTCTCGCCAATGGTCGGGCCGAGACGGGGTCACGGGGTCTTCTCCGCCCCCGGGGGCGCGTCGGTCTCGGGAGCGCCCCCCGACGACGGACCCGCGGCCGACCCGAGGAGAACGAGGGTGCGGTACCCGCAATTGACGAGCACGCGCTCCGGGCCGGCGGGTTGAAGGCCGACGATCTCCGCGCAAAGGGATGGTATCGATGCGCGGGGCGCGTCTCGCTCCATGGCCGAGGGGATGACGCCGACCCGACCCGAGTGGCGGGCGAACACGATCGTCCCCTCCTCGTCCGCCAACACGGGTGGACTCGCCGCGATTCGTGACGCGACCCGGCTGGGCCGCGTGGCATCGGGCGTCGCGCGCGATGGGCTCGTAAGCTTCGGGGGCACCACGAGAGCCCCCGGCTCGAGCGCGAGGCGAGATCGCTCACGGCCCCGCGGGTCGAACCTCATCATCACGCCCTCCGTCGTCGTCGCGAGCAGGGTGTCGCGCGCGAGGGTCGGGGTTCCGTCGTAGGCCCACGGGAGCGGGGCGACGAGCGAGGTCGTGGTCACGTAGGTGAGAAGGTCGAACGCGACCAGCTCGCGGCGCCCGCGGACGACGATGAGGGTACGGGGGCCGACCAGCAGCGGACGGACATCGCTCACATCTTCCTGGATACGACCGAGCACGCGCGGCTTGCCGGGCGGGTGCCACGAGACCACTTCCCCGCCGCGGCCGACGTAGAGAATCCCCCGGCGCCACGCCAGGAGGCCCTGGACGGGCGTCGCCGGCAAGGTCGCACGGGCCGTGGCATGCCCCCACGCATCCACCACGAGCGCGGTTCGACCGGCCGCGACCACGAGGGAGCCGTCCTCGCGGGCCAAGGGGGGAACCGCCTCGCTCGCGTCGTCCAAGGCGAGGCGCTGCCGCGCATGGACCCGCCCCTCCCGGGGAGAAACCCGCCACAATTCGCCGCCCACCGTGAGGAGCACGATGCGGCCATCGCTCGCGATGACGGGGGCGGCGGCCGGGACGTCGTCGCCGAGACCACGTCGCCAGCGCTCTCGCCCGTCCTCGGCGTCGAGCTGAATCAGGTCGCCCGTGCCCGCCGCGACGATGACCGCACCTTCCGCCGTGACCACGGCGGGCGTGAGCAGCCCGTCATCGGGCGCGACCCGCCACCGCTCGCCCAGCGTTTTGGGGAGCCGGGTCGACGACGGGAGCGCCGCGGTTCTTGGTTTGGCCCCCG
Organism: Myxococcota bacterium; assembly: GCA_039027095.1. Taxonomy (GTDB): domain Bacteria; phylum Myxococcota_A; class Polyangia; order Polyangiales; family Polyangiaceae; genus JAPYTK01. Next base: position 125,964 of record JBCCLB010000007.1, read on the forward strand.
CGGGGTACGGGATACGGTCGGGGACCGCGGGGCGCGCGGCCGGGGGAACGCCGACAAAGACGCGATGAGGTACGTCTGGATCGAGGCGCGGATGAGCCATTCCTGAGGCCAGACCGGCGAACGACGAGGCGCCCAGCGCACCCGCTGCGGCGACGCTGCGCCATCCGTGGCCCCTGACCATACGCCGTGACGTTAGCGAAGTCCCCGCGCCTCGTCACTTCAGGGGACCGCCCGCGCAAGCGAGAGGCGGTAACGCGCCGCGCTGGGCGTCGGGACGCGTTCGCCATCCACCCACGGGTCGCGCGTGAGTCGGAGGACGACACACAGGGGCACGTCGGGCTTCATTTCGGAGACGGGGCTCGTCCACATTCCGCTGACGTCGGCGTCGAGCCGAGGCCGCCCTTTCGGCGATCGGCCAGAAGGGTGAATCCGCGCGAGCGGCTGCGCGATCCCAGCGATGTGCGGCACCACTTCGAGCACGGTGCCCTCGGGTCGAGTCTCGTCCTCGATGGACCAGGTCACGGGCCCCGAAGAAGCCTCCCCACTCCCCGCGAGAGGGGTGCACCACACGTCGCGGTCACCGACCCAGGCGAGGCCCCCCGTGACGGTCGCCCCCGGGAGCACCATTTGGGGCGCGCTAAGGGTGTCGTTGGGCTCGACCTCTTCGTCCCCGACCACGACCGCAGACGCGATCTCGAGGCGATAGCGGTCGGAGATGTTCTCCACTGGATAGCGCGCCTCGCCTGGCGCCGGCGAGATGAGGTCCTGGGTCACGGCGAGAAAGTAGTCCCCCGCGTCGAGTCGCAACCGCTCGATACGCAAATCGCGCTGGCTCACGCCGGTGCAATAGGTGGCGCTCGGGTCAGCGTAGCCAACGCGGTAGAGGAGAGCGCACATGGGAAGGTTGGGGAGGGCGGTGACCTCCAGCCTCACGAGGGCCCCCGCCGGCGACGAAGGGGGGACCTCGAAGCGAAAGAAGTCGCGGTCTGGAGTGTTCTTGTCGATGCGACGACCGAGCTGCCCGGTGACGCTGGCCCCGAGGGTCAGCGCGTTGGCCTGCTGCGCGCGGTCGTTCGGCTCCGACTCCCGTCCGGCGAGCACGCGACGAGATGCGTGAACGAGCGAAAACGTCACCCCCGCGCCGACGCCTACGAGGACGAGCAAAGCGAGCCCAACCGCTCCGAAGCGGTTGCGTCGGAGCTTTCGCTCATACGCCTCGAGTTCGGCCCGCGTGGCGAGCTGCGCGCCGGCGGCCGCATCGAGGGCATCGACGGCCGGCGCGACGATACGACGGCTTGGGGGCGCGTCGTCTCGTGGACCCCGCCGGGGCGAGGAATCGAGAAGCAAGCGCTCCTGGCTCGACAGCGGGAGGGTATTCAGCTCGTCGAGAAGCGTCTCGCGCAAGGATTCGATGCTCGAGAACCGTCCGTCGGGCTCCTTGGCCATGCATCGCGCGACCGCAGCACTGACCCCGGGAGGGATCTCCAGCTCGGGGGCGCGTTCTTCGGCCTGGGGGACCGATTCGGTGAGGTGCTTGGTGAACATCCCCATCGGCGTTTTTGCCTGGAACGGGTAGGTGCCGGTGAGCGCGCGAAACATCACCGTCCCGAGCGAATAGATGTCACTGCGCCCGTCGACCTCCTCGCCGTAGACTTGCTCCGGCGAGATGTAATAGGGCGTCCCCACCACGGCCCCCTGGAGCGTCACTTCGTTGAGCTCGGCGCTTTCCTTCAGCTTGGCGAGCCCGAAATCGAGCACCTTGGCCATCTCGACCCCCTGGGCGTCGGCGATGATCATGATGTTCTCGGGCTTGATGTCGCGGTGGGTGATCCCCTTCTCGTGCGCCTCGGCGAGGGAGGAGCAGACCTGAACCATCAATCGCCCCACCCGGGCAAAGGGAAGAGGGCCGTGACGCTTCAGCAAGTGGCCGAGGTCCATACCCTCCACCAGCTCCATCACGAGGTAGGTGAGGTGATTCCACACCCCGTAATCGAAGACCTGGACCGTGTGCGGGTTCGACAGCTTCGAGACCGTCATCGCTTCGCGCTTGAAACGTTTGAGGACGTCTTGCTTCGCGGCGAGCTCCCCGGCGAGCAGCTTCATCGCGAGGAGCTTGCCGATTTTGGTGTGTTGCACGCGGTAGACGATGCCCATCCCGCCACGACCAATACGCTCGACGATGCGATACCGCTCCGCGACGACGAGCCCGACGAGCGGATCGGCGAGGGGATCCTCGTCGGAGTCGGGGTCGTAGAGCTCGCGGTCGTCTGAACTTCCCGACATCCACGCCCGCTTCGTCGAGGCGGCAGACGATTCGGGGACCCCATCGTCGGCCCCAGGTGGGGAAGGGCTGACGTCCCGCTCGTCGTCGGGTGCCGTCAACGTGGCGCTGAGGCTGTTGGCACGCGCCTCGGTCGAGGCGGTCCGCCAATCGGGAGGGACCCCATCGACATCGTCGACCGGGAGGGTGTCGCAAACGCCCAGGGTTCCCCCCTCGGGAGCCGGGCCGACGTGTCCGTCGTCGTCGGCCATCACCCCCTTCGGATTTGTTCCCTCACTCGCCACGATGACGCGTACCCGCGCGGAACATACACGCTTCTTGGCCGGGTTCCCCCGATCGCGTTAGGGCCGACCCGACGGTCCGGAGCGCGCTGCGGTCCACCGCGAGACCATGAGGACAGACCAGTGGACATCGAAAACGTAGCCCTGACGGAGGTCATTGCCGCGGCCCGGGGACGCCACGCATCGCTGGTGCAAGAATCGGCGGGCCACTTGCTGCTCGCCGTAGTGCGGGTGCTCGGGCGACGTCCTCAGGCGTTGGACCCCGCTCGCGTGTTGCTCAACACCGAAGGGGTGGTCACCGTGGTCGGCCCCTCGTCCCCGGCCGATGACGCCACCGCGACCGAGACGGTGTTGGAGACGCTCGACGGCATCCTCCAGGTGGTACAGGGGGCCGCGACCGCGCTTCATGCCATCGCACGTCGACGACCCCAGCGGCTCGAAAGCCTCCACGCCGACCTCCACCGGGCGCTGATCCCGATCAATCGCGCCGCCTCGAAGCGCGGCCTGGCGCGTCTCGCCCGGGAAACCGTGCGCGCGAAGAATCGAGGGCTCGTTCGACCGGAAGACGTCGGGCCCGTCCGTCGACCGACCCCGTCGGCGGCCATCCCCACGCCAACGCCCGCGTCAGCTGCCGCGGCGCCGGCATCGCCTGCGCACACCCCAGTCGAGGAGAACGAGGTCGAAGAGAACGGGGAAGCCGCCATCGTGGCGTCTCGGGTGGCGCCCCCGACGAGCGCTGTCGCCCGAGAGCCTACCCCGAACTGGCCGCCGGTTCTCGTGCCGGAGGCGCCGCCGCAACCCGAGAAGACCAGCAACGCCTGGGAACGGCTCGACGCCAACATCGACCTCTGCACCCCGACCCCGATGACGGTCCTGGGGCCGCCGAGGGGCGCGCCCGGGGCGGACACCGAGCGCGACGACGAGGACGAACCCATCGAGGTCGAGGTCGACGTCGATCTCGATGACGCGGAGGCGGGTGCCCCGGGCGTCGATCCCGCTGACGCGGAGGCGGGTGCCTCGTCCGCGGGCGTCGATCTCGGAAACGAGGTCGTCGCGAGCACCGGGACTGATGTCGCAGGCGACGAGGTCCCGGGCGACGATACGACAGACGTCGTCGTCTCGGCCCTCGGCCCCGTCGGCGGCGTCGCGGGCGACGAAGCCCACCCCAGCGCAAACGAGGTCGTGGCCACGACGACGAGGACTCCGACGACCGAGGGAGCGGGCGATGACGACGCGCGCGACACCTGGCACGACCCGCCACCGGGGGAGACGATGGCCACCGGAGGCTTCAAGCGAGATGTCGACGAATCGGCGCCCCTCCCGCTGCGGCTCTGGGAAGAAGACGTCGAGGCGCGGCCGGCGGAGGCCGAAGGATCGATGTCGGCCGAATCGGTCCCATCGACGCCAGCCACGAGTTACGCCGACCTGGGGACCGATGAGGAACCGGACGTCGCCGCGACGGCCAAGGCGGCGGGGCCGGAGCAGGCGTGTGTCGACCTTCCGTTGGCGCCGCGCCTCGAGGACCAAACCGCCCTCGAAGAGGCGCTTGCAACGCGCCTTCACGCGCGAGCGGCGTCGGCGCCACCGTCGGAGGAATGGGCGCGCCGTCCCGGCGCGGTGACGGCGACATTTGCCAAGGCCCCCGACGAGGCAGGGAGCGCCGACGTGCTCCTCGACCGGTTTAGCGACGGCGATGGGCTCGCTTCGGTGGACCGGGCTACAGAAGCGCTTCAGTCCCTGATGGAGGCCGATGGGCAGACGGCACCCATCGGGGTGCCGGTCGGAGCCGCCGCTGACGAAACCAAGGAGCCTCTGGCGTTGCTCCCCGCGTCCACCTCACGCCACGAACGAACCGCCGCCGAGGCCTCGTGGACGCTGGGGAGGGTGGCGGCGAGCGCATCTTCTCCGCCGCCAGAGATGGCCGTCGAGGAGCGTCCGCCCCGCGTCGCGTCGCCGACGCCCACCGCAGCTGACGTCGCGGTCTGGTCCGACGATGACGCCGTTCGTCCTCTCGGTGGTCGTCGGCCCTCGATGCGGCCGCGCCATCGTGGGCGTGCGGCCGCCATGGTCGCCCTCGCCGGCCTCGCCGCCGCCGCCACGACGGCCATCATCGTGGGGCGGGGGTCGGAGCGACTCCGCTCCGAGGTGGCGACCGTCGCGGTCCCCTCTGGCCCGGACCCCGCCGGCGCGTCCGACCCAACGCCGGCGACGCCACGATCGGCGGTCGGCGACACCGCCCGTGCCGATGTCGGCGGCGTCGCGGTGGTGTTGACCGGCCTTCCCGCGCAAAACGAAGTCTTGATGCGCCTCGGGGCCACGCCCCTTCGGACCGAGCTTCCTCGCGGTCGCAGGCTCGAGGTGGTCGCGACGGCACCGAACCAAAACCCCGAGCGGCTTGTGATCCAACCCGACGTGGCGTGGACGACGACCACCGAAGAGCGACTCCCGACGCTGAGGGTGTCGGTTGGGGCCGACGTTCTCGATGCTCCGGGACACCGCTGGCCTCCGGCCCCGCCGGGACGCGTCGGAGGGGCCGGTCCGGCGGGAACCCTCCTCGTCACCAGCGCCGGCGCTCCCGCCGAGGTGTGGCTCGCGGTGGCCGCCGGGACAGATACGACCCGGCGCGTCATCCTTCCCCGTCACGAGCCCGCCATGCTGCTGGTGGTGGACGTCACCGCCCCCCACCGAAGAAACCGCATCGAGGTAACGGCAGAGCGACTCGAAGCGTCGATGCGCACGGGCCAGCCGGTCGCTCTGCGCGCTGACTTCAGCCACGCCCCCGCCCCGTCGTCTCACCATTGACGCTTTGGGTCCGAGCGGGCAGGGATTGGCCATGCACGAGCAGGACAAGGCCATCGTCCAGGGGCTGGTGAGCGTCGCTTGGGCCGACGGGAGCTTCGATGCGCGAGAACGGGAAATGCTCGAGGCGCTGCTCGAAGCTTTTGGCGCCGACGACGACGAAGCCAAAGCGATTCGGGACTATGCGGCCACGCAGCGCGGCCTCGAGGACATCCCGCTCAACGAGCTGTCCTACGGGGATCGTCGCAACCTCTACAATCACGCCGTCGCGCTGTCGTGGATCGACGGCGACCAAGCGGAAGCCGAGATCGCGTTTCTCGATGCGCTCCGCGACCGACTGAACATCACCGCGGAAGAGGCGACCGACATCTCCGCCGTCGCCACCGCGCGCGCCAAGGCGCTGCTCGAAGCCGCGGCGGCGGGCTGACGGGAAAGGACGCGCCCATGGGGTGGAACCCCGGAGATCGCGTCGGCGGCAACATCCGGCTCCTCAGTCCCCTCCGGCCGGGGGGGCGGACCTGGCGGGCGACCCAGGCGGGCGGCACGGTCGCGGTCACGTTCGCGGCGGCCGAGGTCGACGGGCTGACCTCGGAGGCGCGCGCGAGGTTCATCGAAGCGGCCAAGATCCACCAGACGCTCGACCACCCTCAGCTGGTGCCTCCGCTCGGGTTTGGCCTCGCCGAGCGCATGCCGTACGTGGTCGCCCCCTTCATCCCGGGCGAGTCGCTGGCCCAGCGGCTTCGTCGTGAGCGGGTCCTTCCCATCGACCAGATGACCGCCATCGTGGGGGCGGTGGCATCGGCGCTCGACCATCTCCACGGTGCGGACGTGATCCACGGGGACCTCCGCGCCGAGAACATCTGCTTGCGGACCCCGCCCGACGGGGTCAACGGCGGGGCGGACGAAGAAACGACGTCCCTGGTGGTCGTGGGACTCGAGCGTGCCCGTCGTCGCGACGGGGCCGAAAACCACGGCGCCGAAGACCTCGTCGCGCTCGCCGACATCGCGTACCGGGGTCTCCTTGGACGCCCTCGCTACGAGGACGCGACGAACGAGACCGCGCACTACCCCGCCCCCAGCGCGTTGTCTCCATTTCTACCGGCCGAGGTCGATGCGTTCTTCGCCCGGGCGTTCGACCAAACTGAACCCTTTGCCGATGCGACCGCGCTCGCAGCGGCGTTTGCCGCGTCGCTGGGCGCGACCCGCCACGTTGACCACCTGCGCGCAGAGGATCGGCACGGCGACGACGACACCGAGGCCGCCCCGGCCACGAGGCCAAGTCCGGAGCGCAACGCGACCGGCATGGGCGAACCACGACACCGATGGCTCGACCGGATGCTCTACCTCTTCGTCGGGGTTGCGGCGCTGCTTGCCGGCGCCGCCTTGGCCCGCATCGACGGCTTCACGTTGGCGCCCTGAAGGCCCCCCGGCCACGCCGAACGGTGCCCCCGACGGAACTCAGCTTCCGCTGCCAGGAGCGGTCGCGGTGGCACTGGGGGCGGCACCCGCCTTGTCGGACGCTTTGGCGCCGACGTAGATGGTGACCTCCTGGGCGTACTTCTGCTTGAGGCGCTGGACGTACGCAATCAGTGCGTCGCGTTGCTTTTCCCGAAGAATACGCTGCATCTCCGGATCTCGCTTCTCGTCCCACTCCTCATCCGTCACGGGCTTCCGCGCTTCCAGCGTGGCGACGGCGTACCCTTCGACCAACTTGATGATGTCGCCGACCGCATCCCCTGGCTTTGCCAACTCGTGGAGGCTGCGCGCGGCGGCGGGCGGATCCTCGATCGCGGCAAACGGGGGTGCCCGTCGTGTGAAAGGGCTGGAGGTCCGAGGCTGGGGTCGCTCTTCGTCGTTCCACGCGTCCCGGGCGGGGGGGGCGTCATCGTCGTCACCCGCGCCCGCGGTGGCCTCGTCCTCGGTGGCAGCGCCACCTCCTTCGCCCTCGCCGTCTCCCTCCGCCACCGCCGCGGCCGCTCGACCTCGCGCGTAGTCCGTCTTGCCGTCGCCGCGCAAGACGGAGCCGAGATGGGCGTCGATGGCCTCTTGGATGGTCTTGCCAGACTTGATCGAGGCGAGGACCGCTTTACCGGCTTCCGCCGCCAACCGGTCGGCTTCTTTCTCCAAGTATTGCTCGCGGGCGATCGTCGTCCGTCCGAGTTCGGTCGCATCGTCGCCTTCCACCACGCGTTCCACCTGCACGAGGTGAAACCCGAAAGTGGTCTCGATGGGCTCCGAGGTTTCTCCGGGTTCGAGCGCCTGGGCAGCCTCGTCAATCTTGGTGTCGGTAGCCGGCGCGTCGAGCTTCCCGGCGGCGAAGCATCCCAGCGTTCCTCCGTCGGCGGCCGAGTTGAGGTCTTCGCTGACGTCGCGGGCGACCTCCGCGAACGAGGCGCCCCCTTCGATGCGCGCCTTGGCCTTCTCCGCCGCCGCGCGCGCGGCCGCCTTCGCTTCTTCCTTGTCGGGAATCGTCGCGTCGATGCGGACCAAGAGATGGCGGGCCTGTCGGCATGACGGCTCGAAGGTGTCCTTTCGCTTCTCCCATTCCTCGTCGATCGTCCCCGCGTTGGAGGAAGCCCACGCGGTTACGGCCTCGGACGACGTATCGAGGGCGTAGCGCTCGAAGTACCCGCTCGAGAAGGCTACGTACTCGGCGATGACCTTCTCGTTGTTGCGGTCGAACTTGAGGCGCGCCTCCCGCTCCCCGACGTGGACCTGAGAGCGCACCAACTGCCGTACCCGGGCCGCCACGAGCTCGTCCTGCTGGTATTCCTTGAAGTCCTGCTCGGTCTTGCCCGACCGGCGCTGAACCCACGTCTGATAGCGTTCGTAGTCGAACTTGCTCGACTTCGGATCGACGATGGGGACCATCCGTGCCGGTCCGTAGGGAGGCGGAAGCATCCCCCCGCCAATCGCCCGATTGAGCATCATCGGGTAGACGTCTTCTTTGTCGGCCGGCAGGCTGAAACGAACCGACCCTGTGGTCGCGATGTTGCGCGACACTTCCTCACCGGAGGCGGCGATCCCCAGACGCTCGGCCTCTCGAAGCAACACGTAGCGCTCGATCAACCCGTCGACGACCACCTGGTCGAGACGGAGGGAGGCGAGTTGCTCCTCATCCATCCGGGCGGGGCTCACGAGCCGGTAGGCGGCGACGTAGTCGCTGTAGGCGACGCAGTCGCCGTCGACCTCCACCGCGCAGCGAATGCTGCTGACCTTGAGCGAATCGGGGCTCGCCCCGGGTTGGAACTGAATGATGAACACCAGGGAGATCGCGATGACCGCCGCCGCCACCAAAAGCTGCTTGATCGCCTTCGACATACGCCGTTTCTCGACCGCCGGGCTGTAGCATGAGCGTCGAAAACCGACCACTGTCCCCCCGGCGCCGCGGAGCGCCCGCGCGGCCGTTCCCCCGAAAGGTGGCCGCCCGGCCCGGGCGGGTTATGTTCTGTCCATGCGCGGAAGTGGGGTAGGCGACGGGTCTGGGCCCACGCGGGCTCGGCGCGCCTCGGGCGCGCGCCATTCGGTCAGTGACCGCGTCGTGCTCACTTCGGAGGCGCCATCAGGCGGCCCGCGGCCCCCCGAGGTCGAAGGTTGGGCCCTCAACATCAGCTCCGGAGGATTGCGGGTGGTCGTCGACGAACCGCTTTCCGTCGGCGATGCGTTTCGGGTGAGCATTGGAGACGCGGCCGCTCGTGCTGCTCGGGTCGTATGGGCGCGCGAAGATCAAGGCGGCGCCGTCGCGGGGCTGGCGTTCACGGATGAACCGGCCCCGAACGACGGGCACGGATGAGGTCGGTACCGCTGAGCCGGCTGCGCTGACCTGGCTCCGCTGACGGTTGCTGGGTCGGTTGCGGGCGAATGTATGACGAGGTGCGCAACTTGTTGGGCCCCGGGGGGACCCTCCCGCACTGCGTGCCCCGCTACGAGGAACGCCGCGGGCAGGGTGACATGGCGAGCGCGGTGGCCCGCACCCTCGACGAAGACCGCATTCTCCTCTGCGAAGCGGCGACGGGGACAGGAAAGACGCTCGCCTACCTCGTCCCTGCACTTTTGAGCGACCGTCGCGTCGTGATCGCGACCGCGTCGCGTGCGCTCCAAGAGCAGATCTTTCACCGGGATCTCCCGCTCGCTCGGCGCGTGGCCGACCGCCACGTCCCCGCCACCCTCGTCAAAGGGCTCTCGAACTACGTCTGCCGGCGTCGTCTGCAGCTCTACCGCGATGCCGGAACCCCGGTCGGCCGCGAGCGCGAAGCCCTCCCTCGCATCGAGGCTTGGCTCGAGACGACGGCGCACGGGGATGTCGCCGAACTCGAGCGTTTGCCCGAGGGCCATCCGATCTGGCCGCGAATCACCTCCTCGAGCGAGACCCGGCTCGGGGGGCGATGCCCGCACCACGACCAGTGTTTCGTGACGCGTTTGAAGCGAGAGGCGGAAATGTCGCCCCTCCTGGTGGTCAACCATCATCTCCTGCTCGCCGATCTCGCCATCCGCGGGGCGCATCCCGCGCGGGTCCTCCCCGATTACGACGCCATCATCATCGATGAGGCGCATCGCCTCGAAGACGTCGCGACGCACTTCTTCGGTCACCGCGTCACGTCGCAGCAGGTGAACCGCGTGCTCGCCGATGCCGAACGCGGCGTGCCGGAGGACGGCACGTTGGTCGCACGATGTCGAAACGAGGCGACCGCCCTGTTCGAAGCCCTCAACCTGCGGCTCGGCAACGAAGAGCGTCGCCCCTTCCCCGCCGCGGCGTGGACGCCGGAATTGGAGGGGCGCTACTTCGCGCTCGACGACGCGCTGTCTGCGTTGAGCGCTCGGGTCGCATCGCGGCGAAGCTCCGACGGCACCACGGCCATGACGGCGGCGATGCAACGCGATGTCGGCCCCTTGTCGGCGCGCCTCGGCGGCCTGCGCCAAACGCTCGCCGACCTGGTCGATCCCTCCGACCACCACGTGGCATTTCTCGCCCGCGATACCCCGAGCGGGTCGGTGAGCCTGACCGCCCGTCCCGTCCACGTGGGTCCCCTGCTCGCGGAGCGCCTCTTCGATCAGGGCCCCGCCATCGTGCTCACGAGCGCGACCCTCACCGCCGGCGGCCGCTTCGACTTCATCCGCCATCGGCTCGGTCTCGTCGCACCGCGTGCGCTCCCGGTCGATGAGCTTCGATTGCCATCGCCCTACGATCATCGTCGGCAGGTGTTGCTCTACGTTCCCACGGATCTGCCCCCGGTCGACGACCCGCGGCACGCCGGCGCTGCCGCCGCCCGCCTCGTCGCGCTGCTCGCGGTCACCCCGGGCGGGGCGTTCGTCCTCTGCACCTCCCACCGCGGCGCCAACGCCCTCGCGGGCCGCCTCGCGCACGGGTTGAAGGGGCGGCGGCCGCTCTTCGTGCAGGGGGAAGCTCCCAAGGCGGTGTTGTTGGAACGTTTTCGTGATCACCGAAACGCAGTCCTCGTCGCCACGATGAGCTTCTGGGAGGGCGTCGACGTGCCGGGCACCGCGCTCCGGCTCGTCGCCATCGACCGGATCCCATTTGCCGTGCCCACCGATCCGTTGGTGGTGGCCCGCGCGCAAGCCATCACCGAAGAAGGCGGCTCGGCCTTCGTGGAGGATGCGCTGCCGAGGGCCGCCTTGACCTTGCAGCAAGGATACGGACGCCTGGTGCGCCACTGCGACGACGTGGGGGTCGTCGCCGTGCTCGACCGACGCCTCGCCACCAAGAGCTACGGACGGGCCCTCATCGACAGCCTGCCTCCCGCCCGCCTCACGCGGGACTTCGAGGACGTGGCGGGATTTTGGGCGTCCTTGGCTACAGAAAGTTGAACGATACGTTGACGGTGCTCGTCCCGCCCGACGCCGGAAATCGCCAGTTCTGGATCCGTGAGCGGACGCAACTCGCGAGGCCCGGATGACCATCGCCTCCGCTGACCGCGACGGAGCGCACCGCCCCTGAGGCGCCAACCGTGATGGTGGCGGCCACCTTGGCGCTCTTGCCCGCCGTGACCAAGGATCGGCACCGGCGTACGAGGGACCCGCGGTACCGGCCTACCGTCGCCTGCGCTTGTTGCGGCGAGAGCTTGGGGCCGTCGGTGCCTCCATCGGCACTTCCGGGCCCGGTCGAAGGTCCATCCACCCCGGGCGACGGACAAAAGGGGTCGTCCGGCGCGCACGGCGCGGGGGGGCGAACACCATCTCCTCCTGGGTCGTCGTTGCCACCGGGGGGCGGCTTTTCATCGCCCTTGCCAAGCCCACCCGGAGCGCCGGCTCCCGGAGCCTTGGCGGCAAGCGCGCGCCCCTCCGCATCGACGTTCCCCGGTCCCGTTTCGGTCGTGTCCCCGTCCTGGGAGCCCCCGTCCTCCTCCGCAGCCTCGTTCGACCCCGGTGAACCGGAGGAAACGGCGCCGGCCGGTGGCGCTCCCGCCGAGGCAACCGCCGGTCCCACGCCCCCGACGGTCCGCCCATCCGCCGCCCCGTCGGCGCCGAAAAGAAACCACGCGGAAACGCCGCCAAAGGCCGCCGCCATCGCGACGAAGGCCCAGGCAACGGGGTGAACGCCGCGCTTTCTTCTCGACTCTGGGACCCCCGCGGGGGTGATGGGTTCGGTTCCCGTCGCGACGGCGGCGCCGGCGTCGTCGGTGGCCACCCCCATTTCGGCGGCGAGCGCGGCCATGGTTGAAGCCGCCGGCTCTGGTTTCGGCGCGCCGGCTTCCGCCTTCGACGCTCCCCCCGGCGCCGCGCCTTGCGAGACGGTTTGGCCTCCTCCCGTCGTCGACGCCTCGGGGCCGGGCTCGATGGACGCGCCTGATGCCGCCGGAACGGAAGGCGACGACGAGGCGGCCGGAGGTGCACCGAGCCCCGCGGTGTCCCCGGCTGCGGACCCCGCCTGTGCAACCGAGGAGATGGGCGCAACCGAGGAGATGGGCGCGACCGAAAAGATGGGTGCTCCCGAGGAGGTGGGCGCAGAAGTTTCCCGCGCCGGAGCAGGGTCGGCGGTGGCGGGTGCGCTCGGAGCGACCTTGGCCCCCGCTCCTGCCTCGGCGGGCGGCGACGTTTCGACAGCCGATCGCCGCGCGACCTTGCGTTGGTCGTACGAATTCATGGCCGCGGTGGCCAGCGCCCCCGCGGGCACCGCGGACGGTCGGCGACGGGCCGACGCCGCCGGGGGCGGTTCGTCCGGCGCCGCCGGCTTCTTGGACTTCGTCAGTTCAAGCGGTTCCGAACTTCCGGCCGCGGGAACCCCCGGCGTCTTTCGCCGCGCGAGCAGCGCCCGAAGTTCCGGGAAGGTGTTGAGCGGCTTCCAGTCGCCTTGCCCTTCACGCCATACGAGGGTGCGGGCGGTCACCCGGCCCGCATCGACCTCGCTCTGAAGGTACGCGACGTCCACCGGCCCCATGGGCTCGCCCCCGATGCCGGCGTACCAGCCCCCCGCGGAGCGAGGCAGAGCTGCTCCCGGGGCTTGCGTGTGGTCCATGACCACGGTGCCGTCTTTGGGTGAACCCTCGACCGACGCGCGGAGGTCCGCGCCGCTCGCCGGGGAGGGCGTTCGGGTCGAACCAGGCGCACTCGGGCGCGGTCGCGGCGGGAGCCGACCTCGCCCCGACGACGGACGCGGCCGCGGCGCCGGCGGTCCCTTGCGGCCTTCGGCGGCGGAAGGACGAGGAGGAGGGGGAGGCGGCGGCGCCACGGCCGCCGCGGCGCCGCCCGATGGTTGGGCCGGGGTCGCTCGCGTCGGCGCCGTGACGTAATACGGCTCGAGGGTTCCGGTGGCCCCGACCTGCGCCCGAACCTGGATGACGGTCGCACACTTGCGACACTTCATCTTCATGGTCTTGCCGGCGACCTTCTCGTCTGCGATCTGGTACTTCGCAGGGCAGGATGGGCAGTTAAAACGCATGGGGAGGGCTCGGCGGCCTCGGACTGGAGACGGGGCATGCCACAGGGATGAACGGCGGCCCTGCGCACATATTTATATAGCCGGAATCACCTGCAAAGCGGGAACCGGGACGCGCGTCTACAGGATGGCCATCAGGTTGCGCTTGATCTGCTCTCGCGTTCCCTCGTCGGGCGAGGCCGAGAGGCATCGTTCCCACATCTCGATGGCCTTGTTGCGGAACCCAGCATTTTGGTACAGCACCGCGAGGTTCTTCAAGGCGGGGTAGAAGTTGGAGCGGATGGTCAACGCGGTCTCGAGGTGCTGGATGCCGTCGTAGAGGTGCCCCGACTTGCCGTAGAGTAAGCCGAGGTGAAAGTGCACCTTGTACGCCAGGGGCTCTGCTTCGACCCCCCGGCGGAGATGATCCATCGCCTCGTCGGGGCGCCCTTCCTTGTACGCGGCGATCCCGGCCTGGAGGAACGGCTCCGACTTTTCGCCGACCCCCGGCGGGACAGAAGGCCTCCCGCCCGTCCTCAGCGCCAAATCGACGGCCCGAACGATGTCGTCGCTGCGAAACGGCTTCTCGATGAAGCCATCGATCCCGTAGTTGCTCTTGAGGTCTTCGGCGATCCGCCACCCGCGGTACAGGTCGGACATCATCACGATTCGGATGTCGCGGTACCGCTCGCTCGACTTCAACTCGCGCGCAACCTCAAAACCATGGACCCCCGGCAACGTCGCGTCCAAGACGATCACCGTCGGCCCTAAGTCTCCGACCTTACGCAGGACTTCATCGCCACGGTGCGCCTCGGCAACCTTGAATCCCCGCTCGGTAAACACCCCGTGGACGAGAGACCGGATGTCGGGGTCGGTGTCGATCACGAGCAAGATCGGTTCGCTCGTCGCCACCCCTGAGGGGGTTTTTGGCGCGGGAGCGACGTCTTCATCGTCTTCTTCGGCCACCACGACGTCGACCGGCGAAAGCGCATCGTCGGCGCGCGCGCCGTCGTCGCCGAACGACGGATCGTCGAACAGAAGGTCGTCGGGGTTGGACTCTTCGGCCGCCTGGTCCATGCGATCGTCCAGCACCACGGGCTGCTCAGCCACCATCGCCTGGGACAAAGGACGCAGCCGGCGCTCCATTTGAACGGAGGGGGCCTCGTCGACGGCGACCGGTCGCACCCCGCGCGCGGACCCGACCCGGGGCGCGGGAGGCGGAGGGGGTAACCCCCGCGTCGCTGGAGACGCAGACGCGGTTCGCGAGGCCGATTCTTGCTGGTCGCGAACGACCGCCCGCGGCCGCGTGGCGGCATCCGCCGCGTCGACGCCCGCTTTACGCAGGGTTTCGTCGCTACAATCCGCACCGACGAAGTGTCGGCGGCCTTCCTCGCGCCGATCGTAAGCGGTGTCGATGACCCCTCTCAGGATGGCCTTGAGCGCGACGTAGGGAAAGACACGCTTTCCCGTCACCACCTCGAGCTCCTGCACCACCGCCCGGTCGGTGGGGTCGGCCATGGCCACGAACATCCTCGGTCCCTTGACCAGCACCGGGATGAGGTTGTGACGCTCTGCGAGCGGCCGCGGCACCAAGGCCAAGTCGTCGAGTCGAATCACCACTTGGTCGAGGTCGATCCCCGGCGACCCCGTTTGTTCGCTCAGCGCCTTGAGGGCTTGCTTCTTGGTGATGACCCCGACCGCAGTGAGCCGGGAGACGAGGGGCGGATCCCCGCGCCGTTGGTTCTTGAGCGCCTGCGCGAGTTGCTTGGACGACACCGCACGCTGGCGCAGAAGAATGCTCCCGATCGGCTTTTTTTTGTCAGCCATCGACCCCGTCGTTCCTTCCTTACGTGGGTTCTCCCTGAGCGTCACGCTGGGGGCGACGCCCATCGCGCGAGGGCCTCCGTACGGAACGCATCGAATCGTCCCGCGAGGATGGCGCACCGCGCCTCGTGGACGAGGTCGCCGTACACGACGAGGTTGTGGTGCGTGAACAAGCGCATCGCCAGGATTTCCCGGCTCATGAACAGATGGCGGAGGTAGGCGCGGGAAAAGCCTCCGGCGCAAGCGAGACAGCGACACCCGGGCTCGAGCACCTCGCGGTCGGTTCGGTAGCGCGCGTGCCGGATCACGATCCGGCCCCGCCGCGTGAGAATGTGGCCATTGCGACCGTTGCGCGTGGGCAGCACACAATCGAACATGTCGATCCCCGACCCGATCCCGACCACGAGATCGCGGGGCTTGCCCACCCCCATGAGGTACCGCGCCCGTTGCGGGTCCATGTGCGGCGCGACCGCGGCGACCACCGCATGCATGGCCGCGATGGGCTCTCCCACCGAGCACCCGCCCAGGGCGATCCCGTCGAAGCGACGACCTCCGACCTCGAGACCGGCGAGCTCGTCGGCATGGGCGCGGCGGAGGCGGGTGTCGGTCCCTCCCTGTACGATCCCGAACAAGCCTTGTCCGTCGGGACCAAAACGCTCGTCCGCCTCCCGCTTGGCGGTGAGACAGCGTCGCGCCCAGCGGGTCGTCGTCGCCACCGCGTCCTCGACCTCGGACGCCGACGCCCCCCCGGGCGGACAAACGTCGAGCTGCATCGCAATGTCGGCGCCGAGGGCTCGCTGGACCCGCATCGCCTCCTCCGGACTGAGGTGGTGGCGGGAGCCATCGAGGTGCGAACGAAAGGTGAATCCGTCCTCGCTGCGCTTGCACTTGTCGTCGAGCGAGAAGGCCTGGAAGCCTCCCGAGTCGGTGAGCATCGGCCCGTCCCAGTGACTGAAGCCGTGAAGCCCACCGTGGGCGGCCACGACCTCCGGCCCTGGCCGTAGCCACAGGTGATACGTGTTCCCGAGAACGATCTGAGCCCCAGTCGCCCGAACCTCGGCTGGCAGCAGGGTTTTGACCGCCCCTTGCGTCCCCACGGGCATGAACGTTGGCGTCGCCACCGGTCCCCGCGGTGTGTGGAGCACCCCGGCGCGGGCGTCGCCATCGGTCGCCACGGTCTCGAACGTAAAGGGCGGCCGGGACCCACCCCCGTCGGGGACGGCGCGTCGCATCGTCGTCGTGGTCACGCGTCCGCCAGGATGGGCGAGGTGGGAAGCGGGCGGTCCGACGGGGCCACGCCGCGAGGGATGAGCATCGCGTCGCCGTAGGAAAAAAAGCGGTACCTCTCCGCGACGGCGGCGGCGTACGCCTCGCGAATGAACCGCGTGCCGCCAAAAGCGTACACGAGCGCGAGCAAGGTCGACCGCGGGAGGTGAAAGTTCGTCAGCAGCGCATCGACCACCCGGAACCGATAGCCCGGAGCGATCAACAAGCGGGTCTCACCCGAGAAGGAGCGGATTTGTCCCCCCTCGATGCTCGCCGCCTCCAGACTCCGCACGACCGTCGTCCCGACGGCGAGCACGGGCGCTCCCCGAGCGCGGGCCGCCGCCACCGCGGCCACCGCATCTGCGCGCACTTCCACCGTCTCCGCGTGCATCGGATGGTCGTCGAGATCTTCGACCTGCACGGGACGAAACGTCCCCGGCCCGACGTGGAGCGTGACCGCCGTCCGCTCGATGCCCTTCGCCTGCAGCGCTTCGAGCAGCTCCGGCGAAAAGTGAAGTCCAGCGGTGGGGGCGGCCACGGCCCCCGGCCGCCGCGCGAACACGGTTTGGTAGCGCGCGCCGTCGTCGGGCTCCGCTTCCCGACCGAGGTAGGGCGGAAGGGGCACCTGCCCCACCTCGGCGAGCCGGGCGTCGAGGTCATCGAGCGGACCGGTTGGATCGTAGAGATCGAGGGTGAGCAACCCGTCCGCGTCGGGGCCCGCCGCCACCGAGGCGTGAAGGCCACCGTCCAAAACGAGCGTGACGCCCGCCCGCCAACGCTTCGACGCCCGACCCATCGCCCGCCAGCGCTGCGCGGGAGGTCCCCCGCCCGTCACGGGTCGTCCCCCGGACGCCGGGCGCGGGGCGGGTCCCACGCGCGATACCAGCAGAACCTCCACTTTGCCTCCGCTGTCGCGCTTGTGGCCGCGAAGGCGCGCCGGTCTTACCCGGGTGTCGTTCACCACGAGGAGACAACCCTCGGGCAGGATCGCGACCAGATCGCGAACCCGGGCGTGGCGCCGCGGCTCATCGACGATGAGCAACCGCGCCGAGCTTCGCTCCGCCGCGGGGTACCGCGCGATGAGCGTCTCGGGTAGCGGGTAGTCGAGCTCGTCGAGCAGCACCAGATCCCTCGTGATGGCAGCCGACCGACGGAGCTACTTCGGCGGCGCCTCGATGCGCAGACGGTTCATCTTGCGCCAGAGGGTGGTGCCGCTGATCTCGAGAATCTCCGCCGCGCGCTCCCGATTGCCGTCCGACTCCTCGAGCGCGGCCTCGATCGCGCCGCGTTCCGCCTGCTCGACCACCGCCGCCAGCGTCGTTCGCGCCGTCGTGGGATGGCTCTCGGAGGGCAGGTCGAGGGGGACGAGGTCTTCGACGATGATCTGGTCGCCCGGCGCGAGCGCCACCGCCTGCTCGATCAGATTTTCGAGTTCGCGGACGTTGCCGGGGAAGTCCTGCGCCATCAACACTTCGTGCACGTCTTCGGTCGTCCGCACGCGCTTGTTGTGCTTGGTGTTGTACTTCTGAATGAAGAACTCGAGCAGAAGCGGGACGTCTTCTTTGCGCTCGCGCAGCGGGGGGAGAATGAACCGCACCACGTTCAATCGATAATAGAGGTCTTCGCGAAACTGCTTGGCCGCGACCGCCTGCCGGAGGTCCTTGTTGGTTGCGGCGATGATGCGGGCGTCCACCTTGATGGGGTTGTTCTCGCCGATACGCCGTACCTCACGTGACTCGAGCAACCGGAGCAGCTTCGCCTGGAAGGGCATCGACGTCTCGGCGATCTCGTCGAAGAAAAACGTTCCGCCCTGCGCTTCCTCGAAGAGCCCCTTCCGCGCACTCACCGCCCCGGTGAACGCACCCTTGGCGTGACCGAAGAGCTCACTCTCGAGCAGCGTTTCGGTGATCGCCGCGCAGTTGACGGGCACGAAGGGGGCGTCCGCTCGTCGACTGTTGGCGTGAATCGCCTTGGCCACCAGCTCCTTACCGGTACCGCTCTCACCGGTGATGAGCACCGTGGCATCGGTCGGGGCGATCCGGACGATCCGACCGAGTACGGCTCGGATCGCTTCCGAGCGGCCGATGATGTTCTCGAAGCGGTACTTTTCTTTGAACTCGCTCGCGAGCAGCTGGACTTGACCGGTGAGCCGGCGCTTGGCCAACGCGCGGTCGACCTTCATGAGCAGTTCCTGCTCGGTGAACGGCTTTTGCAAGTAATCGTGCGCGCCCAATCGCATCGCCTCGACGGCGGATTCGATGGTTCCGTACGCCGTCATGACGAGCACCTCGGTGAGGGCGTAAGACTTCTTGATGGCGCGGAGAACGTCGAGCCCGCTGGTGGCGCCCATGCGAAGGTCCGTGATCACCACGTCGTAGGCGTCGCCTTCGAGCGTCGCCACGCCTTGCTCTCCGTCCTCCGCCTCCTCGACGTCGTAGCCCGCGCTGCGCAGCATGATCGCAAGGGTCGTGCGCATGTTGCGCTGGTCGTCGATGACGAGGATCTTCTCCATGGCGCGGGTTCGACCTACGTTCGGGAAAACGTCACCGCGACGGCCACGTCAGAAGGACATGCCGCCGTGAACGTCGAGCGTGTACGCGTTGAAGTAGTCGCACTCGATGATGAACTTGACGGCGAGCCAAATGTCCTCGGGCTCCCCAATCCGACCGACGGGGATCATCTTGACGATCGCCTCTCGCGCCTTGTCGTTCATCGAGTCGGTCATCGGCGTCCGCACCATCCCCGGCGCGACGGCGCCGACACGAATCCCGAAGCGGGCAAACTCGAGCGCCCACGTCTTCGTATTGGCCGCCAAGGCGGCCTTGGCCGCGGCGTAGTTCGATTGCCCCCGGTTTCCGTAGCGCGAGATGGAACTCAAGTTGACGATCACGCCCTTCTGGTCGGTCGCCGCCATCTTCGCCACCGTCTCGCGAACCATCCACGTCGCCCCGGTGAGGTTGACGTCGATCACCGCCTGCCAGTCGGCGTTGCTCAGCTTGATGATGTCCCCGGAGGTCCGGTCCTTCTTCACGAGGAGGCCATCGCGGAGGATCCCCGCGTTGTTGACGAGGCCGGTCAGTCCCCCGAGCTCCTCGTTCGCCCACGCGACGAACTCGGTGCACGCGGCATCGTCGGAGACGTCGAGAGTGCGGGTCACCACGGTGCCTTTGAGCGCGCGGGCCTCTTCTTTGAGCGACGCTAGGCCCGCTTCGTTGACGTCGGCCGCCGCCACCGCGGCCCCCGCTTCCGCGAGACGAAAGGCAAAGTGTCGGCCCAGTCCTTGAGCGGCCCCGGTGACGATGATCTTGGTGGTGTCGAGTCGCATGCCGATTCCTCCCCGCGAGGCCCCGCCCGCCGCACCGCTGCGCGCACGCCGCCCCGCGACGGCGTAGGGGTAGAGGAGACCCACGGCGGCCACAAGCTGCGGTCGCGGAGTTGGTTGCACGGACGGTGACGCGTCGCTAAGCCATCGGCGTGTCCTGGTGGTGGAGGCCTGCATCCGCCGCGACGCCTGCGTCCGCGGCAAACGACGTCTCGACCGCCCTGGTGAGGCGAGCCATCTCTCGCCGAGCCTTGACGGGGCGAGCCCTGACGGCGCTGTTCGCCATGGGTTTGGCGGGCGTCGCGCCTGCGTGCCGGCGTGCGCCCGAAGATCCGCCGGTGCCCGCGGGGCACGCCCCGGACGGCAAGGACCTCGTGCTGGGCGCCGTGGTTGCCGCCGAGGAAAAGTCGGGCGGCGTCCGCATTTACCTCATCAAGGAGGTCAAGTTTCTTCCGCCCCCGTCGACCGATGCGCTGCTGATGGTCGCGTTCAAAGAGAAGGGCGACGACTTTCTCCACGCGGCCAAGCTCTACCGGCAGCGAAAACTCACGGTGGCCCTCAACCTCGTGGACGTGGAGCGCCACCGGTTCATCGCGCGGGATTATCGCGTGCTCGCCGTAGAGGAGCTTGGCGACGAGGTGCCGAAGCTCCAGCGCGATGACGCACTGGGTCCCGTCAAAGCCATCGTCAAGACTCCGGCGGAGGTCGCGGCGGAGTACGCGGCGCCCTGACGAGGGGGCTGGGCGACGCCGGCGAGGGTCCGGGGACCACGATGGAGGGGGGGGTACCATGTCCCTCACGCCCTCGCGTGGGTCGAGCTTCGGGCCATTGGGCGAACGGTTGCACGGCCAGCGTGATGTCGTCGAGGTAGAGCCCGTATGGGGGCGCCGTTTGACCGGCGCGCCGGCGGTCGCGGCCGGCCAATGCCGTAGCCATCGTACCGGGCGGACGTCGCCCGAGACCAACGTCGACGGCCGTTCCCACCAGGATGCGCACCATGTGATGAAGAAAGCCGTCGCCGGCGATATCGACCGTCACCCGGGGCGCTGACCCCGGCCCCCCCGCCGCAACGTCGACCCAGCGAACGACGGGACGCGTCAGGGTACGGCGCCGGTGGCGGCGGGGGTCTCGCGACGACGCGAACGCCGAAAAGTCATGGGTCCCCGCGACGACGGACAACTCCGCTGACATGAGGGCGGCGGCCTCCTCGTCGAGTCCCCAAATGCGCCAGGCCCGCTTGGTCCACTGAGGGTCGGGGCAGCGATCGACGAGGATCACGTAGCGATACCGCTTCCCCCGACTCGCGAATCGGGGCGTGAATCCCTGCGGTACGGCTGCCGCGGCCCGCACCGCGACATCGTCGGGAAGCAGGGGCATCATGCCCCGTACCCAAGCCTGCGGAGGCAGGTCCCGCGTGGTGTCGAAGGCCACCTGGTTGCAGCGCGCATGCACGCCCGCGTCCGTTCGACTCGCGACCCGAAGCTCCGAGACCGATGGATCGAAACGCGCGATCGCCCGCAGCAACATCTCGGCCACCGTCGTGGCGTTGTCTTGACGGGCAAAGCCAGCGTACGCCGCCCCGTCGTAGGCCACGGTCAGCAGCACCGTGCGACGGGTCTCGTCTGCCGTGGCGGCGTGCCCCTCCGAGGCCGGACGCGCCGCCATGCATCAGGTCCCGCCGGCGCCGCCCGCCGCGCCCCCGCCCCCGTCTGCCATGGCTCCGCCGGCGCCTCCGGCGGACATGACGTCGTCCCGCTCCAGGCACGTCCGCTCGAGTTCGCGGGCCACGTCGCAACAAGCGACCCCTTCGCTCGTCCCGTCGCCGCAGAACGCCCTAAAATCCCCCGTGGCCGACACCACGCGGCGGTCTGCCGCGGTCGGGCAGTCGCTTCCGTCTGCGTTGGGAATGCAACAGTTGAGGAATCCGAGGGTCGCCTCGGCGAGACAGCACGGAGTACTCGGTTGCACGCGCCCCGTCCCATCGTCGCATGCCGCGACTTCCTGGCAGGCGTTCTCGGTGCCAGGCGCGGCGTTGAGGCAGTTCGCCGTCACGCCCTCCCCTAAACTGCACCCGCCGCTCCCCCCCCCGATCCCCACGGCCAGCGCTGCGATCCCCAGCGCGACGACCGCCGGCAAACCCCACGCCGACCCCCGTCGCGCGCGAGGGGGGCGCGCCTCGCGCGACGCGAACCCGGCGCACCGGTCGCCGCCGGAGCTCGTCGTACGCCGACGCAGGTTCCTCGTCTTCATTGCTTCATGCTGAAGTTGATGGGGGCATTGACCACCACGCAACCCGCATCGGGCGGGGGGTAGCTTCGGCCCTGAAACTTACCCAGAACGCAGGCTCCGAGCGCCGCGTTGCCGGTGGTGTTGCTGGCCAGGCGGGCGCCACAGAGGCTCCCGTCGGACCCCACGGATACGCTGACCACGATGCGCCCTTCCCCCGCGTTGCCGCGAAGGGCGCGGTTGTAGCAGCCCCGGGCGAGCCCCATCGTCTGGGACACCGCCGAGCGAAGCGCCGCGCTGGGCGTGCCCTCACCGCACTTCCCGCAAGCCCCACCGCCGGCGGGGCCTCCCGCCACGGACTTCGGCGCGGGCTTCGGGTCCGCTTTTTCCTTCCCCTCGTCGCCTCCTCCCTCGCCTTCCTCCTCTTCGGGGGGCGGGGGCGGAGCGTACTCCGGCAGCGCCGGCTCGGGGGTCGCGGTCGCGCTCGCGGCGGTGGAGACAGGCTGCGTCGCCGGCGGGGAAGCATCGTCGCCATCGCACCGGGAGTACAGAAGCGCGCCGATCGCGACGGCAAAAATACCCGCGCCGGCGATGTACATGGCGCCTCCCGAGGAGGCGGGGGGGGGCCCAGGACTTTCGGATGACGGAGCCAAACTGTGCGCACCTTAGTGTCGTACCCGGCGGGGTCACGAACAAAAACGAGGGCGGCCATGCGCCTCCGCGCGACCGGCGGCGACGGCAACATCGTTACGTCATCGACGGAGAACGGCCGCCACCGGAGTTTGTTCAGCGCGCATCGTCGGCACCGGCGCACAGGTAGAACGAGAGCACGGTGTCACCGTACCGCCGCGCACGAGCGGGAGCGCCCAGGGCGGCCAACACCGGGGCCGAGGCCCGCCGTTCGTGCTCGAGGACGAGCTGGATCCGCCGCGATGGGGGTGCGCCAGGCAGCCACCGACCGAGCGCGGCCGCGAATCCCGCCTCGCCCACACACCGATACGGGGGGTCGACGAGCCACAAGTCGGCCGAGACGCTCGCCCCCGAGCGGCCGACAGGACCACGATAGACGTCAGCCAGCCTCAACGTGGTCCGGTCCTGGAGACCGAGCGCGGCGACGTTGGCCCGAATGACGGACATCGCTCGGCGGTCCTTCTCGATGAACACCGCATGGGCGGCCCCACGCGAGAGTGCCTCGAGGCCAAGCGCCCCCGAACCTGCGAAGAGATCGACGACGCGCACGCCCGACAGGTCTCCGAGGGCGCTGAAGAGGGCTTCCCGAACCCGCTCCCTCGTCGGGCGGGTGGTGCGCCCCCGGGGCCCTTCGATGCGCCGCCCTCCCAAGGCCCCCGCGATGATTCGCATTGGCGCGTGAGGGGTCAGAAGCGAACGTGCAACGACATGGCCTGGACGTCGGGCGTCACGATGGGGGAGAGCTGCCACGTAGCGACGGGGGCGTCGTCCCCGGCTGCTTCTTCGTCCTCGCCGAACAACGAACTCGTGCCCAAGAGGTACACACCGACGCCCGTGGCGATGGTGGCCACCGGGAACATGACCGCCTGCACCAGCTCTCCGCGGGACGCGCGATCACAGCTGTTGACGATGGCGGTGTTCCCCTCGGCCTCGGCTACGTCACAAGCATTCATGGCGGGACTGATGGGAGGGTCTTCGCGCGACCGAAAGTCGTTCCACGTTTCGTCGTTGCGCACGGCGTTGACCTCGAGCGCGGCCCAGAGACCGACGGCCGCCGTCGCGACACCGACCCCAACGGCGGAAAAGCCCGCCACCATGCGCCCATCGACCGAGGTCGAGGGAGGAATGGGCACCAGCGTGAGCCCGACGTTCGCCGTGGCCGAGGGGACGATGACGGCACTCGCCTCCGCGTCTTGATACCCCTCCGCTTTCACCACGATGCGGTGCTCGCCCGCGGGAAGCGGAAGGCTGGTTCCTTCGGCGGGCAGCGCGCCGACGGGCTCGCCGTCGACGAACAACTGGCCCGCCACCCCGCCGGCCGCGATTTCGAGGGTGCCGCGGGGCGGCCCGCCCGTGACCCTCGTGACCGCCTCCCGCGCCACCCGTACGAGCGCATCCGCCTGGGCATCGTCGAGGTTGGCGCTGTAGCGGAGGGGGGTTCGCTGCGTGCCCTCCCCACGCACGAAGAAGTGAAGCGTGCCGACGACGGTCTTCGGGTCGTCCGGGGCGAAGGCGATCTCCGCCCACAGAAAGCGGTCGGCGCGGATCACCTCGGCGATGCGCGACTCGCACGCGGCATCGATCGGCTCGGCGCAGCCCATCTTCACGGCCAGGTACTCCAACGATTGCGCGGAGTCCGCCAGGGACCACCCCCGACTGTCGCGGACGGCTTTGCGCAGGGCGGGCGTCAGCGCCTCGGCCTGGTCGAGCGCATCGTCGGACTTGACGCTCACGACATGAACCGGCAGCGCGCCTGGTCCGGGCGGGTCCGCTGCAGCCGTGCGCGGAGGGGCGAAGACCGCCCACCCGAAGCACAGCCAAACCACGATTCTGGTGAGCGAACTTCCCCGACGTCTCATGGGCGGAAACTTACTCGCAATGAGGGAAATCGCGAGACCAATTGCGCCCAAGGCCGGCACGATTCTCATGACTCAAGTGATCTCGAGCTTCGTCCACATTTCGCGGCGCATCCGGGCCTTCCGTCGGTCGCTCTGCGTGACGAGGCGGGTCGCGCCCCAGGCGGCGAGGAGTTGCCCCTCCTGACCCAACCCGGGGAGGACCGTCGGTCCGACGAGAAGGGTGCGGGGAAGCGGCCCTCGGAGGGGCTCCCCGGCGAGCCCCAGGTAGCCCACCGGGTCGACCTCGAATTGGCGGACCATCGGCTCGGCCCTCACGTGACCGCCCGTGAGGTGCGTTCGGGGGACGAGGGCAGGTCGCGCCACCGTGGCGCCTTCACGCCGGTATCGCCATAGGGGGAGCCCGTCGTGCGGGGAATCCACGATCAGGAGGTGTCGCTCGAGGAACGGGAGTTCCGCGCACAGGCGCGCGACCACGTGAGCGCGCATCCGCTCCCGAGGTAGGCGGTCGCGCTCCCCTCGCAGAACCTCGGCGACGAGGAGTTCGGCGCCGGAGATCCCGGCCGCCGGGCTTCGTTCGACATGGAGCGCCGCCCCGCCCTCGTCGAGGAGGAAGAACTCCTGGGCAAGGGGCTCTGGGAGGCCGCGACGCCGGACCACGAGCGAGACGACGAAACGCCCTGTCGTGGGGACCACCCGCGGCCACTCGCGCTGCGCTCGCTTGCTCACCCCTCCCCCCCCGGCCAAACCCGCAAGCGCCTCCCCGGAGACGTCAGTGAGCACCCACCCGGCTCCGACCGGAGCCTCGTCGCCATCGACGGTGACGTGACAGACGTTGCCCCGGCGGACGTCGAGACGCGCGATTCGGTCGCCGGCGAAGTGAACCCCTCCGTTCGCCTCCACCCGCTCGAGGAGCATGCTCGTCAACGCATCTTCGCCGCCCGGCACCGCGACGAGCCCGCGGGTCCAACTCCCATGGAGCCGTGCGACCGCGAACGCCGGGACCGGAGCCGCGAGGTCAGTGCCGAAGCGAACCGTGGCATCGACCACGCGACGATAGGGATGATGGCGAGGAAACTCGGCCAACAGGTCCGCGTGGGGCTCCGCCTGCGCATACGGTAGCGACGATGCGAGGCGAGCGGTTCGGCGCCGTTCGAAGAACGTCCCGGGTGGCCATTGCGCCTCTTCCCCGAACGCCTCATCGGCGGCCGCCGTCACCCGGGCGAAGTTGCCGTAGAGGTCTGCGACCCGACGACGCCACGCCGGAAACTCCCGTTCCACCTCGCGCCCGAAGTGCTCGGCGTCGGGGGGCACGTTCAGTCGATGCCCCGCCATGAGGACCTGCAACATCGGATCGAGCGGGGTGGTGCGGCGATTCCAAGTCTGCGTCCAAGCAAGCTCCGAGGTGAGCCGGCGCCACGACGGCGAACGGGCCGCGAGCATCGTGAAGCCCCGACGCCTCAAGCCCACGCCGTCGAACTCGTAGTCCGCGGAGGGTCGACCGTGCCCCACGACCAAGACCGTGAAGTCGCGTCGCGAAAGCAGCGCCGCGGCGGCGAGGGCCCCGATGGATCGACCGATAACGACGACGTCGTAGTACTTTTCGGGCACCGTGCCTCGCGCTTCTGCGTCGGCAAACGCGTTGCGAGCTTACCGCACGCCGTTCCGGGGGTCTCGGACGATACCGTTGGTCAGAGACGAACGCGGGGTCGCCCCTCTCCGTGATCGTCGATGCGAAGGTCGCCCCGAGCGACCGCGATCAGTACCTCGACGAGGGTCCGGTGCTCCTCGATGAGAATGCGGGCGGCGAGGGCCTCCCGGTCGTCGTCGGGTCGCACCGGCACGACCGCCTGCGCGATGATCGGACCGGCGTCGACGCCTTCGTCGACGAGGTGCACCGTGCATCCCGTGAAACGTACCCCGTACGCCAGCGCCTGCCCCTGCGCATCGACCCCGACGAAGGCGGGCAAGAGCGAGGGATGAATGTTGATCACCCGACGGGGAAAGGCGCGGAGAAAGACCGGGGTCACGATGCGCATGAACCCCGCCAGTACGACCCACTGCACGCCCGCGGCCTGGAGCGCCGCGACCAAGGCGGCATCGAAACGCTCTCGTCCCGCATGGTCTCGATGAGAGATGACGGCGGTCGGGACCCCACGCGCGCGGGCCCGCTCCAGGCCGGCTGCGCCCTTCCGATTGCTGATGACCAAACCGACCCGCGCGGCGAGCCGACCGTCGTCGATCGCATCGAGAATCGCGCCGAGGTTGCTGCCTCTTCCCGAGATGAGAACGCCGAGTTCGAGCATGGGTGGGCCCGCCGTCAGCGATAGGTCACCACCGGAGCCGCGTCGGCCTCGTCGTCGTCATCCCCCCGACGCACGACGGCCCCGATGACGAGCGCATTTTCGCCGGCGGCGAGGAGTCGCGCGAGCGCTTCCTCGACCCGTCGCGCGGACACCGCGGCCACCAACCCAATGCCGAGATTGAACGTCCGCTGCATCTCGACCTCCTCGACCGGCCCGCGGGCGGCGATGAGGGCGAAGATGGGGGGACGGGTCCAACTTCCGACGTCGATCTCGGCGCGACATCCCGGGGGCAGCATACGGGGGACGTTGTCCGTCAGCCCTCCCCCCGTGATGTGCGCCAAACCATGCAAGTCATCGCCGAGGCCGAGCAAAGCGACTTGAGCTGCCGCGTAGACCCGGGTCGGGCGCAAGAGCGCGCTCCCCAACGTCTCGCCCCCGAGTTCGGCGACCGCCTCGTCGTAGCGGAAGTGAGGCTCGAGGACGCGGCGCGCCAAAGAGTAACCATTGCTGTGGAGCCCGCTCGAAGCGACCCCGATGAGGACGTCGCCCACGCTGACCCGAGACCGGTCGAGAAGCGCGGCACGCTCGACGACGCCCACCGCGAAGCCCGCGAGGTCGTATTCCCCGGTGGGGTACATGCCCGGGAGCTCGGCCGTTTCTCCCCCGAGCAGCGCGCATCCGGCTTGCCGGCAGCCCTCGGTCACCCCGGTCACGATCGCGGTGGCAACCTCGACGTCGAGCACCCCACAGCCGACGTAGTCGAGGAAAAAGAGAGGCCGCGCGCCCACGGTCAACACGTCGTTCACGCACATGGCGACCAAGTCGATCCCGACGGTGTCGTGGCGCCCGGTGGCAAACGCCACCTTGAGCTTCGTCCCCACCCCATCGGTGCCGCTGACCAGCACCGGCTCCTGCAGATCGGGAGGGACCCGGCACAGTCCGGCGAATCCTCCGACGTCACCGAGCACGTGGGCGGTTTTCGTCGCGGCCGCCAGGGGTCCGATACGCCGGACGAGTTGCTCGGCCGCGTCGATGTCTACGCCTGCGTCTCGGTAGCTGATGGGCACGTACTTCTCCTCCGGCGCGGGAACGTTCGCGGCTCACTTGTGGATGACGATGGCCGTCCCCCGGCCCTCGGTGAGATTCACGCCGTGCCATCCCCGAGGCACTGGATTCGCGGTAAACTTGAAGACGCGGAGCGCATCTGTGGGCGCGAGATTGATGCAGCCGTGACTGCGCGCGATCCCGAACACGTCGTGCCAGTAAGCGCCGTGAATGGCGTACTGCTTCTCGAAGTATTGAATGTAGGGAACGTCGCGGAGCTGAAAGAGCCCGTGGCCACGGCGTAGGGTGACGCCGTAAACGCCGTCCCCTTTGCCCGGGATGTAGCCTTCGTCTCCCGGCTTGAGGCCGTCTTTCCGCTGTTTCCGACGACTGACCCCCTCGTCGGAATCCATCGTGGCGCTGATGTGCTTGGCGTAAACGCGAAAGATGCCCCGGGGCGTGGCCGTGGTGGCGTCC
The DNA here is from genome assembly GCA_039027095.1 of Myxococcota bacterium. Taxonomy (GTDB): domain Bacteria; phylum Myxococcota_A; class Polyangia; order Polyangiales; family Polyangiaceae; genus JAPYTK01. Next base: position 154,209 of record JBCCLB010000007.1, read on the forward strand.
GGATCGCCGATGGCCGGGCGGCCTGTCGACACGAGGGTGGTGAACACGGGCTTCGTTCCCTCCCAGAGCGTCAACACTTGCTCGGAGAGGTCGATTTCGACCCACCGTTCCCCCGCCGCGGAGAGCGCGGGGAACTTGCGGGGCCGAACGGCCACCCCGACGTCCTCGTGGAAGACGTAGCGCCCGTCGTCGAGCTGCAGGTAACGCTCCCCTTCGACCTTCTTGACCTTGCCGGACAGGGCGAGCACCGACCGCCGGGCCAAGGGCGCCACGGGCGTGGCGATCCCATCGTCGATCCGGTGGGCCTGGACGCCGCGTTTCCTCACCATCGCGAGAGGAAGGTTCCAACCCGATCCCTCGAGCTCGACCCCGTGCCAGGGTGAGGCGCTGTCGGGTTTGACCTTGGTGGTCGGCGCGAGTCTCAAGTCGGTGGTGATGCCGAAGCGTCGCTTCAGGCTGTGCTCACCCGCCTGGAAACTCCCGACGAAGGCGAGGCCGGTGTGCCGGCGCGCACGATCGGCGAAGACCGCGTAGTCCGGCACCCGAAAGGCCGAGATATTGGGGATGAGCCGCTCTCCGTCCCGAAGCCAAAACGGGGGGGGGTCGTCGTCATCCTCCGCCCCGAACAGAGGGCCGACCGACAGCTCGGCGGTGTTGTGCTCTCGCCCCAGTTCCCCGAGGCGTTTGTTCGCGATGACCCGGCCTTCGATGTCGACGGCGAGGTCGAGGGCCCCCAGGCCTGCCCGCTGAACTTCGTCGCGGTGCTCTTTGAACCACTCGAGGTGCTCTTCCAGCTTGAACTCGCTCTTGAATTGCTGCTTCGCGGTGGGCACCCGGAGGTAAAAAGGCAAGACCGACCGCACGAAGCCATAGCGGTACGGCAAGGGCTTGTCCCGGTTCGGCCGCTGCGCCGCGGCCCGCAAAAGGGGGTGGCCGCCGGTCTCCGTCTCGCCCTCCGGCACGTCGAGCGTGGCTTCCTCGCCCACACAGACATAGCCACGGGGCTCGATGCGGTACCAGCCCCCGCGACACCCTCGGGTGCCCGCCGGCTCGGCCTCGCGCTCGACCTGCGCGCCGACGCGGAGGTACCCGAGCTTCGCCGATCGCCGACTCGGCTTGGCGTACACAGTCGTGGCGAAGCCGAGCGCGCCGACCCGGGGCTTGGCACGGTCCGGGGGCAACTCGTCCGGCCGCTCTGGACCCACTTCCACGACCTGGCTCGCCCCGGGTGCATCGGCCGACCCGACGGAGGACGCCGAGGGGTCGGGGGTGGGCGTCTCGGCTTCGGCCTCGGCGCCTCCGGGCGCCCCACAAGCCGCCGTCAGCAACACCCCCGCGGCCCATGACGCCCGCGACCGCGTCGCACCCGTTCCCGCGCGGGCACGCGAGACCCAGCCCTGCGAGACCCAGCCCTGCGAGACCCAGCCCCTCGAGACCCAGCCCGCGGACACCCAACCCTCGGGCACCCAGCGACGTACGACGCGTGGCAGAAGGCGGAAGGCGGGGCGGTTCGGCATGGGGAATGGCGCGGAATTACCCACTTTCCGAAGGGCTGACAACCCGGCCGGAGGGCCGACGACGTCGCCTTCGAAATCGGTTCCAAAGGGAAGTTGGGTTCTCTTGGTTTTTGGGGCTACCATCCGCCGCGTTCACCCCGAGGAGTGTGGCCCCCAGACGTTTCGGTTACGTCGGCTGCGCTTCGTCGCATCGAGGTTACGAGACTTCATGGCTGAGGATAAACGGAACCACCCCCGCGCCAAGGTGCTGAGCATGACGGTGCGCTACAAGAGCGCCACCGTCGACGAATTCGTCGAGCACCACTCGGACAACGTGAGCCGCGGCGGCATTTTCATCAAGACGTCGCAGCCGTTTCCGCCGGGGACGTTGCTCAAGTTCGAAATCCGCATCGCGGAGGACGAGGCGGTCCTCGCGGGCGTGGGCCGCGTCGTCTGGAAGCGAGATGAACCCGGCGAGGCCGAGGACGAAACGCAGGGCATGGGCGTGAAGTTCATCAAGCTCGACGAGAAGTCGCGCGCGTTGATCGCGCGACTCGTCGAGGCCCAAGACGGCGCCGAGTCGAAGTACGACCGAGGTCTCGCCCAGGAAAAGGCCGGCACCGCCCCGAAGCAGAAAAAGGGAACCCTGCTCGGCCTCGGAGCGATCGGGGCCGACGAAGTCGCGGCGCTCAAGGCCGAAGCCGACGGCGGCGGCGATGCGAAAGACGGTGCCGGCGGGGGCGAGAGCAGCCCGATGTTCCCCACGGCCAGCTCCGAAGAGGACATGCCGCCGCCCGAGGAGCGGACGGTGATGAAACAGGCGGCCGAGCTGCTCGAACAAGCCCTGGAGAGCGCCGGGGGGAGCATGGACGAACTCGGAGGCACCCCAGACGACGACGAGGCCGATGCCGGCTGGGGCACCGACGATTCCGAAGACAAGGCAGCCCCCACCGCCGACAAAGCGGCCACCGGGGGAGGGGACGACGACGAGGCGGCGGAGGCAGCCGCGTCGGAACCACCCGCCAAGGAGGACGCTGACTCCGGGGATGAAGCAGAGCTGGATGCGGCCGCGAAATCCAACGTCGACGCCCCGAAGGACGAAGATGACGCGTCCGCGGAACCGTCCCCAGCGCCGGCTCCATCCTCGTCCTCGCCATCCTCGTCCAAGAGTTCCGCGAAAGACGAGACGTCAGACGACGCCGCGGCGGCGAAGACCGCGGACGACGACGACGACGACGACGCTAGCGCGAAGCCGAAAGACGCTCCCACGAAACCCACGGGTGACAAAGACGTTGGCGCGCCCGCCGAAAAGAGCCCACCGCCCCGAGTGGCCAAAGCGCGACCGGTGGTGGCGCACGAGCCCGAGGAGGAAGAAGGCGGATCGAAGATTCTGCCCATCGCCTTCGCGGTGGTCGTCATCGGCGTAGCCATCTACTTCTATACGCAACGCGACAAGGGAGAACCCGAACCACCCCCTCCGCCCACGACGTCCGCAACGGCCGCCGACGCGGCGCCCCCGAAGCCGCCTGAACCCGAAGAGCCCCCCGAGCCCGCCGAAACGGCGACGGTCCCGGCGGCCTCCGAAACGGCGGCGCCCGCGGCGAGTAGCGCCGAGGCGACCCCAGACCCCGTGCCGCCGCCAGCGCCGCCCCCACCGCCGGTGCGGCCCCCGGCACCACCACCTCCGCCGCCCGTGCGGCCGCCGGTACCGCCGCGGCCGCCGGCGCCCCCGCCGCCGCCGCCTCCC
>JBCCLB010000008.1:0-153401 GCA_039027095.1 Myxococcota bacterium
CCCGCCGCCGCCACCCGCGCCGCCGCCGCCTTGCACCAAGACCCCGGGACACATCCCGGGCGGCGCCGCCGCATTCGGGGCCGGCGCGGTATTCACGGCTCGGTCCTCCCCGCCTCGACGCCCCGCGGCCGCGGCTCGGCCCGCTCTTCCAACGCCCCCGCCTGCTCTGTCAGTTTTTGCTGGGCCAGTTTCTCCTGGGCCAGCCGTGTCTGGGCCAGTTCTTCCTTCGTTAGCGGCGTGCTCTCCCACCACACGGCGGCGCGGCGACCAGCGCTCGTCCCCCCGGTGGCCAGCACCGACGTCGAAGGCGCCCACCCGACGTTGGCGCCGGCGGCGACCACCGCCCCCGTCCACGGGATCAGCGCCGCCCCGAGCCGCCCCGTGCGCTGCGCGAGGTACTCCCAGCGGAACGGTTCGCCGAGCTGCGCCCGCGCCCGCAGTTGGACCGCCTCCCACTCGCGCATGCGAAAGCCTTCGTACCCCAAGTCGCTCACCACCCACCCCGCCGGCGCGCCCTGCACGGCTGCTTTCACCGCGGTCGTCCAGGCGGTCGCGTCGACCGGGAGATCGTCGTCGTCGGTAAAGCTCGCCGGCGCGACCCCCGCCCCCGACAGCGTCGCGCGCGCCCGTCCGTGCCCGCGCCGCAGCGCGACCACCGCCGCCCCCTCGCCCGGGATCACCGCGTCGAGGTGCAGCGGGTCACAGAGGCGATCCTGTTCGATCAGGGCCGCCACCGCGGCGGCACTGATGTCGGAGTGCGCCCCGCCCCACAGCACCGTCGTCGCCCGGCGCGCCGCCACTTCATCGCGCGCGAGCGCCAGCAGATCGACCGTCGACTGCGCTCCTTCCTCCACCACCTGCACCGCGGTCCCGTCGGGGCAGATCCGGCGCACCGAGCGCTCGACCTCCGCCCCCGCGCCGGCGACCGACGTTCCCCACACCGCCAGCAGCTCGGTTCCGCGGACCACGCCGTCGCGCCGCAGTTGCTCCAGGGCCTCTCGGGTCACGCTCGCCGCCAGCGCCGCCGCGCGCTGGGTAGTGCTCCAATCCCAGGGAAACAGCTCCACTGCGCCCCCGAGTACGTAGTCGCGATCGCGTCCTTGGTAGGGCAGGCCTCCGAGCGCATTCATTCCGGTGCGCAGCGTCAGCGCATTCGGCTGGGCGCCCAACGCCAACGGCGTGCGCGCGCCCGCCGCGACCACCGCCCACGGCTCGGGCCACTCCATCAGGCGGCCCCCCGCGGCCCTGCGACTTCGGCCATCAGTCTTTGCCCCACCTCATCGATCCGCACCGCCACGTCGCCGGTGCGCCGCGCGGCGGGTACGCTCGTCCGCTGGACCACCTCCACCACCAACCACGGCGCTTCGGTGCGACCCGCCGCTGCCAACGCTTCGTCTGCCCAGGGGTAGCTATCGACGATGACCGTGTCGATGGGCGGCGATGTGCGCACCACCGCTCGCCCCTTCACCGATACTTCTACCCGGGTCGCCACCGTCGGTAGTTGGCAACGGAGGACGTCGGCGTAGGGAGAAAGCCGCGCCAGCACCACCGGCTCGCCGCCCCGCAGCGGGATCTCCGCGTGCAGCTCCGGCGGCGCCACCTGGGCAAACCGCGGGTCTCGGTCTTCGGGGGGAAACGGCGCCCACGTCTCGAGCCACGCGTCGTCATAGGTGCCCAGGTGGTCGCGCCGCGGCCGCATCGTGCGCCCCACGACCCCCATCCCCGCGGGCGCCGGCGTCACCCCGACCAGACCGAGCGGCGTGTCGGGCCGCTCGATCTGCGGCGCTGGCTGGTGGGTACGGGCCTCGGGCTTGCGCACGATGCCGCGGCCGTAGGGGTTGCGCGGCTCCTCCACCACCTGGGCTAAGTCCGTCGTGTCGCGTCCGCCGAAGGCAAATTCCCACCGCAGCGGCACCCGCGTCGTCGGTCGCGCCGTCGTCACCCCCCAGCCGCGACCCCCCACGAACACCCGCGGCCCGTGCACCCGCACCATCGAACGCAATGCACCGACGCGCGCCTCTGCGTCGAACTGCGCGACCGGAGGCCGCGACCCGTCGCGACGCATCGGGGCCCACGCGTCGGCGACCACCACCACGTCGGTGCCGGTCTTTTCTGCCGCCTCGGCGTCGGCGGGGTAGCGCGGACTGCTCTCGGCCGGGTCGCCCCACGGCTCGTCGGCGTAGCGGACGGGACGGCGCTCGGCCTCGGTGGCCAACGACAGCGCAGGCGCGCCCGGCTCGAGCAGCCACGTCGACTTGACGATCACGACCTGCCGTTCGCCATCTCGCGCGTACAGCCGCGGGAGCGCGACCGCGAAGTCGGTTCGGTTGTCGACCCTCGGTGCATCCATCGCTCGCCCCCCCCGCTCAGGATCCCTCGGCCACGGTGCCGGGTTGTTTGATGGTGGCGCCGGCGATCTGGATGAGCGGGGCCGAGATCACCACGCCGCCGCCGCTGATCTCCACGCTGCTGCCCCCGCACTCGAGTTTGATCGACGACGAGGCTTTGATGCGCAAGTAGGCCGCCGCCATCTTGATCGAGCCGCCGGCGGTCACTTCGGCGTCGCCGGTGACCTTGTCGACGATGGCGCCGCCGACCTTGGTCGTCCGCGCGCCGCCGATCTCTTCCGACTCCCCGCCGCCCGCCATCACCACCAAGCCGACCGCGCTCTCGGTCTTGCTCGCGCAGCTGCTCACCCGGTTGCCCGCGACGAGGTCGGCGATCGCCGCGCCCGCCGACACGCTCCGGTCGCCGCTGGTCGTGATGGTCGTCTCGCCCGCGGTGACCGCGAACCGCATCCCGCCGATGTCTTCGCTGTGGCTCGCGGCGGCGGCGAGGATGAAATGGCCCGGTCCGTCGTCGTTGTCGGCGCCCCCCGTCGCCCCCACCGCGGCCGCCGGCCCCGCCTCATTCGCCTCGGAGCTCCCGCCGCCGTCGCCGCCGCCAAACCCCTGGGGCAAATGGTCGCCCATTGCCGACTGAATCATCGCCGACGGGCTCGGCACCGGCGGGGTCGGAAGCGACGGCAAACCCCCGCCGCCGCCGCCTCCCATGGCGCCGCCCGGCATCGCCATCTGGCCCACCATCCCCGTCATTTGCGCCGCCTGCTCCTGCAGGCCCGTCACCGGCGCCATCACCTGGTCGACCGCTTGGGCCGCCGCGGCGTCGAGCGCCTCGAACGCCTCGGCCGCCGCCTCCTCGGCCGCTTCTTTCGCCATCGCCGCCCCCAGCGCGATCGCGCCTTCGAGCGGGTTTCCGATCATGCCCGTCTGATCGCCTCCGACACTCATCGCAATGGCCCCCGACTGCACCGTGCGCGCCGCGTTGATGCTCTCGGTACGGCTGCCGCCGATGGTCACCGTCTGGCTGCCGGTGACTCCGGTCAGCATGCCCCCGGTCACCTTGATGCTCTGGTCGCCCCCAACGTCGAGGGTACGGGTACCACCCACCTCCTGCTTGTATTGATTGCCGATCTCGGTCGACTTGTCGCCGGCGGTGGCCAGCGTGTGGCCCTTCTGCGCCTCGATGCGGATCTCTTCCGCCCCCGCGGCATCCTCGAAGCGAATCTCGTTGCGGCCTTGACCCCCCGGCGAGCTCGCGGTCTGCAGTGCGCTGCGCGTCTTGCCCTCGGGCAGCGCGTAGGGCGGCGGGGTGGCGCCGTTGTAGAGCCGTCCCGTGATCATCGGTCGGTCGGGGTCGCCATGCTCGTGGGTCACGGTCACTTCCCATCCCACCCGCGGCAGCATGAGCGAGCCGGACGTCTGCGGTTGGGTGACCCGCATCCAGCACGATGCATCGTCGGGCGGCGCCTCCCGCCGGTCCCATACGAACCGCACCTTGGCCCGGCCGTGCTCGTCGGTATGGATGGTCTCCGGCTCCGCCCCCTCTGCGGCGCCCACCACCGCCGCGACCGCGCCGTCGATCCGAGGGCGGGGCGTCACCGCCGGCAGTCGGTAGGGCATGTCCTGAGGCACGAAGGTCGCCTCCGTCACGAGGCTCCGGCCGTCGCCATCGCCAGAGAAGCGGTGAACCACCGAGCGGCAGAAGTAGGTGCCGTCGCGCTCGTCGGCGCCAACGATGATGACGATGCGGCCTGGAGTGAGCCGCGCGCAGCATCCGCCGCCGGCCACGACGTAGGCGTCGGCCCGGTGCGCTTCGAGCGCCACCTGGGCGAGCTGCTGCACCCGTGCGGGGTCGTCGCCACCATCGCCAAACGAATAACGCTCGATCTCGGTATCGCGATCGGCGGCCACGGTCGCCTCCACGTCGAGGGCGGGGGTCAGGAACGAGGCGTCGCGTTGGGTTACCGTTCCCGCCCGCACGGCGCCGTGAGCGGTCAGCCGAACGAGCTGGTCGGTGCCCTCGTCGAGACCCTCGGTCGCCCGCACCGCCAACGGGCCGCCGGAGAGCGCCTCGGCCCCCGTGGTGCGGTCGGAAAACACGACCACCTCGCCATCGTCGTCGCGGTCCGACCAAAAGACGATGCCTTCCAGCTCACAGAGTCGCGTGATGAAGTCGAGCGCCGACTCGCCCCACATCACCACGTAGTCGCGTTCGGGATACGACCCGGCGAGCGACCAGCTTTGACGCTCGGGCCCGAGACCGTGCTCCTCGAGAAGCTGGCTCACGATCCCTTTGACGTCCTGACGCCGGAACATCCGGTGGTCGACGGTCAGCGCCAATAACGCCAGGCTCGACTGAAGCCGGAGCGAGACTTCGCGCCGGTTTTCGCCGCCCGTGCGCGCCGCCCAGCCCACCTCGACTTCGGTGACGACTCCGGCGAACGCCCCCGGGGGCGACGCTCCTTCGCGGTCCCCGCCGAACCACAGGGCGGCCGGGGCGCCGAGCCAGGCGTCTGGATCGGTCGCGTCGGGGACGGTCACGGTGATCTCGGCGTCGCCCGGGCGACCCACGACGTGCTGCAAGTCGAATTGGCCCACGGGGTACGCGACCCCATCGAGGCTGAGGGTGGCGTCCATCACAGGTCGAGCACCGGTCCGGATTCGACGACGGTGCCGTCGAGGGTGATGGTGGCGCCCGCGATGGCGACGAGGCCCGGCGTGAGGGTGAGGGTGGAGCCGCCCATCACCAGCGACACGAGACTGTCGCCGCTGAGGGTGACGTTGGTGGCTTGAATGACTTGGGCCCCGCCCGCGACCTCGGTGAAGTCCCCGCCCGCGCTCTCGCCGCGGTTTCCTTTGACGAGGGCGCCGACCGCGCCCGAGACGGTTTGCTCCAACGATGCGGCCGACACGGTGCGGGCCCCGCCGGCGGCGATGATTTTGGCGGCGCCGGCCGTTTCGTCGTGCGCGGCGCTGACCGTGACCGATTTGGTCGCCGTCAGGGTCAGGTCGGCGGCGCCGATGGTTTCGCTGATGCTCGCGGCTTCGGTGTCGTGGGTGCCCATCACCAAGTCGATGGAGTTGCCGCCGATCGCGCAGGTCGAGCCCCCGCTGGCCGTCTTTTTGTAGTCGCCGCCGATGGTCAGCGAGCGGCTGCCGCCCACGTCGAGCGCGTGCGAGCCGACCTCGTCGATGCCTTTGGTGGCCGCGTTGGTGGTATGGTCGCCGCCGACATCGATCGACTGGGTCGCTTCGAAGGTGCCGGTGAAGCCGCCCAGAACTTCGATACCCTGGTCGCCGGAGATGGTTCGCACCTCGTCGGCCGCTACCCCATCGGTCGCGTTGTTGCCCGCGCTGACGCTCGCGTTGCCGGAGGCGTTCATGAATAGTTCCTCGGCGCCGGCCGCGTCGTCGAAACGGATCTCGTTGACGGTGCCGCCGCCCGGAGTGGTCGTGGTCTGCAGCGATGACTTCGTCCGGTTGCCCGGAAGTGGGTACGGCGGTGGGGTGGCCGCGTTCATCAGCCGTCCGGTGACGAGCGGGGCGTCGGCGTCGCCCTCGAAGAACTGCATGCTCACTTCCCATCCAATCCGGGGCGTGAGCTGGCTTTGGCCGAGCGGCAACTGCACGGTGCGAATGGGCAAGCTCGCGGTTTCGTCTTTGGTTTGACGCCGGTCCCACGTGAACCACGTCGTGACCCGGCCGTGCCCGTCGGCGCTGATCTCCTCGCCGGCCGGTCCGGTTACGACCGCCGTCTGCAGACCGGGGATGCGGCACGCCACCGGCCGTAGGGCGGGCCGGGTCGGACCGTCGGCGGTCGGGACCCCCACAAAGCGCGTCGCGGCACGGTCGTCGGCCCGCACGTATTCGATCCGGATCTCTTCGATGAGCACCTCTCCGTTGAGCGGGGCATAGGGATGGCCCTCGAGCGTGACGGTATGGCCGACGGCGAGGCCGATGGCGCCGGTGGTGGCCGTAACGCGACGACGCCCGGTACGTGCGGCCTCCAGTCGGCGCTGGGCCCGCGCGTCTCCATCGTCTTTGAAGCGCCCGGGGAAGTCGTAGAGCTCGAGGCTCGTGTCTTCGTCGGCTTCGGCCTCGTGGTGGAGACCGAGGCGAGGGCGCTCGAAGTCGGCGTCGCGCAGGCTGATCTTCCCAGGACGGACTTCTTCTCGTAGCGACAGGGCGGTGGCTTCGTCGGGGCCGGCGACCATCCCTGCGCCGAGCCGAACGCCAAGGCGCGGCGGCTCCGCAGGCCCGAGGGGGGCGTCGAAGATCGCGATCACATCGCGCTCGCCGCGGGTGGGCACCGCGAAGTGCAGGCCCTCCTCGGCCAAGAGACGCTGCAGAAACACCACGTCGGATTCGCCGTACTGCACGGTGTGAATGCGCTCCGCGAGGGAGGCGCCGGTGGTGATCGCCACGTCGAGGCCCGACAGCACCTCTTCGGCGATGGCGGTCGCCGAGGCGCGGCGGAAGATGCGCGCATCGCGGCCGAGCGCACGACGGGCCCACCGAGGGCCGAGCCCGAGCGTCACCGGGATCACCCGGCGGCCCTGCTCGTATCGAGGGCGACCCCCCGCGACGTCCATCACCACCCCTGCTATGCGGCGCGGCGGGGTTTCACTGGTGTCGTCGAGGGTCACCGCGGCCGTCTCCCCCAACCAGGCATCGATGGGCGGCGCCTCATCCCATAGATCGAAGACGACCTCCGTCCGGGGTACGGCATCGAGCCGCTCCGTGTGGGTCAGCTCGTCCACAGCCAAGGTTTGGCCGGCGAGATCGAGCGAAACGGTCCAGTCCATCGCGTCGCTCAGCCCATCTTCAGGCTGCCCCCGCTCTTGTTGATGATGCCGGAGAGCTTGATGGCGGGGCCCTTGATGGTGATCGGCCCGCCGTTGAGCTTCACGCTCCCGCCCGCGGCGATGAGGTGCCCGGCGCCGCCGCCGATCATGATCTGCGGCGCCTTCAGGGTGATGTCGCCGCTAACGAGCCGGACCCGGGCGCCCCCGACGAGTTGGGTCACGCTCGCCGCAGATTGCTCGTAGCCCGCCGCGAGATGACCTTCCGCCGCGGTGCAGCTCTGGCTCTTGGCGCCGGAAACCACCTCGGCGTGCGTGCCCCCGACCACGTGGCCGATCACCGCCCCCGCACTCGTGCTGAGGGCACCCCCGCATGTCTCGACCACCCCGGCGGCGGCGAGCAGGCCCTGCACGCTGCCCACGCTGCGGGTGAGCGCGGACGCGACGCCATCGCGGACCCCGTTGCTGATGGTGAGGCGGTTTCCGCCGATGCTCTCGTCGCGAGCCGCGCCGCTTTCCTTGAGGTTGGCGAGGGTGGTGATGGTCTCGCTGCCTCCGACGCTGACGGTCTGGGCGCCGCCGACCTTGTTCTGGCGGGCATCGCCGACGTCGACCGTCTGGTTGCCCCCGATGGTTTGCGCGTCGGCGCCGGTGATGGTGACGGCGGCGTTGGCGCCGACCTTGACGGTTTCTCCGCCCGCCACCGTCTCTTCGCGACCATCGCCCACCACCACGTTGAGGTCCTTCTGGGCGTTCATGGCGAAGGTCTGACCTCCCGCGCCATCACCGAGCGCGATGGCATTTTCGCCCGCGCCCCCCGGCGACACCCGCGACGACAACACGGTGCTCGGTCCTTCGGCGGGCAGGGCCGCCGGAGGCGCGTTCTCGGCGTCGTAGAGCCGTCCGACGACGTAAGGCCGGTCGGGGTCGCCGTGGTGAAACGCGACGGCGACCTCCCACCCCACGCGCGGCAGGATCATCGCGCCCCCGAGGTTGAGTTGTTGAACCCGCAACCACGTGCTCGCCGTGGCGTCGCTGCGGCCCGAGCGGTCCCAGGGAAACATGACCTTCACCCGCCCCAGAGCATCGGTATGGATCTGCTGCGACCCTTCGGTCTCGCCCACGACCCGCGCCGACATCACGCCCGGAGCCCGGGGGCGATGGGCACGACGGGGCGGGGCGTGACGTACGCCGTCGGGGACGGCGACGACCGTGGCGTCGACCTTTTTCGTCTCCCCGCTCGCGTGGCTTTCGATGCGCTTCACGACAAACCGGCCCTCGAACCGCGCATCGGGAACGCCCTCGAGGGTGAAGACCGCCCCGGGGTAGAGGCCCGTCGTCGGCGTCTGCAGGCTGATCTCGTCGGCGTCGTGTCGGTCGGCATCGAGCGCGACCTGCGCCCGCCGGGCCGCCACGTCGCCGTCGACGAACCCGCCGGGGTACGCGTAGCGGCCAAAGGTCAGCGGCGCGTCGGCGGTCGCCGTCGACTCCGGCGCCACGGCGGGACGTTCTGGATCGTAATCACGGAGGTGCACGGCCGCCCGACGCAGGCGACGACGACGACGTACGGACGCGACCGGCAGCGCGCCGCTCACGCCCAGGGCCGACAGGCGGAAGGTCTCGTCGCCGCCGAAGCCATCGATGACATCGGTGAAGACGAGACGATGGCCATCGGCGTCGTGAACGAAAAAGTAGTGAATGCCTTCGTCCTCGAGCAGCCGCGACACGAAGTTCAATTCGCTTTCGCGGTACTGCACCGTGTACGGGCGCTCCGCGTGCTCGTGCTGGAGACGCCACTCGGCGCGAGCGTCGACCGCGGCCTCTGTGAGCATCGTCTTGATGATGTCGACCGCGGTCTGGTCCTGGAAGATTCGGCTTCCCACCCGTTGCGACAACGCGGCCAGGCTCGGCTGAAGCTCGACCGTGAACGCCACTCGCGCGCCCACCACCTCGGTCAGCGCGGCCGCCCGCACGATCCCGTCGACGATCCGGCCCTGACGGCCGGCGCCCTCCAGGGTCAGCGCCAAGCGCTGCCGCATCAAATCTGAAACGAGAAAGGTTGGGTCCTCGGTGAGAACGTCGACCCGAGCTACGTAGGGTCGACTCAGCGCTTCGTCGACCAACACCCGCGAGACGACGAGGTCGGCGGGCAACCCCTCGCCCATCAATCGAACGGCTTCGATCCCCGTCATTCGTCCCCGCGTCGTATCGCCCGGGCGAAACTCCCCGGCGCCACCGACACCCGTTCTACCTCGCGCGCCCAGCGAGCGATAGCGCGGTCCTGACGAACCACCCAGTCGGTCTCGTGCCAGGGGACGTAGCGCCCGGTTCGAACCACCAGCTCGCGCTGCAGCCAAGCCCGCGCCCCGGGCGAGGTCGGAGGGTCGAAGCCACTCCGCCGAAGCTCTTGCCGTGCGTGATCCGGTTCGTAGGGCACGCCAAACCGCAGGCGTTGGTCTGGGTTGAGGTTCTTGGCGCGGCGGCGCCAAAAGTCGGCGCTTCGGGTGGGGGTGCTCAGCTCGTCGGGTGTGTTTGCCGCATCGCCGAGGGCCGCGCTCGAAGGGGCCGGCGAAGATGACGACGGCGACGGGAGGAGGTGTTCCGGGTCGACGGCCACGGGATCGAATGCGTCGGGCCCTTCGGCGCCAACGAGCCGGTAGAGCGCCCAGGCGGCGGCGGTCGCCAACGCTTCCTTTGGTTCTTCGAGCGCATCGATGAGCATCGGAATGGCCTCGGGGTGGCCGGCCCATCCGAGCGATAGGTAGCGCGCCGCGGAGGGCTTCGCTCGTGCTCGTTCGATGAGGGCGCGGGCGTCTTCTCGGTCGGCGACCAGGGCGAGCGCCATCGCGGCGTCCGGGGCGAGGTCGGAATGGTCGAGGGCGGCGTGTGGGTGTACCGCGGCATCTGGATGGTGCGCGAGCGCCAGGGCGTGCCAGAGGGCGCGATCGAGCGACGGCGTTTCGCCCTCGCGGGCGACGAGTTGGTCCAAACGCTCCCGCGCGTAGGGGTGGACCGAGGTCGCGAGGAAGGTGCTCGCCGCGGCGGCCACGGCCGGCTCGTCCGCCGCCGCCACGTCGGCCTCGTCGAACGTGAGTGCCCCCCGGCGGGCGAGGCCCGTCACGGCGCCGGCCCTCAGGACCGCGGAGGGGGCGCGGAGGAGCGCGCGAAGTGCTTCATCGTTGTCGGGGTTTGGGGTCGCCACGAGGGCGTCGACGAAGGCCTCGACGATGTCGGGGTCGTGGGGATCGTGGGCGAACAGCACGCGCTCCGCGGCCGCCAGCGCGTCGCGCCCCGCCGCGATCCCCGCCACGAACGCAGCGGCGTATACCCGCATCGGCTCGGGCGCGGGCGCATCGCGTGCCCACGGCTCCAGCGCCGCGAGCGCGGGCGCGCCGTACCCGATCACGGCATCGCCGAGCGCCAGGAGTCGCTGCTCCAGGGCGATGAGGTCCCGCCAGTCGTCCCCGAGGAGCGGACGGCGTTGCCACCCGCACATGCCGAGCTCCTCGAAGAGTTGCCGGACGTGACGCTGCCGAAGTTGCTCCGCGGACGGCACCGCGGGGGCGGGCAGGGCGCCGCCGGGGTCGGTCGAGGGGGCCAGGACGCGTCCTATCGCGGCGTCGTCATCTTCGCGGGCCGCCTCGCGCCGGGGCGTACTCGGGGTGTCGGGAAGCTGCCGGTTGATCTGCGCCACCCGCGCCTCCAGGTCCGACGCCGCCGCGCGCAGCGAATCCTCTTGCAGCCCCGAATGCTCTTGCCGCCCCGAATGAAGGGGCGCCGGTGGCGCGTCGCCGCCCCCCTGCAACGCGGCCACCAGCGCTTCGGTGTGCTCGGCCCAGGCCTCGACGTCGAAGGGGGTCGGGGGCAGCGGGGCAACGACCGCACCGAGGGGCAGCAGCGTGTTCCGCGGTACGTCGAAAAGGCCCGGCTCGTCCTCCGAAATGCGCCACGGAGGCACGGCGCGGTCGATACCCCGGTCGGGGGGACGGGCGGCCGAAGACGGTCGCCCCGCTTCGGAAGCCGCCGGTAGCGCCGCGAGGGCACGCTGTAACGCGTCGAGCGCATCGCGCTCCTCCACCGCGAGCGCCGCCTCTTCGACGTCTGGGGCGCCCCCCGCAACGACCGCCAACGCCAGCGATGCGGCCGCCCGCGCCCGCCCCATCGAGGATCCAAATGCTTCGCGGCCATCGATGGCGTCCAGCATGGCCCCGATGGCGCGCCTGACGGCATGAGCGCCCGAGGCGGTCTCTTCGTGGGACACCATCGCTTCCAGGGCCCGCAGCGCCCGTTGGGCCGCTCCGAGCGCTTCTTCGAGCCGAAGGTTGTCGCGCGGCGTCACGCCCGAGCTTTACTCGCGCGTTCCGGCCGCGGGTATCGGCGTGTCAAAGAATTCGAAAATAAGCTCGATCCACCGTGGCGGCGCAGTTGAGGTCTTCCGTGATGCGGTTGGCGAACCCCTCTTCGCGGAGACGCTGCGATGAACGTCGACCCGGGCCGAGACGCGGCGTTATCCACGCGTGGCGGCGTCTGCGCGCTCAGAAGAGGGTGAGTTCCACCTCGCCGTCGACGCCGAGGGAGGCGACGGCTTCCGCAGCGTGGGTTGGTCCAGCAATGGCGCCGACGCATTCGCCGTCGTCGTCACAGGAGCACGGCGCATCGGATGCGTCGACGCGTCGACACACATCGCCTGCGATGGCGGCCACTTCGAACGCCTCGCCCAGGGGTGCATTGACCCGCTGAGGACACAGATCTCCAAACCCATCCGAGGCGTAACAGCTACGGGGCATATCGCGGTTCCGGTAGCCCTGGCCGTCCCACACGACGGCGTAGGTGTCGCCAGGCACGAGCTCGATCACCGTCTGCTGACAAGCGCCGCAGACGATCGGGCCGTCGGTCTGTTGGTCCTCACAGGTCGATACGCAGATATCGCGTTCCTGCGTGTATCGGACCGATCCGTCGCCGGTGAGACCGACGATATCGAGACGCACGGTGCCGCAGTCGGTCGGAAGGTAGAGGGGCTGCGTGGTCCCGTTGGTGACGAGGATCTCTAACGTCTCGCGCGGTTGATGGTCGTCGAATCCGCCACAGACATCGATGCTCCCGCCGACGCCACTCAACCCGGTGCCACTGCCTGCGTCCGTACCGGCACTTGGACCGACGGTCCCGCCGCCGTCGCTTCCACCGCTTCCACCGCTTCCATCGGACCCAAAGGTGACTTCGGAGGAGCACGCCGACGCAAGGGCGATGGTGACGGCAGCGGAAAAAAAAGTGTAAGATTTCATGTTGTCGCTTTCGGTGGCAGCCTCATCGGTGGCGGCAACCTCATGGCGCTACCGAGTTGCAACTAGGGTGCCACGCCGATTGCCATACGGTTTTCGGGGCTTACGCCCGCCCGTGTGTGTGCCACGCCGTGCCAGTCTTGGGGGGGATCGGGCGCCGACGTCCCTGCGCCGCGCGCGAATCGCGGAACGAAGGTTGGCCTTCCCGCTCGACCATCGGTCGTAGCGACTGGAGGGTCGCGGCGCCCAGCGGGATCCCCGGATGGTCCCGGTGCCGGTGGACGACCCACGAGGTCGCGGTCGTCTTGCGCAGTGGTCGGGTGGTGACACGGCTCGACATCGATACCCCGCCGCAACGACGACGTCGTGAGGCGGAAGCGCTTTTCAGGATGCTCGTCGAGATGGTCCGCGGCTCTCCGTGAACCGAAAGCTCAATTGCAAGGGGTGGCGGCGTTGTTGAGGTCTTGCGTGATACCGTTGGCGAGACCTTCTTCGTGGAGAACGATGCGGTCGATGAGGTGAAAGTCGGCCCGGGCTGACATTTCGAAGGTGTAGACTCCGGGTTGATCGAAGACCACGAAGATGTCGTGGGCGTCGTTGTCGCTGGTTCGGGTCGACCAACTCCAATCGCTGGCGCCTGACGAGTAGATCTTCATCCAGCCGTCTTCCGTCGACCCGTTGGGGCACTGAGCCGTAGTCACGTTGGGGTCCATTTCGATCATCGTCATCAGGGCGTTGTTGTTACACGTCGGCTTGGGATAGCGCCTCGTCTCATTTCCGTTTTGCATCCTCATCCCGTAGTAGTCTTCGACGTCGAGCCCAGGCCAACGGAGCCAGGTGTCGTTGTGCTCGGTCGTGTTGTTGCCCATGCCGATCCGGTTCCGCCATCGCCACCGGTAGCGTCCGGCGACGGGGACGTTGACATCGACGGAAATGAGACCCTGTCCCGGGTTGTTGTTTTGGCTGTTGCCGGTCCAAAGGATGTAGCCACTCCCGGTGAAGTTCCCCTCGCTCGTCGCCGTCTGCCAGTTGCCGGAAAGGGGAAGATCCTCTGCCTCGATCACCATCAGTCCATTGACGACCTCATAGTCGCACGCGACGGGCGGCATTCCCCCCCCGCCCGACGTCGTGGATGCGCCCATGCCGCCACCCCCGCCTCCGTCGCCCGTGGTGGTCGAGGCGCCCCCTCCGGGCCCGGATCCACCCCGACCGGAGCCCCCACCCGATGCGCCGGTAGCCCCGCCTCCGCTCCCGGCGGGGCCGCTGCCTGATGTCGTCGCGCTGGTGATGCGCGTGTCGCCTTCATCGTCTCCTATCGCGCCACCCTCGCCGCACGCCGCAAGGAGGGCGCCGCAAGCCAAGAGACGCAAGAGGACGGCACGATGCTGTGTGACCATGAGTTTGAGTTCACCGAAACCGTCGGGTTCGCGCAAGTGGCATCTGCGGCGGTATTGGCAGAACCGTTTGGGGCATCGTCGAACGGGTCTGTGCGGTCGACCCAGGCTGGCGGTCGCCGTCACCTGGCGAATCGTCGCGTCGGTGCTCGTGTCCCGAGCGGGGGCAGCCGTTCGGGGTAGAATGGCGCCCATCGTTGCGCGGGCCGCTTGAAGGTCGGCGCACGCCGAGAAGGAGAACCCAAATGAAGAACCTGCTCCGCCCCGTGCCGATCGCGCTCGCGACGGGCGTCTGTTTCGCATCCGCCCTCGCGGGCGCCCAAATCAAGTCGAAGCTCACCCCCACGGGCGAAGTTCATGCATGCGTTCGCGGCGATGGCCTCATGCGCTTCGTCGGCGCCAAGAAGGCGTGTCCGCCGAAGGAGCAACGCTTGGTGTGGAACGTCGTCGGCAAGCCCGGCGCGAGGGGGCCCGCCGGCGTCCGAGGGCCTCGGGGGCAGACCGGACCCGCTGGTCCCGCGGGTCCGCCCGGCAGCTCGAGCACCGCCTTTGGCGGCCGAACGGTCCCCGGAAGCACCACGGTCTCGGCCGCGTGGAACGAAGGGTCCAACTGCATGATGGGAGAAATTCGTTTGTTCGGGGGTGCGTTCGCGCCACGTGGTTGGTTGCCCGCGATGGGCCAGTCGATGCCCATCAGCAGCAACTCGGCTCTGTTCTCGCTCTACGGCACCATTTACGGCGGCGACGGACGCACCAACTTCAAGCTCCCCGACCTGCGCAGCGCCGCCCCCCGGGACACGCTGTACGTCGTGTGTGCACAGGGGGCCTATCCCGCGCGCAACTGACGTCGGCGTACCGACGCGCGAGCGCCCGACCCGCTCACGGCGCCCTCGC
The DNA here is from genome assembly GCA_039027095.1 of Myxococcota bacterium. Lineage (GTDB taxonomy): Bacteria > Myxococcota_A > Polyangia > Polyangiales > Polyangiaceae > JAPYTK01. Next base: position 14,712 of record JBCCLB010000008.1, read on the forward strand.
TCGGGGGTGGGATCATCATGACTGCGTCATCGTTCGGCGCGCATTGAAACCAGTGCGTCGTTGTTTCGTCTCATGGCCATGCACCATCTCGGCTTCACCGTGGGTCTTCTCGTCGTGGCGACGGGCTGTTCCGAGCCCGGCGGATCCCGCGCGTCCTCGTCGCCGACCGCCCCGATGCCCCCGACATCGATGGCCGCCCCGGCAGACCCGGTGCCGGCGGCTCGCGACGCTCGTACGCTGCGCGTCCCGTCGTCGTCGGCGCAGGTCGCGGTTCCGTCGCGCGTCACGCATCTGCGCGGAGCCCCCCCGGCGATGAACGAACGATGTGAGGACCCGCCGAAGGGCAACGACCGCTGGGGTGTGGTCGCCGTGGCGGTAAAACGACTCGCGTGCGAGCCGGGCCTTTATTTCCGGCCCACGGCGGACGTGGCGCGAGAGCTGGCGCTGCCCGACGGCGTGACGTTTTCGTTTCCCGCCGCCACGGGCGCCGAAATCCGTTTGTCCGACGAAGTCCGGGGGGGCCGCGCCGAAGAAGTGGCCGCGGCGCTCGGCATTGCGACGCCGGTGGTCACGCCCGGACGGAGCGGTGCGTGGGCGCTGCGTCAATGGCGTTTGGGCTCGAATCCCACTTCGGGCGAGCTCGATCGGTGGTCGCCGGGGATCATCACCATCGGCGTCAAGACGGATGCCGAGCCGTCGGCGGGCCTCGAGACGGTGGCGCCCCTCGGGCGCGACGATACGCTTCGAGGCTCGATCGTCGTTACCATGCCCACGCTGACGGTGGTTCACGACGAGGTCGCCCTTGCCATGCTTGTACGGTCGCTCGACATCTTTGCGGCGGACGGCGGTCTCTCCGCGCGGCCGCCGCCCGAGGTGGCGAGAAAGGCCAAGCTGGCGAACGAGCGGTTTCGAGTGTCGCGACGAAGCATGGGCACGGGGGCAACCGCCATTCACCGCGTCGACGTGTGGACGGCGAGAACGTTCATCGCGGCCCCAGCCCTCCTCGAAGCGCTGGGCCTCGAGGGCGAAATCACTCCCGAGCGGGCGCGGGACAGCAACGACTACGTGCTGCGGAACGGACCTCGAGATGAGCATGTGGTGAATGGCGTGCGACTTCACTTGCGCTTCGCGCCGAACCGCGACGCCGGGCGGGCTGCAGGAAACGACGGGTTTCATCTGACCGGCTTGACCGTCCACTGAAGGGTAATCCGGTGACGCGCGACGTCGTCGAACGCCACGGCGACGCGATCTGCGGTATCGTCTTCCGATGGAGGGTTTGCCCTCGACGACGCGCACGCTTTTGCGGGGATTGCTTCGGCGTCGGCCCGGTCTGCGGGGCCGGACCGTACCTCGTATCGCGCGCCGGGCTTCAGGCGTCGAAGCGACGTCCGCATGGCTTCGTCGTTACCGGGCGCTGACCGAGGGGCCACGCGGCCCGACGTTGCCCCTGCTCGCGCCGCAGATGATGGCCGGTCCGCTGCACGCGCAAGTCCTGTCCGACCGGGCGATGCCAGTGGGGCTGCTTGGCCTGGTGCACGTCGCGCAGACGGTGAAGCAACACCGTGATCTGCCGGAGATGGCACCTCTCGATGTCGAAGTATGGCTCGAAGGGCATCGCCCGGCCCGCCAGGGGGCCGAGCTCGACCTCCACACCGAGGTTCGGCACGCCGGTGATCTCGCTTGGGACGGGGTGACGACGGTGCTTGCGCGCGGGCCCTGGAAGGATCCTCGCGCGTCCGGGGCGCCCGACGAAGACGACCCCATCGACGCCCGCGGCGCCGAGCGATGGACCATCCCCGAAAACATCGGGCGCCGTTGGCGCGCGGTCTCGGGCGACCCCAACCCGATTCATCTCCACCGCTTGCTCGCGCGCCCATTTGGGTTTCGCGGCGCGATCGCCCATGGGACGTGGCTTCTCGCGCGCGTCGCGGCGCGCTTGGGCGAAGCCGACGGAGCGGCCCGACTCGAATGCCGGTTTCGGCGGCCGGTGTTCCTGCCAGGTGAGGTCTCGTTCTGCACTGCGCCCATCGACGACGGGACGCGCTTTACGCTTCGGAGCCCCACCTCAGGCAAGCGACACCTCGAGGGGCGTCTCATCCATCTGGGGTGACGGAGGTCACGACGTCGGTCGCACGTATAGAATGACGGCGCATGTTGGTTTCAACGAAAACGACGCGGTTTACCTTCGCGGCGGAGGTACTGGTGCTGTTGCTGTCCTTCGCGGTGACGGGATGCGGTTCGTCGCCACCGACGCAGCCCGTGGCCGATCCTCCGGTCGAGACGTCGCCGCCCACCGCCCCCCTCGGGCGTCCCCCGTCCGCGGCGGTGCCCCCGGAGTCGGAAGACTGCCGAAGTGACGACGACTGTACCCTCGACTTCACGGGCGGCTGTTGCTCGTGCCCCCCCGAGGAGCCGGTCGCGATGACCGCCGAGAGGGAGAAGGCGATGCTGGAACTCTGTGCTGTGGTCGACTGTGAGGTGGTCGAGCCGTGCCCGGCGGTGAACGTCGACCCGGCCGCGTGGTCGGCGCGGTGCCGCGACGGGTTCTGCCGCGCCGTGCGCCGGTAGCCAACCTTCGACGAGCACAGTTTCGGCTCGAATGGTGCGCGACGACGCTTATGTGACCCCTCCCTCGAGGGGATTCACGCAAGCTCTGCCCCCAAAGAACCCGGCGCCGCGGCGGCACTTCTCTGCTTCCTTTCGGTGGGGTGCGCGGGGGAGGCTATGCTCGGGACCCGCAAGCAAGAGAGAAATCATGCAAAAGACCCTTCTCGTCGTCCTTCTTTGCCTCCCGCTGTCCACTGCCTGCAACGACGATGGCGGCCCGGGGGCGGACGGCGCCGGTGGCGGCGACGATGGGGCCGGGACGGTCGGGTCATGCGCCGACTGGGGTCGATACCTCGACGCACATCCGCTCGGCTACAAGGCGGTGCACGAAAGGGAAACCATTATCTTGAATGGGGACGAGGAGGTCTCGGCGGGGGTCACCGTCATGACGACAGAAATCATCGAGAGTTCTTCGCGTCGTGTCGTGAGTCGCTTCACCAGTGACGATGGCTTCAATTTGTCTACCGAGGACTCTGAGACCACGCCTGACGAGATTGCAGAAGCCTGCCGACGCTTCGGGTCCATTCCTCCCATGACGGGAGTCTCCGAGGGCTTCGACAACAACACGACCATCGCGGGGATCGAGACCATTACCGTTCGCGCGGGTACGTTCGAGACGGATCGAATCGAAGTCGATTTTACGCTCGACGGCTCGGGCATAACCGGTATGGGCACGACGTGGATTTATCGCGGTGGTCCCACTTCCAACTTGGTCGTCTCCGAAGATCTCACGCAGAGCGGTGGTGGCCTCGGGCCCGGGATGGGTACGAGATTGCTCATGGAGCTCATCGAATTTGACCCTGGAAGGTGACCCCGGCCGGAGGCAGGGGCCAAGCTCGACCGCCACGCCGAGGTTTGGCTCACCGCGCTTCGACGTCCTCGAAGGCCAGACCGGTGCCGTTGGCGGTGAGGTTGTTGAGCAGGATTTCTGGCGCACGATAGATCCGCTTGGCGAATCGGATCTCGTCGATGAGGCCGGGGAAGCTCGCCGTGCCGTTGAAGTTCGCGCCGAGGCGGAGGTCGCCAAAACCGTTGGGGGGCGACGGGTCGATTGAATTCGACTTCCACAGGGTCCCATCCAGATAGTGACGCGCTTCCGCGTTCTCCGTCCGGTCGTATATGAACACCACGTGATGCCATGCGTCGTCGGAGGCTCCGCTCGGCAGCAGCTCCTGGGCCCAATCGTACTTATCTTGCGCCTGGCAACAATTTCCCGAGCCCCACGACTGCCGGATGCGGCCATCGCCCAACAGGATCGCGGTATAGCCGAGACAGCAGGCCTCTTTGGTGAACAAGGCGCCTCCGTCGCCCGCCGCGTTCCACTTGAACCAAAGTTCGACCGTGAGATCGTCCGCGGCCGAAACGGAGAAGTCGTCGTCGTCGCTAACGAGAATGCTGGGAACGGAAGTCCCTTCCGTGAAGTCGATGGCGTCGGCGAGTCTTCCGGCCTTTCGCGCGCCCGTACCGAACCCCTCCGGAGCGCCGGAGTTGGACGGCGACGTGCTGTCGGTGACGCTGGCGGCCACCGCTGGATCTTCGGCCATATGATAAACGCCGACGTATCCGTTCCACACTTGGTCCGGAGCGGCGTCGTCGACGGCGTTGGGGTTGCCGAAATAGAGCCAGATGAAGTCTGATGCCGACGCTACTTCGGGTACGCGCACCCATACGAGGGTCCCTGCGGTGGGATCGAAGCGCTCGACCTCGTGCGCCAGCACCGTCGTCCCGTCCGCGTCCACGAAGCGGAGATCGGCACCCGCCGCGTCCGCGTCGGCGTAGGGGAAGTCGACCGGAAACACGACGGGGATCCGGGCGTCGGAGACGGCCTCGGTTACGCCCGGAAGGTTGACGCGCGCGCGCCGCGCGAAGTCGTCGTTCCACCAGGTGGCACGCGGCGTTCCTCCGACGCCTCCCGCCGACGATGAGGACGACGAAGATGAAGACGCCGTCGACGATCCGACCATCGGATTGGCGCCCCCGGCGCCGCTGTCGCTCGACGACGACGCCGACTCGCGCACCGGATTGAGCTCGAAGAAGCAGGCCGACATCGAAACGACCGCCAAGCCTGCGATAGCGACCCACCGCATGAAGGATCAGGCTACGCCGAAAAGGCCGACGTGCCCACCTCGCAAACGCCCACGAGACGCGCTCCCGCGTGCATGTCATCCTCTGTCCGGTGTCGCGGTATCAGCCCTTTTACTGCGAGGAGAACGTCTGGTGGCGGGTGCGAGAGACCGAGGGAAGGTGCTGGGCGCTCTTCATCACCAACCCTCAGCGCCGCGTTCTCTTGTGGCAGCAACGGCTCGCGCCACCCGACGCGCCCATCCGATGGGACTACCACGTCGTCATGGTCGGCGCGGCGCCGCGAGGCCTCGTCGTGTACGACCTCGACACACGTCTCCCCCTGGGCATTGCGGTAGACGCGTACCTCGATGGCACCTTTCCCTACGGCGAAGAGAGCGGGCTCCCAGGGCCCTACGCGCCAGGATTTCGTTTGGTGTCACGGGAGGCGATGCTCGCCACCTTTGCCACCGACCGTCGCCACATGCGACGCGACGATGGGAGCTACCTTCACCCCCCACCCCCATGGCCTCCGATCATCGCGCGCGACACCGAGCAGCGGTTCACTCTAGATCGCTATCTCGATCTCGAGGATGACATCGCGGGCGAGGTGTCGACCTTGTCCGATCTCCGCATCCGGCTCTCCCGCCTCTGACGACCTGACGGAGGCTTCCCCTCGGTGCCGCGCGGGCAACGAGCGGCCGTGTGGCCGGAAGGTACTGATATGATCGGTTGATGCTGCGTTCGAGCTTCGGGGCCGTATTTGTGTCTGCAGTGGTGGTCGGCGTCCCACTCGCCGTGGGTTGCGGGTCCGACGAGAGCATCGACGCCACCGCCGGGGGCACAGCGTCGACCGGTGCCCAGGGGGTGGGCGGCGACGGGGCGGGCGCCACGGGTACGACGACGAGCGCCGTCGGCATTGGCGGAGGTTTGGTCGGTGCGGGCGGAGGTGAACCGGCGCCGCCCCCGTCCGACGTCGAAGTGGTGATCACGGCCGACAACGCCTACGGCTTCGGCTACGGCGACGCCACGACGCTCGCAAACTACTTTGGAGGCGTCGAAGCGATCACCGCCGCGGAGATCTTCGACTGCGACGTAGGCCCTGAGCGCTACCTCGTGCCCGCCGCCGACGCCGCGGCGGGGAACTTCTTGTACATCGTGGCCTACGCGGACAAATCGACGACCCAGGGCGTTCTCGGTCAGTTCCGGCGCGTGGAGGGAGGTGGTGGCGCGGGGGGCGGGGGGGCCACCGGCGACACGGTGTACACAGGGACCGACGCTTGGGAGGTCTGCGCAACCGGTCAGGACTTCGTCCCGGGGTCGGGAGGTCCCGACCTCGCGAGCATCGAAGCGGCGTTGATGAACTGTACTTGGGTGGACAGCACCGGCGACGCGACCGGACGCATGCAAGTCGGTGAGGACAACACGACCGACCGGACGGCGGTCGAGGTCGGGAACGAGTTTCCCATCACCTGCGACATCGATGGCGAGGCGCGCTGGATGTGGTTCAACTGGGACCCGGCGGCGCTCGATTGGCCCACCTCGGGAAGCCCGTTCATCTGGCCCGGTGGCGCCACCGGCAACCCCGACGGGCAGTTCCTCATCTTTCGCCTCGGCGCCGAGTCGGTGCCCCCGCCGATCCCCCGCTAGGCATGCGCGCCGTTCTCAGTACTGGAGGGTCTCGACGGACGACGCGTCGATCAAGCTCCGGTCGAGCGGCGCCAGAGGCACCGAGGGGGAGCCCGCGTCGGTGTCGAGCCATGCCTCGACACCCGATGTGAACCAGGTCGCGTCGGGAATTTCGGAGACCCCGAGCGGCACGAGCTGCCGCGAAGCGTGAATGTCGGTGAAGTCGATCGTCGTGGTCCCCGAGCTCCCCTGTGACGACTGAATCGTGTCGACGGCGGCGGCATCGATGGGAACGGAGAAGTCGCGCGCCGGATCCAGAGAGCAATTGGCGGCCATCGCGGTCGGGCAGTATTGGTTTGCCTGGTACATCACCAGGTAGTCGGGAGGCGTGGCGGGGGCGGTCCAGAGGAGGGGGTTGACGGAGAGCCCTTCCCCCCGCACCGCATCCCAAATCCGAGCGGCCTCGCCGATCACGAAGTCGCGTACGTCTTGGTCCGCCATGACCCCATCCCGGTCGGCGTCGAAGCTCTTGACGAGCAAGGAGAAGCCTCCCTGGGCCGAGTTGTACTTGCAGAAGATGGCGGGGTTCTTGCCGAAGCGCATTTCGAAGGGTGACTCGTTGGCGACGCGGTTGGCGACGGGGAACATGGGATTCGAATGCCGGACGTCGCCGCCCTCTGAGAGGAAGCGGTCGAGGGCCATCAGGGTCTTGGCGGCCTTATCGAAGCGGCTCGTGGCGGCGGCGCCAGGTTCGATGGGCGGTACCACCCCCGCGGCGGCGAGGTAACGGAGCATCTCGGTGAAGAGGCGTACCGCGTCCTGACGCGCATCGAAGTGCATCGCGTGAACCTCGGCCGGGGAAACCACGGCATCAATCGACCCTAAACGGTCAGACAATAGATACCGCAGGCGTAGGCTGCGGAGGGTATCGCCGACGTTCTGCGCGCCGGTGTAGGCGTAGGCGTCGTACCACGAGCCCACCGGGAGATGATTGGCCGAGAACACGTAGCCCGCTTCCGGGTCGATGACGTGGGGACGCTCGGCGACCGAGAGATAGCCATTCCAGTCGTTGGCCGCGGTGGCCCCCGAGAAGGGAAGGCGTCCTCCGAGGTCGACCCCGTCGACGACGTTGGGCGCCCTTCGGCCAACGCCACCTGCGAGCATGTACCCGATGTGGCCCGTTTCGCCCTCGTCGGTAGCGAAGATGGCATTGGCCCCGGGGGACAACCACTTGTCGAACGCGGCGAGGAAACTGTCGAGATCGGTGACCTCGATGAGCTCGATCGCGCCGACGAGGGAATGCGTATCGTCGTACATCAAGTCGATGTGGCGGAGCGCGAAGGGACGACCGGCGGGGGCGTTGTCGAGCAGGTCGGTGACGACGGGGCCAAAGCGGCTCTCCCTAACCTCGAGCGAAATCGGCGCGCGTCCCGCCACGAGGATCGTTTCCTCGTGGATGTCGTACGCGAGGCTTTCCTCGTCGACCACGTATCCTTCGCCGCCGGGGGCGGGGGTCAACTCGAAGAGATCGGCGATGTCCCCTCCGCCGGCGGTGAGCGTTTGCGCCACGTGTTCGTTCCAGAACATGAGGTAGGCGGGTGCGCCCGCGACGCCGAGGCCGGCGCTTTCGACACCGGGCCATGCGAGCCGGAAGGCGTACCACATCGAAGGGGCGGTCAACGCGAGCTTGGGGTCCATGGCGACGAGCGGTTTTCCGGTCGTGGTGCGGGAACCGTGAATGGCCCAGGCGTGACTCGCTTTGAACTCGATCGGGCGTCCCGCCTTGGGGGCGGGTTGGTACGATGCCGTCCCGTCCCCCGGTGGCCACGGGGTCGTCTCGGGTACGACGGCGGCGGCGTCGTCGATGGGAGGGACACATGGGGCCTCGAAGCAGCCCCCCGGGGCGGCGCACTTCTCGAGCTGATTGATCTCACCCGCCATCGGGTCGGCATTGAAACGCTCGCGGATGCGCTCCCACGCCAGGAGTGCGTCTGCGGCCGTCCACGGCTCGAACGACGTGATCCCGGCGGTGGTGAAGGCCGGGGGCAAGGAGAACTCTGCGCGCGTGACGTAGTCGTTGATGCCCGCGACGTACGCATCGAGGGCGGTCCGCGTGTCGGCGGGAAAGTTAGGGTGACTCAGGACCGCCTCGGCGTGCCGGTGAAAGCCGAGCGTGCGCATGCGGCGGTCGTGGGCGATGAGCTTGGCGTCCACCTGGGGGTCCGCGCGCCCGGCGAAGGTTTCCGCCATGCGACCCCGCATGAACCGTCGCGTGTAGTCCATCTGGAAGAGCCGGTCGGAGGCGGTGGCCCATCCGAGGCCGTAGAAGGCGGCCTCTCTCGTCTCGCCGTACACGTAGGGAACGCCGCGTTCGTCGCGAACGATCTCGACGTTGGTCCGTCCCTCCGGATCGGGATCGGGCGAGGGATTCTCTTGGTCGTCGATCGGCGGCGGCAGCTCAGACGCAGGATCGTCGCCACCGGAACCACAGGCCACCCCGGCCAGCGTGAACAAAGCCATCCCCCACCATCCGCATCCACGTCGTCGCATCTTCAGCATGTTCATCCTCGCTTCGAGAAGGGTCGCAACCGGTCGGGTCCTGCCGCGTCGCGCCTCGGCTCACGAGGTCTGCAAGCATCGAACCGAGGGAAAACCGTTGCGGTTTTGCGGCCGGATGTAGGCGCTGTGGCAACGGTTCGGCGGGAGGTGTTGCATGGGCCCCTACACCGCGGACGCGGAGCGACGACCAAGGCCGCGGGCCGGCCGAATCTCGCCGCGCCACGACTCGTCATCGGGGCAAGCGAGCTGCTACCCTCGCGGTAATGCGGCTCCAGCGGGTCCCTTTGGCCGCTCTCGTAGGGGCGACGACGATGACGCTGGTGGGGCAGGGATGCCGGCTCGGGGCGGTACCGTTTGCCTGCGCCCGCGACGAACAGTGTGTCGATGGCAACGCGGCCGGTCGCTGCGAGCCCGAGGGCTACTGTAGCTTCCCCGACCCGGCGTGTGCGACGAAGCGGCGGTACGGTATTCACGCGGTCCCGTCGCTGAGTGAGCAATGCGTCGCGCAATGCATCGACCAGGTGGTGCTCGGCGATGCTCACGGGTGTTTGCGCAAGTCCGACGGCACGGTGATGTGCTGGGGGACCAACGACGCCGGACAGCTCGGGCCCGCCGTCGACGCCGGCGCCGTCGCGGGCCCCACCGTCGTTTCGGGGTTACCTCCGTCGGTCGGGTTGGCGGCGGGCGGACGTCACACGTGCTCGGTGTCGGCCGCGGGCGACTTGCATTGCTGGGGCGACGGGCGCGAGGGTCAGGTCGCCGGCGGACGAACTTCGGTGTCTCCCGAGCCTAGCCTCGTGGTGAGGGCGGATGGGCGTCCCCTGGCGCCGATCGGCCTGGTCTCGTTGGGCCGGGGTCACACCTGCGCCACCGTAGCGGAGGCCAGCGGCGTTCATTGCTGGGGCAGCAATGCCTCGGGGCAACTCGGGGTCGCAGGGGCATCATCATCCGCGCCGGTGTTCGTCTCCGCCGGAGAGACCAACGTGCTGCGGGAACTCGAAGCGGGCGGCGACGGCACGTGCGCGCGAGCCGACGGGGGGATCTTTTGCTGGGGCCGTAATGCGTGCGGAAAGCTCGGGTTTTCGATGATGGCGGTGCAGCCTGCCCCGATGCGCGCCGTGGGCCTGGGCGAAATCGAGGGAGACTTCGCCGTCGGCGGGGGTCACGCATGCGGTTTCGATGGCGAACAGGTGCAGTGTTGGGGCGCGTGGGACGGAACCCCGTGTGGCGACACCGGTCGCCCCGCACCCACGGTAGGAGACGACCCGGAGGGGATCTTCACCGCGGAACGGCTCATCGTCCGGACGGGTCGCGCGCATTCGTGTGTCATCGATGAGGGAGACGGGGACACGCTATGCTGGGGGAGCAATCGATGCGCCGACGGACGCCCATGTGGCCAGCTTGGTCCCAGCGCCACGGACGACACCGATACCGCCATCGTGGTGCCGTTGGGCGACGTTCGTACCGTAGATCTCACGACCGGTGGGGATGCGAGTTGTGCGGTCACGGACGACGGGAGCGTCTGGTGCTGGGGCGACGACGCGTTCGGGCAGCTCGGGCTCCCTCCCGGCGAAGAACGCGCCCCGGGGGAGGCGGTCGACGCGGTCGGTCGTAGCGTATCGTGCATGTGATGGCGCCATGGCTCGGTTCCTGACCCTCGAACGAGGCGCGCGCCTCGGCAAATACGAAGTCCTCGCGCCGCTCGGCGAAGGGGGAATGGCTCAGGTCTATCTGGCGCGGACCGGCGGGATCGAGGGCTTCGAAAAGCTCGTCGCCGTCAAGCGTATCCTCCCCGCGCTCGCGTCCGACGACGACTTCGTACAGATGTTTCTCGACGAAGCGCGACTCGCGGCCACCCTCGACCATCCCCACGTGGCCGCGGTCCTCGACATCGGCGAAAGCGACGGTGACTTCTTTTTCGTCATGGAGCACCTGCACGGTAAGGACGTCCGCGCGCTCTTGCGGGCGGCGGCGCGAGCCGGGGAACGGCTGAGTCTGGCGAAAGCGCTCACGATCGTGACCCGCGTCGCCGCCGGGCTGCACCACGCGCACACACGTCGGGACGCAGATGGCAGGCCGCTCGGGATCGTCCATCGTGACGTGTCGTTGTCGAACATTCTCGTCACCTACGACGGTGCGGTGAAAATCGTCGACTTCGGGGTCGCCAAGGCCATGTCGCGACGAAGCCGCACGCGGACCGGAACGGTCAAGGGCAAGATCCAATACATGTCTCCCGAGCAGTGCCGGGGAGACGACGTCGATCGCCGCAGCGACGTCTTTGCGTTGGGGATCGTGCTGTTCGAGCTGACGACGGGAACGCGCTTGTTCGGCCGCAAAGACGACGTCGCCATCATGCATCAGTTGGTCTACGGCGCCTTGCCGCGACCCTCATCCCGGGTGGATCACTACCCCGCGGCCCTCGAGACGGTGGTGATGAAGGCGCTCGCCCAAAAGCCGGAGCAACGCTTCGAGAGCGCCCAAGCGCTGCAGGAGGCGCTGGAGAACTTTGCCCGGGACGCACACCTGACGCTCTCCAACATCGAACTCGCGGCGACGATGCGGACCCTCTACGGCGAGCCCCCGGATCCCCGGCAAACCGGTGCGGCCCCTGGGCCCGCGTCTCCCCCGGCCTCGCCCGACGGGTTCGAGGCCACCGCGATGCGCGACACCACGAAGCTTAGCGTGACCATCCCCGGTCTGCGGAAAACACCACGCTCCGTGGGGGCGATGCTCGCCCTCGTCGGCGCCGGGGCCGTCACGGTGTGGGCCGTATCGTCGGCGCCCGAGCGCACTGACGACCGTGACTCCGCGGCGACGGCGGTTGCGTCGGCGCTGAAGCCCCGCCCCGTCAGCGTCGCCGACGTGGGCGCCCCCGCGCCATCGGCCACCGCGAGGACATCCTTCCGCGCTCCGCCCCCCGCCGAGGTGCGGACGGCAACCGCCCGAGCCGCGGCGACGCCGGTGGCGCCCTGGCCGCGCGGGTCGAAGCCCGCCGCGACGCCGAAGCCACAGCCTCCTCCCCGCTCATCTCCGTCTCCGTCGGCGCGACGCTCGGCGCCACCTCGCGAACCCTACCGCGATGAGGATAAACTCCTGCTCGAATGAGGTGGTGGTGGTCGTGCACGTTTGCCGTCGTCGCCGTCGCCACCCCGGCGGCCGCGGCGCCGGGCGATGCCCTCGCCGCCCGCGGTCGAGAGCTTTTTGCCCAGGCGGTCGCGTGCGAGGAGTCGAAGCCCGAAGAAGGCGACCTGGCTCCGTGTCGCGCGAGCTACGCCCTTGCCGCCGATGCATTCCGTCGGGCCTATGCGGAGAGCGAAAAGCCCAAGCTTCTGTTCAACCAGGCGCAATCCGAGCGCCTGAACGGCGACTGCGACGCGGCCGTCGCGACCTATCGTCGTTACTTGGCGCTCGAACCGGGTGACCGGATGCGGGCAGTGGTCGTGCGGCAGCTCGACAAGTGCGGCGCGGACCCCGAACCCCCGGTCCCCGAACCGCCTTCGCTTCCGCTCCCCGCTCGGCCCTCCGCTCCGCCTGCGGCGCCTTCCGAGGTCGTCCCCCCCACTCCCGCGCCGCCAGTGGTCGTCGCGCCCGTCGTGCGCACGCGCTGGTACGAGGACCCTTATGGGCACGTTCTCTCCGGCTTGGCCATCGCAGGGGGAGCCGTCGGGGGAGCGCTCGTGGGGGTCTCGTACGCCCGCGAGGCCGAACTCGGCGGATCGCCTCCCGACGGCGATCGAAGCTACGACGAGCATGCCGATGACGTACGGGCGGCCGGGGTGCGACGTACCGCGGGGGTGGTGGCGCTCGGAGCGGCCGGGGCTTGCGCGGTGGGGGCCGTTCTTCGCTACGTGGTCGCCGACGGGACCCCGCGTCGCCGCGACGACGACGGCCCCGCGGCGATCCGATTGGATGCCTCTTGGCATGGTTTCGGGGTCGCGGTGAGGACGGTCTTTTGACGGACCAAGGCATCGACCTCTCGGACTTTGCCGACGACGAGCACGCCGACACCGAGCTGCTTGCGGGAAGAACCGCGAGTTCCGTCCGGCAGTTTCGTCTCGTCGGGGTCGAAGGTCCCGTGCGGGGCCAGAGCGTGACGTCGTCGGGACCCTCGATGAGCATCGGCTCGGACGAGGGGAACGTCTTCGTCGTCGACGACCCGGCCGTGTCTCGCTTTCACTGTGAGGTTTACCTCGACGCGAGCGGCGCGTGGCTCGACGACCAGATGAGTCGCAACGGGAGCACCGTCGATGGGGTGCCCGTCGGCCGCGGAGGGCTCCGCGACGGAAGCACCATCCGGATCGGACGAAGCGTCGTGCGATTCGAGTTGGGCGCGCAAAGCCATGCCATCCCCTGTTCGGAGGCGACGGAGGTGGGGACGCTATGGGGCCGCTCCGTCGCCATGCGGCAATGTTTCGCCCTGTTGGAACGGGCGTCGCAATCGGACGTCACCGTGCTGCTCGAAGGGGAAACCGGTACCGGAAAGGAGGGGGCAGCCGACGCCCTCCATCGGCTTGGGCGCCGCGCCGACCAGCCGCTCCTGGTCGTCGACTGTGGTTCCCTGCCGCCCGGCTTGCTCCAATCCGAGCTGTTCGGACACGCGCGCGGGGCCTTCACGGGGGCGGAGACGTCGCGGGCGGGCGTCTTCGAGGCGGCCCACGGCGGGACGGTCTTCCTCGATGAAATCGGTGAACTCCCGTTGGAGCTTCAGCCCCAGCTCTTGCGGGTGCTCGAAGCCCGCACCGTCCGGCCGCTTGGGACCACGGCGCAGCGCCCGGTCGACACGCGCATCATCGCGGCCACGAACCGCGACCTACGCCATCGCGTGAACGAGGGGGCGTTTCGATCCGATCTGTACTTTCGGCTGGCGGTGTTCAAGGTCCGGATGCCTGCCTTGAGAGAGCGCCCCGACGACATCCCCCTTTTGGTGCGCCGCTTCCTCGACGCGACCGACGCCGATGCGCCGACGCGAGAAGCGATGCTTCAGCCCGACGCCATGGCTCGTCTGCAACGCGGGGCGTGGCCAGGCAACGTCCGCGAGCTCCGCAACTACGTCGAACGTTGCGCGGTGATGCAGCAATCACTGCCCACGACGTCGATCGCGGCGGCGGAATCGGTTGGGGTGGATGCCTCCCTGCGATACCGGGACGCGAAGCGGGCGGTGCTGGCGCGGTTCGAGCGCGAATACCTCACCCAGCTTCTGGAGCGGCATGGCGGCAACGTTTCGGCCGCCGCCCGGGCGGCGGGGATGGACCGGGTCTACGTCTACAAGCTTCTGGGTCGCCACGGCCTCCGGCCACGAAGGCGGTAGGCGTCGTCGTCGTTTTCGTGCTTGAGCGACGCGTCTGAGCTTGCCGTGGGCTCCAGGGTGGCCATGTTGAACGTGTTCAAGTTGAACATGTTCAATAATGCTCGGAGGAGCCTTTTCCAGGAGGTGCATGATGCTGCCCGTCGTTGATGAAACCGCCAACCTCGCGACCGTGTACGCGGTTTACGCCGTCGTGAGCGCCGGGCTGACGGTCTGGCTCGCCCGCATCCTGGGTCAAAACGGCCAGGTCTTCCTCGAAGATGTCTTCGTAGAAAAGCCCGACCTCGCGGACGCCGTGAACAAGCTGCTGGTGGTGGGGTTCTACCTCGTGAACTTCGGCTACGCGCTCTTGCTGCTTCGCGGCGGCCACGCTCCGACCCTCGTCACCGCCATCGAAGCGCTGTCGATGAAGCTCGGCTCGCTCCTTTTGAGCCTCGCCTTCATGCATTTCTTCAACCTCGTGGTGCTCCATCGCATCCGCCGCAAGGCGATCGAGGAGCGGCAAACACCCCCCCACCCCTATCGACACGCCTATGCGGGCCCGAGGCTCGAGGGCTGGGGCAGCGCCTACGCGCCCTTGCCGTCTGCTGCCGACGAAGCGGTCGTCTCGACCCGCGATCCCGAGGCGAGCCCTGTGGCCGCGGCCGCGTCGACGGTGTCGTCCCCCTGGTCCGCTCCTTAAGGCGGCTCAGACCATGAACCCGCGTCGTCGGCTCCGCGCCGGCGTCGCGGGGCAGTATGTTCGGATGGCCCATGACGAGACGAGAGCGGCGAGGGGAGGAGACCAGAGCGCGCATTTTCGAGGCCGCCCTCGCATCCTTCCGAGAGCGTGGATTCGCGCGGACCACCATGCGCGACGTCGCCCAGAACGCCGGCACCTCGTTGGGGTCGGCGTACTACCATTTCGGCTCGAAAGAGCAGATCGTTCACGCGTACTACGATCGGGTCACGCGCGAGCGGCTCGCCCGCGTGACGGAGCGGCTGGAGGGCGTGGATGACCTCGAGACGCGGATTCGACTGAGCTTTCACACGCACTTCGACATCGTGGCGGCCGATCGGCGCTTGCTCGGGGCCCTCGTGCAGTCGGTGGCCGACCCCGAGAGTCCGGTCAGCATCTTCTCGGCGGACACGGTCGAGGTGCGGGAGCGTGTGCTCCGGCAATTCGAGGCGGTGGTCGACGTACCGCAGGTTCCCGAACACCTTCGGGACCTCGCCGTGCTCGCCCTCTGGGTCCTCGACCTCGCCCTCGTGCTTTACTTCATATGGGACGCCAGTCCGGATCGGGCTCGGACCCGACAGCTGATCGACGACGCCGTGACGGCCATCATGCCGCTCGTGCCGCTGCTCGCCTCTCCGTTCGCCGAACCCATGATCGGACATCTCGCCCGTACCCTCGTGCGGGCGGGCCTCGTCCCGACGGGCCGGAACCCTGAATGACGGCGTCGGCCGGCCCCAGTGTCGGCTGGCTCCGGTGTCGGCCGGCCCCAGTGTCGGCTGGCCACAGTGTCGCCACATTGTCTCCTTCGCCTCTCCTCGGGGCATCCACGCCTGTTCCCCCTCTCTCGGGCAGCATGCTGTCCATGATCGACGTCATGACACCCTACGACCAGCGGCCGCCGGCTGATGCGGCTGCCTCTGGCGCTATTCCTGCGACGCCGCCTCCAGTTGTCGTCGCGCCATCTCGACGCGACTCCGACGATGGGGCCGACGTGGGGGCGGGATGGACCTACTGGCTCCTGGCCGAGCCCCGGGACGCCGCTGGCGCGCTCTCTCGTCTCGCCTTTGCCATGGCGTTGGCCGGGCTCTACGGTGCGGTCCTCGGCATTCGGGGAGGCTGGGAGGGCATGGCCTACGGCTCCTTCATCGTCCCGAGTGCGATCGCGGCGACCTGGCTGACCGGGATCCCCGCCCTCGCCATCCTCGCCATGGCGCTCGACCTTCGTCTCGACCCGCACCGATTGGGGCGCGCGGCGGTGGGAGCGACGAGCGCCATGTCGCTGGTGCTCGCGGGCCTCGCCCCGGTCGTGGGCCTCTACATCGTTACGGGCGGTCGCGTCCTCGGGGTGATGGTCGGTATCGGGGGCCTCGTGTTTGCGGGGATGATGGGACTCCGTCGACTTTACGCCGCGGTCACGGCGACCGTCCCCGAAGCCCCTTCGTGGGACCGTACGTTCCTCACCCGCGCCTTACTGCTCGCGTTTTGCCTGTTCGCGACGGTGCTCGCCGCCCGGATTTGGCTCGGGAACCTCCTGCCCCTCGACATCCTGTGAAGGCCGCCATGAACCGCTCCGACGCCCCCGTGGACATCATTGCCTGGCTTCTCCGTGCTCCGGCTGAAGTCGCCGCCCGCTGCCGCCGCGACGAAGATACGCGCGCCCTGATCGGGATCCTCCTCGCCGCCATCGTGACCGGGAGTGCCGCCTTTGGCGCCGCGCTCGGATCCTTTCGGGGAGGTCTTCAAATCGCATACGCGGCGTTCAAGCTACCGATTGCCGTCATCGCGGCACTCGTGGTCTGCGTGCCTGCCCTTCATGCGCTCACGTCGGTCCTCGTTCGGCCCTGGCCGCTGCGCGCCGTACTTGCCGTGATGCTCGCGTCCCTGGCCCGGGCTTCGCTCATTCTGCTCGCGCTCACCCCAGCCCTTTGGCTCGGCATCGACCTCGGTATGTCTTACCACGACGCGGTGCTCGTGGCCGCGGCCGCGTACGGCGTCTCGGGTCTCTTCGGGTTGTCCGTCCTCTTTCGGGGCATCGGCGTGCGTCGCGCCAACGTCGTCGCGCTGTTGTCTTCTACCGGTGTCTTCTTGCTCGCCCTCGGGCAGACGAGTTGGCTCGCGCGGCCCTATCTCCTACGGCCTCAGACCGAAGAGATCCCATTCTTACGGTCCGTCGAGGGTGGCTACGGCGACGCGCTCCACCGAAGCTATCGCTCGTCGACCGACCGCTTCGACCGCCCCTCGGCCCCGGTGCGTGATTGTCGCGGCGCCTTTCGCTGCAAGTGAGGCATCATTCATGATGTGGTTCATCGCCGCCTACGTCATCGTTGGTCTCGTAACCGCCGCCTGGGCCCTTCGCCGAGGCTCGCGTTGGGGGGAGATCGTGCTCGCGGTTTCTCTGTGGCCGTTCTGGGGGCCATTCCTGGTGCTCGACCGTAGCGCGCCCACGGCCTCGCACTCCCCTCCAACCCCTCTGCAAATGCGCCTGCACGAATGCGTCACCGTCGCGGCTGGCACTCCGTTCGCGACCGTCCTTCATCCCGCGGCGGCCGAGCGCTTGGGCGACGTCATCGCGGCCGGGGAGTCGAGATACCTCGAGCTGGAGTCGTGGCTCGGCCGTCGTGAGTTATCGTTGGCGGCGGCCGAACGGAAGTATCATGCATTGCCCGCACAGAGTGCCGCGCGGGCCACCGCCCACCTCCACCTCCAGAGCGTTCGGCGGCTTCATCGCCTCCGTGACGAACAGGCTTCCGCGCTCCGGGCCCTCGAGGATGCCCTGGGCACGCTTTATGGCCAACTCGTTCTCGCTCGGTTTGCCGAGGCGCCTGCCGCTGACCTGGGCGACATGGTGGCTGAGATGTGGCATCGGGTGGAAGGAATTGGTTCGGTACTGCACCTCGAAGCGCCCGAGGGGCTAGAGTCGGCGGCGTGAACGAGACGATTCTCATCGTCGACGACGAGGCCCGTATTCGGGACGTGGTGCAGTACGCGCTGGAGCGCGAATCCTATCGGGTCCTGGTCGCGGAGGACGGCGCGGCCGCGCTGACCACCTGGCAACAGGTCCCCGTCGATCTCATCGTGCTCGATATCATGCTCCCTGAGCGCGACGGCTTGGACGTATGCCGCCGCATCCGCGAGTCGGGGAGCCGCACGCCGGTGCTTTTCTTGTCGGCCCGGGGAGACGAGGTCGACCGCGTGGTCGGATTGGAGCTCGGGGGCGACGATTACCTCACCAAGCCTTTTTCGCCCCGCGAGCTCGTCGCCCGCGTCCGCGCCGTCCTTCGGCGCGCCCAGCCCGAAGCGACGCAACCTCCCGCCGCCCAGGTGCCCGCCGGCGTGGTGTACGGCCCGCTCCGGGTCGACGTCTCGCGGCACGAGGTTTCGGTTCGCGGCGTGTCGGTCATCCTGACGGCGACAGAGCTCGGCATTCTCGCGGCACTCCTGGAACGCCCCGGCGTGGTGCTCAGTCGAGGCCAGCTCCTCAAGCGCGCCTATGCCTACGACAACCTGATCACCGAGCGAACCATCGACACCCACGTACGCCGCATTCGGGCAAAGTGTCGGCCCCACGATTTCGATCCGATCGCGACCGTCTACGGCGTGGGCTACAAGATCGCCCCGGTGGATGGTGCGTACCCGTAGCAGATGGTCCCTCCGTAACCTGCGCATTCGGACACGGCTCCTCGCCGTCAATCTCGTGGTGCTGTTGGTCCCCGTGGCCGGGCTCGAGTTTGCGCGGATCTACGAGCGGCAACTCCTCGGTGCGCTCGAACGCGATATGGCGAACCAAGCGACCCTCGTTCGCGAACTCGTCGCCGCCGACGGAGCGGTCACGGCGGCGCGTGAAGCGTGGCTGACCGCGGCCGCCCGGAACACGCGGACGCGCATCCGAATCCTCGATGCCCAGGGGGCGTTGGTGGCGGACTCCCATCGCGACGGTCCCCCCGAGGGACCAGAATCTGCTCCGCCCAAGGTGATCGACATCGACGTCGCCTCGCGTCGTGCGACGTGGAAGGGCCCACGAGAGCGACGGTGGTCGCGGGTCGCCGATCGCGCAGAGGTTCAGTCGGCGCTCGCAGGCCGACGGGATGCCTTCACCCGGGTCCGCGACGAAGATCCGCAGGTGCTCCTCTTCCTCGCCGAGCCCCTGCGGGTGGGAGGGCAGGTGGTGGGCGTCGCGTACCTGACTCGGTCGACCCGCCCGGTCCTCGTGCAGCTTTACCGCATCCGGAGCGGCCTCATTCGCGTCTTGCTGCTCGCCCTCGCGTTTACGGTCATCGTCACCGGGGCGCTCGCATTTTCGATCTCCCGCCCCCTGTCGCGACTCCATCGCGCCGCCCGCCGGGTCACCGTCGGCGACCGGGGGGCGAAGATACCGGTCGGAGGAGCCCGCGAGATCCGCGAGCTGGGTGAGGCCTTCGCCACGATGACCGAGCAGCTTCGACGCCGCCTCGACGCGACGTCGGCGCTCGCGGCCGACGTGGCCCCACGAGTTCAAGTCGCCCCTGACCTCCCTCCGAGGGGCCGCCGAACTGCTCGAGGAAGAAGCCGGCGACGATCCGAAGACCCGGGCCCGATTTCTCGCCAACATTCGCCTCGACGTCGACCGACTCGACCGCATGGTGTCACGGCTCCTGGAGTTGTCGCGCCTCGACGCCACCATCGAGCCCCTCGTGCCGACGGATCTCGGGCCGCTGCTGGCGCGGGTGGTCGCGCGCACCCACACCGAAGAGCAACCGGTTCGGGTGGTCGGGCCGACTCAGGTCGTGGTGCGAGGACGCCCGGTCGACCTCGAGCGCGCGCTGCTCAATTTGGTCGAGAACGCGCTTCGTTTCGGCCCCGCCGGGGCTCCGGTGCGCATCGAGCTGACGGCCGAGAACGACGTACTGCACATCGACGTGGTCGACGCCGGTCCGGGGGTGTCGGCGGCCAACCGCGATCGCATCTTCGAACGGTTCTTCACCACCGACCGCGAACGACGGGGGACCGGGCTCGGGCTGGCCATCGTCGCGAGCGTCGCCGAGCGTCATGGGGGACGCATCGAACTCCGTGATGGCGTTCCCACCACCTTTCGCCTCACCCTCCCCGCGGTCTGATGGCCTCGGGGCGCGGCGCTTCGACCGAAGACAAATGGTCGTCCTCCCGCCTGATTCATTGGGATGGATCGCGTCGTCACATCGCCGGGCGCGAGAGGGTGGCGCTCACGCCAGGGGCCTGCTGCTCATGACGTAGGTTCGGCGCCAGCTCGACCAGCAGGTCGTAGGGGGACTTCCACCACGCCCAAAAAGGTAAACGTGGATTGAAGGTCCTTCGAAGGCACCGCTTCCAGAATCGCCGTTGGGATCGCGACCCGTGGCGGTAACGAATCCGTTGCAACATGGCCCATACCTCGCGGTCCGTCAGGTTTCCGCGGGGGACGCCGTTGGCTACCATCAGCTCGGGGCGCAAGACTAGGGAGTTTGTGGGCAGCACGTCGTAAAGAACGGAGTTCGGGGTGAACGTGGGTCGATCGAAGAAGGGTACGGTGCCGTCGTCGGCGAGGAGTCGGGCGACGAATGACGCCACGCTGTCGGCGACCACGGGGATGAGGTGGGGAGGTTGGTCGATGCGGGGGTCCACCACGACCACTTCGCCTCCGGGATTCAGACCGAACCATCGCGGGTCACCTCCTTCGATGTGTCCGAAGGCGGCGAGCTCGATACAGCCCTCACTGCGGTCGTCCTGGAGACGGCCCCGGGGGCATTTCCCCCGAAACCCTGCCTCCGATGCCCGGACGGCGACGATGCGGGAGAGGGGGACGAAGCAGATGCGACCGTGAACGAGCACCCAATCGTATGCCTCGTGAAGTTGAACCAGAAAAGTCCCACGACGGAAAAAAAACCCTGACCGTTCGCACCGACGCCACGCCCGCGACATCGGCGGCGTGGGGGGCCGTCGTCGATGCCTTCAGCGCCGAGATAAAAGAATACGTCGTCCGAGGTACGAACGCGGGGCGAAGTGCTTCCGCGTTCTCCTCGATGTGCCGGGCGAAGCCCTGGCTGATCGTCAGCCAGATGGCGTCCGGACTGAGGCGAAGCGGGCGATGCTGGGAGAACGCGAGATGAACGGCATTGACGAGGGCGTGCTCACTCGGCCCTGACCCCGCGACGAGCGGCGTCTCGTGACTGACGGTATATACCTGAACCTGCGTCATCTCCGTGAGCGACGCCGTCATCGTGTCGGTGTCGAGCCGGTCGAGGACCGGCGCTACATCGTCGACGGCGAACGTAATGCTCACGAGGCTCGGGTGGTGGTCATGGAGTTGCGACGGCTCGCGTCGTCACGGGGCGGGGCGCGAGATCGTGACGCTCACGCCGTAATGGTCCGACAGCGCGGACGGACCCGTCTCGTCGCACACCTCGACTTGAATCTCTCCGTCGAGGACGCGGGAGGCTGTGGTGGCGCCCTCCAGATTGCGGAGAAAGACGTGGTCGATCACGACCGACTCGTCGTCGTCGTTGCCCAAAAGGGGATTGTCCTCGCAGAAGGTACACGTGTGTCCTGGCGTGTCGACGTAGGGGTTCGTCAATCCGGCCACGAGGAAAGGGGCGTAGTTGTCGGGCGCCTCGGCGACGTAGCCGGGGCCGGCGGGGCCGGTGTTCATGTCGCCCAGGACGAGGACTTGTCCGTCGCTCCCCGCTTTTTCGTCGACGAATTCGAGAAGGGCGGCGACCTGGGCGGCTTGTTCCTCCTCCCACGAGCCCGTCGCGCGCGGATACGGGATGGTGTCGAAGACCGCGGTGAGGTGGGTACAGAAGGTGTGAACGGGACCGTGCGGGGTATCGAGAAGCGCGTAGAGGGTGGCTCGTCGATTCGTCGTGCTGTCGAAGACGAGCTCGTCCTGCTCGGTCACGGGGTAGCGCGAAAGCAGACCGAGACCGAACGAGCCGCCGAAGGCAAACTCGGTCGAGGCGGACTCGCAGCTCGCTTCGATGTCGGGCAGCGACTTGCCGACGTTGGCCTGGACACACGTGCTGCACTCGGGGGGGAGCGCTCCGAACTCGGCGAGGCAGGCGTCGAGGACACACGAGACGAGGTCGTCGCTGCAGACCTGATCGCACCCGGCGCCGACGGCACAGTCGAGAAGGGGCTGAGTGTCGGCGTCGGTGCACGCGGCCGGTCCCATCACGCCGGGGTCCGCCTCGGCGTAGATCTGGGTGGGGTAGGCGGTGGTCGCGGCTTGGACCGCGGCGACTTGGTCGGGCAGCCAAACCTCCTGCAGGCAGAGGATGTCGGCCCCCAAGGACGCCATTTCTTGGGGCGTGACGTCGGTCCGCGCCTCGGCGGCAGGGACGAAGCCGACCGCGAGCCCGAGATTGTAGGTGACGGCCGTGACGTCGACGGTCGGCGTTTCTTCGTCATCATCCGACGCGCACGCGATGAAGCTCGTCGTGACCAAGAGCAACCCGAGCCTTCTCTTCCAACGTTGCATATCAACTCGAGACTACACGCGCCGGGCGACGTCCGCACCGGACCGCGGTGATGGCTCAGGGGACGTCGGAGGGGAGCACCGGGCTACGGGACACCACGAAGTAGGCGTCGTCGGCGGCGAGGGGCCGTTCGGGATCGGGACTCAAAACGGCTCCGCTGCCGTCGCGGGGGGCGATGCCGATGACGGTCCGTCGCGCGGCGAGGGAGGCGCGGGCCAGGGCGCTGAAGGGGCGGCCGACGTAGTCTGCGGGGACCGGTACGCGATAGATCTCGGAGCCGACCTCACTCGCCAAGAGCTCGCACATGAGCTTCGAGACGCCCTCGTCCTGCACGCTCCGTACGAGGAGATTGGCGATGGTGTAGCGCTCGTTGACGGTGGTGGTGGCCCCTGCGTAGGTCAGGTGCTCGCGGTTGCTCTGGTCCACCATCTCCACCACCACGGGCACGTCGGCGTTCAGGCGACGGAGGCTCGTAACGATGAGTGCGCTCTCGTGGTCGCACCGGGCTTCCCGCGCGTTGGCGGCGAGCACCAACACCGCCGTCGCCACGTCGGCCCCCGCGGCTTCGAGAATCGGGATCTTGCTCGGGTCGCCGGACACGTGGCGGATGTCGGGACGGTGCGGGAGCGGCGTCTCGACCCCGGGCGCGACGAGGGTGACGTCGGCGCCGGCGAAGCGGGGGTCCGCGCGGAAGTTGTCGACCGCGCGCTCGGCCTTTCGGTTGTGACCCAAGACGAGGAGCAACATAACTTCTCAGGCCTGTATTTCGTGGTCGTCGACCGACCGGCGCACGGCGTAGCTCAAGGCGAGTACTTCCACCAGCAAGAGGCGATAGACGCGGTGCACGGCGTCGACGTTGGCGTCGGCCGCGTTGAGCTCCAGCGCCGCGTCGATGTGTTCTTGGAGGAACTGGATGGCGTCCGGCTGCTCCATGGCGACCACGTCGTCGGATTCGATGCCGTCGGTCGGGTCCTGACTTCGAAGTTCTTCGTCGAGGGCGAGCGCCTGCTCGACGCTGTCGAGCCCCATCGGCTCCACCCGCTCGAGCTGCGACCCGTGCGCGCGGTCGAAGGCCATCCACACGGCGAGAGACAGAAAGTATCCGAGCGCCATCGCCATGTCGTCACCGGTGCGGGACAGGCGCGCCTCGATGTGGGCAGAAAGGTGCGGCTGGGCGTTCTCGAAGGCCTTGAAGGTGTCGGTGAGGCGGGCTTCGGTGTGCTCCTCTTCCTCGCCGAAGAAGGCTTCGACCTCGTCGAGAATCTCCGACGACACCCGCGCTTCGGGTCCGACGGGTCGGATCGCCGCGCTGCGCACCCACACCGCTAGCCGGTCCTCCGGGCCGGGGACGCGACCACCGTGGGTTCGTAGCCCATCATGACGGCCGCTTTCTCCGCGATCATGATCGTCGGGGCGTTGGTGTTGCCCCGGGTGATCGTCGGCATCACGGAGGCGTCCACGACCCGAAGCCCTTCCACGCCCCGAACCCGAAGTTCGGGGTCGACCACGGACGCCGCATCGCGGCCCATCCGGCACGTTCCTACGGGATGGTAGATGTGGTCGAGGTGCTGGCGCACGTGGGCCTCGATGTCCGCCGGTTCCGTCAGCGGCCGCTCGGGTCGAAAGTCGCTCGTCTTCAGATCGACGAGCGGCGAAGACTCGAAGATATCGCGGCCGATGGCGTAGCCCCGGCACAGCGTCGCCACGTCTTCCGGATCGTGCAGCCAGTTCGGGTCCACCCGGGGGAGTCGGGTTGGGTCGGCGGAGGCCAGGCGGACTTCGCCGCGGCTTCGTGGGCGCAACAGGGTCGGGCCGAGGGCGTATCCGTGACCATCGGGCACGGTCTTGCCGTGGTCGAGGAACTGGACGGGGGCGAAGTGGAACTGAAGGTCGGGCGCCTCGAGGCTCGGGTCGGTCCGAAGGAACCCGCCGACCTCGGCGACGCAACTCGTGAAGGCACCGCGGCGTCGGAACAAGAACGACAAGAGGTGCCCCGCCACCCGCGGGAGCTTTTCCACCGTGTCGAGCGTGATGGCGCGCCCGCATTTGTGGATGATCGGAAACAAGACGTGGTCCTGGAGGTTCTTGCCCACCTCGCGGGAGGCGGCGACGACGTCGATCCCGTGCTCGGCGAGCGCGTCGGGGTCACCGATCCCCGACAGCATCAACAGCTGGGGGCTGCCAAAGGCGCCGGCCGCGACGATCACTTCACGCTCCGCCTCGAACCGTCGGCCGTCGACGGTCACGACGGCGACCGCACGCTGGCCCTCGATGACGACCTTGGCCGCGAGCGCTCGGGTGTACACATCGAGGTTGTCGCGGTCGCGCACCGGCTCGAGAAAGGCGGTCGCCGTAGACTCGCGGTGGCCCCAACGCTGGGTACATTGAAAGTAGCCGACACCTTCCTGCTCGGCGCCATTGAAGTCACGGGTACGCGCGTAACCCTGGCGCGACGCCGCTTCGATGAACGCTTCACACACCTCGGTCCGGGGCGAGCGCTGGTCGCTTACGTGCATCGGACCGGCATGGCCGTGCCAATGGTCACGGATGTTTTGCTGACGCTCAGAGCGCTTGAAGAGCGGAAGCACGGCATCGTACCCCCAACTCTCGTCGACGAGCTCGGCCCATTCGTCGTAGTCCGCGCGATGGCCCCGCAAGTAGAGCATCGCGTTGAGACTGCTGCTCCCTCCGAGCATCTTCCCGCGGGGCATGTACAAGCGGCGCCCATGCGCGTGCGCAATGGGTTCGGTGTGATAGTTCCAGTCGCGCTCGGAGCCGAACAACTTGGGGAACGCGGCGGGGATCTTGACCTCGTTGACGTCCGCCTCGCCGCCCGCTTCGAGCAGGGCCACCGTGGCGCCGAGTTCGCAGAGCCGCCGGGCGAGCACGCACCCCGCCGAACCCCCGCCCACGATGACGTAATCGTGTTTCATTCGCAGGCACTGTACCCGATCGAGCGAGCCAGCAGGCCCCTTTGGGCCGGAATCTACCGGGTGCGGAGGAGGCGAACGGAGCTGGCCGGGAGCCAGCCTTCGCTCGTTCCGTAACGAACGGGAACCCGACGGCCTCGTCGGGCGCCCACTTCGACCCGCGCCGCTTCGGGGATGGCTTCGGCGCCCTGGGTCGTCCCTCGTTCGTCGGTGAGGTGCGCCTCGCGAACCACGATCACGCCGGGTCGGGTGTCGAGGCGAAGGCTGCGCGCCGCGTGGTACAGCGGAACGCATCCCACCACGGTGAGCAAGCCCAGCGGGATCATGAGCACCCCCGCCAGATGGAGCGGACCCTGGCGTCGCAGCCGACGCATGACGATGCCGCTCGCGAGTACGAGGGCCCCCAGCACGGACAACGCCGCCCAGGTGGTTTCGGAGAAGAGTCGGGTCACCAGACGGTCGAGCGAAGGGCGGGCGAGCACGGCGTCTTTTCCCGCGCGCGCCCGTCGTCGGGCCACCTCTGCGTGGACGGCATCGAGGGCTGCGCGTGCCTCGGCGTCGTCAGCGCGCATGTCGAGCGTCTCTTCGAGCGCGGCTGCGGCCCGTCCGAGGTCACCCGGTTCGCCCGCCCCACGCTCCACCCGCATGACGTAGGCCAGCCCCCGGTTGAAGCTCGCGTCGGGGTGACTCGGCATTCGGTCCGCGTACGCCTCGAAGTGGTCGATGGCGTCCTGATAGCGCCCCTCTTCTAGGGCGGTGGTTCCGGAGGCGAACGCGTTGGAGGAGGCTTCGGGCGATGCAAGAGCGGGCGCCGTTCCCATGAGCGCCGCCAGCGCGAACGCAGCGCTCGCCACGGCGCGGGCTCTCATGGCGCCGGCTTTCATCGCAAGATTGCCTTGATGTGGGTGCGGGTTTCGGCGACGAGTGCGCCCCCCGCATCGTCGCCGGCGGGGGCAAAGCGAAGCGTCTCGCAGCGACGGAGCAGCCCGACGATGGCCTCCGCGTCGGCGAGACCCTCGGTCTCCAGGCGCGTTTTGAGCTCATCGAGAAGGAGGCCACGCGACTTGACCCCGGTCCGCGCTTCCAGGGCGAGGTGAAGCGCGCGTTCGCAGTGGGCCGCCGACTCCTTCGGGTCATCGGCGGATCGCGCTTCCGCGAGGGCCTCTCGCGCCCGACGGGCCGGTGCGTCCATCCGGTCGCGACGACGGCGCCGCGCGGTTCGGACCCCGGTCCAGAGCCCGCCCGCGAGCAGAACGCCCAACGGGGGAACCAGCACCCCGGTCCACACCAGCGGCGGTGCGAGGTCGAACGTTCTGGCGGGAACGTAGGGGCCGAGCGCCCGCCGCGGTGGCGCCAGGCGCGCCAGCGGTGAGCTTTCTGCGTCGGCGGCGTTTTGGGTCGGGCCCCCCGAGCCGGCGGGAGAAGCGGTCGTCGGGTTCGCAACGGGGCGCACCACGACGTCCCCCAGTGCCACGTCGGCGACGATGTACTGCTCGGCCCGGGGATCCCAGTACGGAAGCGAGAGCGTACCGAGGTCGACCGTGCCCGGGGTGTCGAGACGCACGGCGTACCCGAAGCTGCGCCATCCTCCGATGGTGCCCCGCACCCGTTGGAGATCTCCCTTGAGTTCGGGTTCGTACCACTCGACTCCGGCCCGGGCGGGCAGTTTCAGTTTGGAAGGGAGGCGTCCGAGCCCCTCGAGACGGGCCGATACGGCGACGGTGCCCCCCGCCTCGACCTCGCGGGGGACGACCTCGGCCGTGAGTCGGAGCCGGCGCCCGACGTCGCCGAGACGATATCCTGGGGGACGGCCTTCGACGGGGGGTTCGATGACATCGATGAAGACCTCGTTCGACCGGCGCTCGATCTCGCGACGGCCGAGACGTGGCACCTGAAAAGTACCTTCGAGGACCCCGGTGCCGAGGCGTCCCGAGCGAAGGGGAAACACCGCTTCCTCTTCCTTCAGACGAACGAAATAGCGACGCCCGCCGACCTCGGTGACCGCTTGGCGCTCGGTGGGGTCAAGCGGGAAGCGCACGAAGTCGTCGAGCGGCGCCCGCTTGAAGTGCTCCCGTTGGTGCTTTACCCGGCGGTACACGTAGTACGAGAGCGTGACCTGCTCGCCGAGGTAGGCGCGGGTCTTCGAGGGGACGATCCTCAGGAAGACGTGGGGGTCGGGGGCGCGTCGCATGCGGAGCCGGGCGCCCTCGTCCGTGAGCGGCCGGTCGTCGTCGTCGAGCATCATTCGAGGGTCGAAGGGACGACGGGGTTGGGGTCCGAAGAGAAAACTCCCGAGCCCGCCGAAGCTCCCGCCCCTCGGCGCCGGCGGACGTGCGGGCAGCGTGCCCTTCGCGACGACGTTGAGCCGGAGCGATGCCCGGGCGCGGACGCGCTCGCCGTCGATGATCACGCTCGGGGACGGGATGGTGAAACGGCCGGTGCTCGGCGCGCGGATGACCCAACGCGCGGTGTAAGACTGACGAATCGATTGGCGGCCGTTGATGCGCACGTTGTACGCCGAGATCATGGTGCTCGCCGGCGACACGTCGAAGCTGGCGGGCGCGTCGAGGCGCGGCTGCGCGGGCGAAATTTGCCCCTCGTAGGTCACCTCCAGGGATACCTGGACCGGCTGGTCGACCTCGACCTCCTCGGCGCTGAGGCTCGCCTGGATCGTGGGCGGAGCGGCGGCAACCCGCCGCGGCGCGAGCGTGACGCCAAGAAGCGCCAACGACAGCAGGACCCAGCGGAGGGCGCTCACTTGTCCTCCATCACCCGACGGCGCCGGGTGTCGTCGCTTCGTTTCTTCGCTTCTTCCTCCTGGTAGGTGGGCGCCGATTCGAATTCGTCGAGCAGCGCCTCGAGGGATGCCTGCTTCTCTTCTTCGCCACTGTCGTCGATGCCTTCGTCGGCGCCAGGCTCGGGGGGAGGCGGGGTGGCCGGCGCTCCCTCGTCGTCGCCCTCTTCCTCGTCGCCCTGATCCTGAGTATCGCCGTCGTCGCCGTCTTGGGGCGCCGCGTCGTCGTCCTCGTCACCCGGTTCGTCGCCATCGTCGTCTGCGTCGCCGTCGTCGCCCTCGGGTTCTTCCCCGCCGTCGTCGGGTTGCTCGCTGTCGTCGGGGTCTTCTTGGGTTTGGTTCTCGTCGTCGGGTTGCGGCTCGGGCGGGGGGGGCTGCTGATTCTCGATCTCCTGTTGCCGAAACAGGGCGATCGACCGGTTCCACGCCGCGTCGGCGCCGATGGGATCCTTACCCGACGCACCGGCCGCTCCCCCCTCGCCCTCGGGGGCCGGGAACCCGGGCAGAAGTTGGAGCGCGAGGTCGTATTGCTTCACCGCCTTTTCGAAGTCCTCACGGAGAAACTCGAGGTTGCCCGCGAGGTAGAACGCGCGGGCCCGCAAATCGATGGGCACCTCCGGGTCGGAGGCGATCGCGCCCACGATGGTGAGGGCGCAGGCGATCGTTTGGCCGCGGGTTTCGGCCTGCGCGTCGTCCGGCGGGTTCGGGGCGCCGCCGAGGGGGAAAGGCGGCGCGCCCGAGGCCGACGGAGAGGGCGCCGCGGTGAAGCGCGCGCCGTAGCTTTCCGCGAGTTGAAACAGGGCCAGCCCCAGATCGAACGATGCGTCGGCCCGACGCCGGACCGCATCCGGCAGACCGATGCCCTCCTCGCGACACGGCCCGGTGCCGAGGTATTCGACGAGCCGCTCCACGGCCCGCTCCGGCGCTCCGCCCTCCATCGCGGCGATGGCCTCGTCGACGTCGGGGGCATTGCGCTCGAAGGGATGGCGGGGATCCCAACTGGTGCAGCCCGCGAAGCCAAGCACGGCGATGATCGCGGCAAGGCCGGCGATGGCCGCGGCGGCAACGACGGTGGGGGGCGGACGCCGCCGGACCGGGCCGGTGGCCGCTTCGTCTTCGACTTCGGTCACGGACGAACTCCTGATGAGGCCGGCCGGGGGCGCAGGCGTCGGCGGGTGGGAACGGGGGGCGCAGGGCGGAGGAATCGCCGCCGCGGCGCCTCGCCGATGAAGACCTCGAGGACGAGCAACAAAAGCGCGAGCCCGAGGGGGTAAAAGTAAATGTCGGCGTAGACTTGCTCGACGCGTTCCGAGAGTTCGCCCTTCATCCGCGCCCGCAGCGCTTGGGTGATCTCCTCGATCCCCGTGGTGCCCTTCTCCGCGCGGATGAGCATCCCGTCGGGGCTGCTGCTCGCCACGTCGGCGAGCTGCTGCTCGCCGCGGGGACTGAGCTCGGTGGTCAGCGGTTGTCCGTCCCGCTGGCGCCGGAACCCAACCACCTTGCCGTCCTCGCCGACCTCGGGAATGGGCTCGGCCGTTCGTCCGCCGATCTGGACGACGTGAATGGTGGTTCCTTCCCGGGCGATGTTCTTCGCGGCGGCGACGGGGTTGCCCTCGAGGTCCTCGCCGTCGGTGATGAGCACGATCACCCGCTCGTGGTCTTCGGCTTTGGGGTCACGGGCCAAGAGGTTGCGGGCGTACTTGAGGGCGCGCGCGATCGCGGTGCCACCGACCGGCATGTCGTTGGGCTCGAGTTGGCGGAGGAACTGCGCCACGGCGGCGCCGTCGGCGCTGAGGGGAAAGCCCATGGGCTCTCCGGCGAAGGCGACGGCACCGAAGCGCGCGCCGCGTAGCTGTCGGACGAGGCGGGCGATCTCGACCTTCGCCCGAAAAATCCGCGAGGGGGCGACGTCGCGGGCGTACATGCTCTTCGAGAAATCCATGACCACCACCACGTCGAGGTTGGTCGCGGGAACGAGTCGCGTCCCCCGTCCGTATTGAGGCCGGGCGGCGGCAAAGAAGGCGAGGAGCACCGCGAGGACGAGGAGCACGCCCTTGTAGCCCCGGCGCTGGGCGGGGTTGTGGGTGAGCAGGCCGCGAATCCGATCCCCGTCGCCGAAGGTGGCGACGGCCCGGCGGATGCGAAAGCCCCCGAGGACGAGGGTGAGGGCCACCACCGACGCAATGGCGGCCCCGGCGGGGAGGAAGAGCCACGCGCCCAGCTTCACGGAAACCTCCGCAGCAGCAGGGCACGCAGCAACGCTTCGAGGCCGATGAGCACGACACCGGGGATGAGCAGAAACGGAAACAGGTCCTCGTAGTGGGCCACCGAGGCTTCGAAACGCGTCTTTTCCAGGGAGTCCAAGATCGCGTGCATCGACTCCTTGAGGGCGAGGGCGTCGGTCGCGATGTAGGCTTCCCCCCCCGTCTTGTCGGCGATTCTCTGCAAGAGTTCGGGGTCGGTGGGGTAGCGGCGTTGGGTGTAGACCGGCTTCCCGAACGCGGTGTAGCCGCGGAGGACTTCCGCCTCCTCACCGTCGCCGATCTGAATCGTGTACACCTTAGCGCCGTGAATCGTAGCCGCCTCGATGGCCTTTTCCGGTGAGACCCGGCCCCCGGTGTTGTCACCGTCGGTCATCATGATCACGACCTTCGATTCGGCGTCGCTGCGGCGAAGTCGGGCCACCGAGGTGAAGAGTGCGTCGCCGATGGCGGTCTGGCCGGGGTCGATGACGTTCAGCTCCAGCTTGGCGATGAGCTTGCTCAGAAGCGCGTAGTCGAGGGTCGGCGGAGACAGCAAGTAGGCGTGGGCCCCGAAGACCACGGCTCCGATCCGGTCGGTCCGTCGGCGGGCGATGAAGTCGCGAACCACGATTTTCGCGGTGTCGAGGCGGGTGAGACGACGGTCTTTCTTGGGGCGAAGCTCTGGAGGGAGATCTTCCGGGTCGGCGTCGAGGATGGCCTGCATCGACCCGGAGAGATCGAGCACGACGATGATGTCGATCCCCTGCTCGTCGCCGGTCGCGTCGCTGAGAACGCTGACCGGTCGCGCCAACGCGAGCGCGAAAAGGGTGATGGCCACCGCGCGCAACACGCCCGGAAGGTCGCGGAGACGGACCCGCCAGCCGCGAGGGGCGCGGCGTAGGGGGACGGTGCTGCCGATGCGGAGTCGCGGTCGCCGGCTTTCCTGCCCGAAGGTTCCCCACCACCACACGGGCGGCACGGCGAGGAGCGCGAGCAGCGCCCAGGCGGATTGCCACTCGGCCTGGAGCCACGCCCGGCCCCGCGCGACCCAGGGGTAGACGAGGGCGGCGCCGATGATGACCAGGGTGAGCACCACCGCCCCGACGGCGCGCCACACCCGGCGGGCAGGCGGCGCCTCCGGCGGCGGCGACAGGGTAGGACCGCCCGGCCGTCCGGTGCGCTTCACGCGGCCCTCCCCGAAGACGGCGCCGCGACCGCATCCTCATCGGGGCCGCTAGCGTAGGCGGGGATCGTCTTGGCGACGATCAGCTCGGCGCGGTCGAGCACGTCCGCGCAGTCCTCCCGCCGCGGGCTCGTGTCCGTGTATTTCACGAGGTCGGTATCGGAGAGGAAGCGATCGATGCGATCCCCGTCGACGACCGGGGGGCGTACCCGGGACAGAAAGCCGCGGATTTCTTCCGTCGTCGACTCGAGCCCGTCGAAGCCGTAGCGGTCGCCGAGGTAGCGCCGGGTGCAGTGATCGACCCGGTCGAACAGCTCGTCGAACCGGCTTTCGTCGTCGAGCATACCCGAGCGACGAAGGGCGGCCAGTTCGCGCATCGCCGTGATCCAGGGAAGCTCGCGCGGGGGCTCGGGCACTGCGCGGGGCCGCGCTCGCCAGCGCGAGATCAGGAAGGCGAGCACGAGCCCGAGCGCGATGGCCGCGAGCGCGATCTGCGTCACGTGTTTGGCCATCGTCCACTCTTCGCGTTGCGGTCGTGGCGGAGGGTTCGGCCGCACCTCGGGTTCGGGCTCGTTGGCGATCGGGTCTTCGAGGACCACGGTATGGGGACGGGTGCAGAGCGTCATCACCTGCCCGTTGGCCCGCGAGACCGAGATGGGGACGGACGGAAGCACCAGCGGCTGACGGCCCGGATCGGGAGGCAGCCCCACGAAGTAGAGCGCGACGGTCGTGGTGGCCGTCGATCCCTCCTTGCTTTGGGGACGCACGATCTCGGGGGCGGCGTGGCCCTTGAAATCGGCGACGGCAAAGTGCGCCTCCCGCAGCGCGGGGAAGAACATGTCGTCTTCCTTCAACGAGAACCCGGCCGGGAGGACCGTCTCGCCCGCCCCGTGGGTGATGATGAGCTCGAGCCGCAACCCGTAGCCACTCGTCCCGTTGGTGGGGAAGCGCTCCTCCACCTTGGGTCGGGTGGCGCCCTTGGGGAGGTATTCCTCACACGATGGCGCTCGTGGTGGGGGCGCCGAGGCGGATGGGGCCGCCGACGCCGTGGGCGACGCCTGCGCCCCCACGCGGGAGGACCCGGTCAGAAGAAGCAACAGCACGAGAATGGCGCATGTCCCCTGCGTCATCGACCCCTCCTTCGTGCCCGTTTCGCGAACAGGTCGCGGATGGGATGGACAAAGCTCCCGTCGGTGCGCACGACGACCCGGTCGAGGGCGAGCTTCCGAAACAGCCGTTCGCGTTCGTCCCGGAGCTGAGCCATCGACGCGGCGTAATGCTCGCGCACCGCTCGGCTCGACGTATCGACGAGGACCTCTTCGCCTGTCTCCAAGTCTTCGAACGAAGCGAGGCCCACGTCGGGGAGGGTCTCGTCCCGCGGGTCGACGAGCATGACGGGGATCACGTCGTGCTTGGCCGCCGCCAAGGCCAAGGCCCGCTCGAAGCCATCGCCGAAAAAGTCGCTGATCACGAATGCCACGCTGCGGCGTTTGGCGACCTTCACCAACGTCTCGAGCGCGAGGCCCAGATTGGTGCCGGTGTACTCGGGCTCGAAGCCCATGATCTCGGTGATCACGCGCATCACGTGCTTGTCGCCCTTCTTCGGGGGGACGAGTTTTTCGATGACGTCGGTGGCGATCACGAGCCCGACGTTGTCGTTGTTCTTGATGGCGGAGAACGCGCACAGCGCGCCCACTTCGGCCGCGACCTGGGCCTTGGGGGCGCGGACGGTACCCCACTGTTCGCTCGCCGACAGGTCGACGACGAGCATGACCGTCATCTCCCGCTCCTCGACGAACACCTTCACGAACGCTTCGTCCATGCGGGCCGAGACGTTCCAATCGATGAACCGCACGTCGTCGCCCGGCAGGTACTCACGCACCTCGCGAAACGACAGACCCTGACCCTTGAAGATGGAGTGGTAGGACCCGGCGAGCTGCTGGTCGGCCATGCGTTGGGTGCGGATCTCGATTTTCCGCAGCTGACGCAGCAGCTCCTTGGAGATCATCGCGAGCCGCCTCCGTCGCTGATCACGGCACTTCGACGACCTCGAAGACGCGCTTGACGACGTCCTCCGAGGTGACCTCCTCGGCCTCGGCCTCGTAGGTGAGCACCACCCGGTGTCGCAGCACGTCGGGACCCACCGCCTTGATGTCCTCGGGGGTGACGTAGCCCCGATGCTTCAAGAACGCGTGGGCTCGCCCGGCCAGCGCCAGGGCGATCGACGCCCGTGGGCTCGCCCCGTAGTCGATGAGACCCTTCAGCTCGGACAGACCTCGTTGCTTGGGCTCGCGCGTCGCGAAGACCACGTCGACGATGTACTGTTTCACGCGGTCGTCGACGTACACATCGCGAACCGCCTTGGCCGCGCCGACGAGCTTTTCGAGCGCGACCACCGGCTTGGCGCGGGGCGGAACCTTGCCGGTGGCCCGCTCGATGATCTCCCGCTCTTCTTCCCGGGAGGGAAAACCGACCTTCACCATCATCATGAAGCGGTCGACCTGGGCTTCGGGCAGGCGATACGTGCCCTCTTGCTCGATGGGGTTTTGGGTCGCCATCACGATGAAGGGGTTGGGGAGCGGATGGGTGGTGTCCCCGATGGTGACTTGGCGCTCCTGCATGGCCTCGAGCAGCGCACTCTGGACCTTGGCCGGCGCGCGGTTGATTTCGTCGGCGAGGACGAGGTTGGCGAACACCGGCCCGAGCTTCGAGCTGAACTCTCCCTGCTTCTGGTTGTAGATGACCGTTCCGATCACGTCGCCGGGCAGCAGGTCGGGCGTGAATTGAACCCGGGCGAAGTCGGCCTCGATGACGTCGCACAACGTGCGTACCGTGAGGGTCTTCGCAAGCCCGGGCACCCCTTCGAGTAGGACGTGGCCGCCGGCGAGAAGACCGATCAAGATCCGCTCGACCATGTAGGCCTGGCCCACGATGACCTTCCCCACCTCTCCGAGGAGATCGTCTACGAACGCGCTCTCCTCGGCGACCAATTCGTTCAGGGCTCGGACGTCGGTCATCTGCTCTCCACGGGGCCGGTCAAACGGCCTCGGACATGGCTCTAAACGGCCGATGTCACAGCGGCAACCGCCACCGCCCCGGGGCCACCCAAGCCCGGTGCGACGCCGTCGGGAGGAGACAGCGGATGCCTTCCAATTATTCCGCTCATCGGGTCGTGGCCGACGCTCATCAAAAGGACTGCGAACCGGCGACGGCCAGGCTCATCGCGACTCCAGCCGCGCAGAGGAAGAGAACCAACGCGATGCAAAAGAGCACGATGCGGATCGTGAAAAACGTGGAGGTCTTTCGCAGCGCCTCCATCAAGTGCATGACGTCGTTGCCCTGCGACTCGGCCACGTTGTCGAGGGCTTTGGCCGATGAGAACAGCGCCGCCGCGAGCCCCGCTTCGATGGCGACCATCAGGAAATTCGACCCCACGAGACTCGCCAGCGCCTGGAGGGCGAACGCGCCGGCAAGCACTTTTCCGGCGAGCGATGCTTTTTTGATCGTCTCGTTCTCGGTGGGGCTAAATTCGTAGCCGGCGCCCGGTGGTGGTGCCCCGCCGTAGCCAAATCCTCCTCCCCCGGGGACCGGGCCTCCGCCCCATCCGGGAGGAGGTCCGCCGGGGGGAGCGCCGCCGGGGGGAGCAGCACCGCCCCATCCCGGAGGAGGGGAGCCCGGATGAGGCGCGCCGCCACCGCCGGGAGGAGGAGCTGCGCCGGTCGCGGTCGGCGGGGCCCAGCCCGCGGGTGATGTCCCCACGGGCGCAGGCGGTCCCCAACCCGGAGGCGCGGCGCCACCCTCTGGTCCACCTCCTGGACCCCCCTGACCGCCGCCGCCTCCCGCGGGGGGCGGCGCGCCGCCGTAACCACCTGGTCCTCCCTGCATTGGCTGAACCCCTAACTCCCGAATCCGGAGCCCATCACGCCCATGCCCATGCCCACGCTGATCGCCAAACCGGCCGCGGTGGCCAAGATGAGCAGGATTCCTTCGATCATGTAGGCACGCGACAGCTTGTTCAGCGCTTGCATCATGTTTTCGATGTCATTTCCCTGCGTCTCCGCGACCGCGATGAGGCGTTGCCCACTCTGAAAGTAGAAGAACGCGCCCACGAGGTTGGCGAGCGCGATCGGGAGAATCCCCGCGCCGACCACGGTGAACGCCGTCGCAAACTCCGGAGGGAGCACCTCCGAGAGGGACGAGGTGAGTGCGATCGCCGCGACGCCGATCCCGACGAGGAGCAGACCGCTGATGAACGCGATGACGCCCCAGATCCGAGCCCGGCTCCCCGCGGTGCGGATGACCTGATCCTCCATCGGGCCGAATTCGTACACGCCCGTCGACAAGCCCGCTCCGGGCGGCGTCGCAAAGCCCGGCGGCGCGGTGGGGGCGTGGTAGGGATTAGGCTGCATCGGCGTGATTCTACTGCGAGCGCTTGCGCCAGGGCCAACGGGGGCGTGTCATGCCGTCGGCGCGAGTTTGGTGAGCGCGGCGAGGTCGGGTTCGAAGCCGTCACGGATGGTCGCCACGGTGGCGGCGCGTAGTTCGCGCTTGGTCGCCGCCAACGCCGGCCGCGACAGTCCGTCGAACGCCTTCGCCGCCTCGAGGCTCGCTTCGACGGCGCCGGCCGGGGCGACCCGGTCGAGGTAGCCGGCGACGCAGGCGGCTTCCGGGTCGTAGATCTTCGCCAGCAGCGTCGCCTCCGTGAGGTGCGACGGGGCGAGGCGGTCGCGCGCGAGCTCGCGCCCGAGCAACGGGAGCGGAAGCCCGATCTGAATCTCGTTGAGGCCGATCTTGAACGGGCCCCCCGTGCCGATGCGCACGTCGCAACACAAGAGAAGGAGCGCGCCTCCGGCGAGCGCGTGGCCCGTGCAGGCGGCGACGAGGGGGAGGGGGAACGTGTAGAGGCGGAGGAAAAGATCGCCTCCCTTGGTGAGGATCCCCGTCACCGCGTCCGGGCCGCCCATCATCGTGGCGAGGTCGAACCCCGCGCAGAACTTTCCCGGGCGCCCTGCGATCACGACCGAGCCCGCTTCGCGTTCGGCGCGGTCGAGATGGTGCGCCAAGGCGTCGAGCATGGCGTGGCTCAACGCATTGGCTTTGCCGTCATCCAGGGTGAGGAGGGCGACGTCTCCGTGCGCCGCGTAGGTGATCAGCGATTCGGACATGCCGGCCGAACCTACCACCCGCGGTCGGTACCGGGTGGCGGAGATATCGTGTGGTCGATAATCTCCAGTGCAGCGGCACCCGAAGAACAAAGACGACGATGATGATGCGAGCGAAGCATGGACAACAGTCCCGACGAAGGTGGGCGTGGCTGGTTGCGGGCGCCGCCGCTGGCATGGTGGCCGCGTGCGGAGCGACCGACGAGAGCCCCGACGATGGCTCCGGTGGTTCGCGCGCCACCACCTCGACGGGGGGAGCGGGCAGCGGCGGCGAGATCAGCGGCCCCAGCGTCACCATCGGCGTGGGCGGCGGAAGCTTGTGCGATACGAGCTGCTCGACCGATCTGCAGCGTGTGATCGACTGCAACGGACAGGTGGTCGTGGAGTGCCCCGAAGACCAGGGGTGCGGAGAGGCCGGAACGTGCGTGCCCGCCTGTGACGCGGCCTCCGACAATGCCAGCACCTTCGGCTGTGACTTCTACAGCGTGACACCCGCGGTGATCTCTGAGTCGCGCGGGAGCTGCTTCGCGGTGATGGTCGCCAACACGTGGAAGGGCGCGATCAACGTCAGCGCGGAGTATGCGGGACAGACCATCGACGCCACGCAGTACCTCTACCGACCCGTGGGACAAGGCGCTGGCCTCACCTACCAGCCCACGAATGGGACGCTGCAGCCGGGCGAGCTCGGGATTCTGTTTCTCTCGAAGTACGAGTCGGGTGACATCTTTCAGGTCGATTGCCCCGTCCCGCAGGCGCTCGAGATGAGTACCCAGATCCAAGACACGGGCCGGGGACAGGCCTTTCGCATCACCACCGACCGTCCCATCGTGGCCTACGATGTGTACCCCTGGGGCGGCGCTTCGAGCTTCGTGACGAGCGCGACGTTGCTGCTTCCGACGCCAACGTGGGGGACGAACTTCGTGAGCGCCGACGCCTGGGATGCTCAGTTCGGCAACCCCTTCACCCAGGTCGTCGCCTCCGAGGACGACACCACCATCACCATGGTGCCGCCCAATGCAGTGGTGGGGGGCAACGGCCTTCCGAGCATTCCCGCCAATACCGCCGGCACCTTCACGCTCAACCGGGGGGAAGTCGCCCAGTTCGTGCAGCCGACGCGATTGGCGGGGTCCGCCCTACAATCCGACAAGCCGATCAGCGTCTGGGGAGGGGCCACGTGCATGAACATTCCCGCCGGGGTGGCGGCCTGCGATGCCGCCCACCAGCAGCTCCTGCCGGTACCGACCCTCGGCAACGAGTACGCGGCGGTCCGCTACCCGAGCCGGGGGGGCGACGACAGCGCGCCCTACACCCTCGTGGGCATGGTCGACGGAACCACCCTGACGTACGACCCCGCGCCGCCGCCCGGGGCGCCCGCCACCCTCCAGCAGGGCGAGCTCCAGGTGTTCTTCACCGACCAAGTCTTCTCGGTGGCGAGTCAGGACGGCGACCATCCCTTTTACATGGCGGCGCACATGACGGGGGCGCTCACGAACCCCACGCAGAATGGCGACCCGGAGTACGTCAATCTCGTCCCGCCCGCACAGTATCTCGACTTCTACCTCTTCGCGACCGATCCGACCTATCGCTTCACGAGCCTCGTTTTCGTGCGCCAGCAGGCCCCGGACGGGACCTTCAAGGACGTCACGCTCGATTGCTTTGGTCCGCTCACCGGGTGGCAGCCCATGGGGACGGCCGGGACGTACGAATACCTGCAACTCCCCATCGTCACCAACGGGGCCGGCGTCGGAGGCTGCAACAACGGGGCCCACACCGCCTCGAGCGAGTTCCCCTTCGGCCTCACCGTCTGGGGTTACGACAATGCCGCGAGCTACGGCTACCCTGCCGGCATGGCGGTCGAGACGATCAACCAGGTCGTCATCCCGCCCATCCCCAAGTGAGCCCGGAAGAGGCCCCCGCGGGTATTCTCGGCTGAGGTTTCGAGCCCTCAGGGCGCGACGAGAAACGCCATGAGGGCGAGCGCTTGGCCTGAATAGACTTCGTGGTCCGCCCCCAAGACTTGAAGTTGATTCTCGATGCGTCGGCGCTCGTCCCCGGTGAATCCCGTCAGCGAGAGCGCGCTTCCATCGATTCGGGTCAGGTCGACGACGCCGTCGTTACCGACGACCCCCGCATCGCGGAGCGCCCCGAAGAGCGCTTCTGCGGTGGCGACGTCGAACTCGGGGGCGCGACTCAGCCACCGCGGCGTCATCGGGTGAGGTTCATTGACGGAAACCCGGGTTCGGATGCCGCGCTCGGCCAACTGGGAGGACGACGCCAGGCTCTGGGTGAGCTTGACCCCTGCCCCTTCTTGCCGCCCGCACATCCACCAGGCGGTGGGCGTGTTGGTGATGCCGAGCGCCTCCCCCTGGGCGGCCGAGCACATCGACACCACGGCCTCGAAGTGGAGTCGAGGGTACGCACCCGCGAGCCCGGAGGCCGGGATGGCCCCTAACGCCACCGCCATCCCCCCGCCCGACGACATGCCCAGGGCATACAGCTTCGTGGCGACCGAAATGTGACCTTCGTCGGTCAGTCGCTCGAGGAGTGCGTCGATGTTGTCGAAGTCGGCTCCCGGCGCGTCGAGCGACGAGTTGAAGCGGAGCTTTCCGTCGCCGTCGAGGTCGATGCCACTCGCGGTCTCTTCCGAATCGATGGCCACGACGCCAATACGTTGCCGCGCCGCCGCGTTGATGATGCCACGCGTCTCGAGACCTTCGATGATGCGACTGTTCGAGTTGGTGCCGTGGAGAAGCAGTACGAGACCCTCCATGGCCTCGGGGAATGAAGTCCGAACCCGTTTCGTCACCCCGGTGGCGCCGAGCAGGTCGAATGCCGACGCGTCGTCGTCGGCCCGAGGAGCGGTCACCACTTCGAGTGCGACGTCATGGGGTGGCATGATGAACTGCGTGTGCCATTCGTCGGCTCGAGGTAGAAGCTCGACGTCGGGCCCCGCCCAAGCGACGAACGAGGTTTCGAACGGCGCGTGCGCGGAGCTCACGTAGACCGTATCTCCTGGCCGATAGAACCCGCCTCCCCACCCGTCGGCCACGGTCACCGAAAACTCGGTCGTCCCCGCGGGTTCTGCATCGACGAGATCGTACGCGAGGATCCTCGCGTCTTTTCCCGTTGCGCTTTGGTCGAAGGGGGAGTCGACGTACAGCCTCGTCCCCGCGCGGGCGATTTCACTGGCCCGCCCCGGGGTGAGGTCTCGCGGGGTCGCCACGACTTCGCCCAAGCGACCATCGGGCAAAAAACGCAAGATCGCCGGCTGCGCATCGGAGGCCGAAAGGGTGACCTCCGCTTCGGTGGGGCTCGATTCCACGACGACCGGCTGGTCGCTGAATACGGGAAACATGGGGCCCCCGCGGAGGTCGAGCTCCAGTTCACTTCCACTCAGACGGGCGGGGGACGAGAGGCGTCGCCACCAGCGGACCCCGCCCTGGCCCTCGAGACCGATGACGAGTTGGTCGGCGTTGGCGCTGACCCCGACGAGGTCGTCTCCGAGACGAAGGGGGGCCGAGTAGGTCGCCGTGAGAAAGATGTCCCCCCCATCGTTGATGGCGACGCCTTTGCAGAGGGTTTGGCCGGCGTCACCGAATTGACGGACCCATTCGAGCTGCCCCTCGGGCGTCCACCGCGTGAGGTACGCGTCGCTTTCGCCACGCGCGCTGACGGTGGACGTACCGAGCGAATCGTGCACGACGAGCGACGCGATGAAGTCACCGCCGGTGAGAACGCCTCCCCGTGCATCGATGGCGAGGCACTTTGCCCGGGCCACCGGAGCGTCCAAAAGCCGCGCCCACGCGAAGCTGCCGTCCGCGGGATTGAGGACCGCCACCACCGACGAGGAGGGCCCCGGCGTCGCTACGGAGAGCGTGGTGGTTCCGACCTCCACGACCTCGCTCCGCGTTTGCATGTTGACGGCGATCACCCCGCTCGCGGATACGCTGATCTCGTTGGCGCCGTCGTCACTCGCCCCGCCCGCGCGGGTGGCCCAAATCACCTCGCCCTCGGGAGACATCTTCACCACCACGGCGTCGGACGCGTTCGGGGTGGCCGACGAGAGCGTGATGTCGCCGAATCGGACCGTCCCCGTGAACATCCCCGACAAGAGGACGTTTCCCTCGGCATCGGTGGCGACGTCGAAGATGTTGTCCTCCCCGACGTCGCCAAACTGTTCGACCCAAACGGTCACCCCCGCCGGGTCGACGCGCGCGACCATGATGTCTGCCGCGCCCCGACTCTCGAGCGGCGCGAATCCCGCCACCGTCAGGGACCCTTCGAACTTGCCGCTCAGATAGAGGTTGCCGCTCGGATCGGCGGCGATGCCGTCCACCTCATCCTCGTCGGTAGGTCCCTCGAGGATCGTGGCCCACGCGAGCGAAGAGCCCTGAGGCTCGTTCACTTCGTCATCCCGCGGGTCATCTTCGAGCGGCGGATCGTCGGGCGGCGGATCGAACGCTTGGTCGGAGGACGCGGGCGCACAAGCCGTCAACGTGGCCGCCAGGAGGCCGACGAGAAACGAAACCCCACCCCGTGACGCGTTGCTCATGCCTCGGAGCGTGCAAGCCGAAGGCCAGACTGTGGACGTCGTCATTCCGAGACGTCCCCCCCCAGCCGGGACACGGCCTGGCGCCCCATGGGACGCCCCACCCTTCGTTCCGCCCGCCGCTCCCGCCACGGACGCTGGTTGACGGGCGGGCCGGTGAACGGCGACGCCGCTCGGCCGGCGCCGGCGCGGGTGATAACCTCGACCCATGCCGAACGTCGCGCCGCGGACGGCGATCACAGTGGCCCAGGGACGCGCGATGGAGCAAGCCACCCCCGACGTCCGCGTCGAGCTCCTCGACGGTGTGGTCGTCGCCACGGGCGGCGCCACGCCGTGGCATGCGGTGATGACCTGCGCGCTCGCCGCGGCGATTCGGAAAGCCCTACCGCGTCATTGTCGGGTGGCCGCGGAGAGCCTGGCGGTAGGTACGCGCGTCGATGATGCGACCTTCGTTCATCCCGACGTCACGGTGCTTTGCGGCCCCGTGGAGACGCACCCGTCGGACGATACGGTGGTGATGAACCCGCGCGCCGTCGGCGAGGTGCTCAGCCCGACCACCGCGTTGCGGGATTGGAACGACAAACTCCCCAAGTACAAGGGGATGCCGAGCCTTCAGACGATCGTCTACGTCGACCACAGTCGGCGTCAGGTCACCGCGTATCTTCGCTTGGGGCAAGCATGGGAGGAGGTCGTTTCCACCTCCACGCCGATGCTTCTTCGGGACCTCGGTGCCGAACTAAAGATCGACGATCTCTACGACGAGGGGATCGCCGATGGCGGGC
Organism: Myxococcota bacterium; assembly: GCA_039027095.1. GTDB lineage: Bacteria > Myxococcota_A > Polyangia > Polyangiales > Polyangiaceae > JAPYTK01. The sequence continues at coordinate 56,700 of JBCCLB010000008.1, forward strand.
CTTGACCTACGGCGGGTAGCGGGTCTCGAGCCTTCCCGTCTGACGCGCTGACGGGGGTCGGCCTGGCGCTCACCTTCGCCGCCATCTCGACGCGTCCGCCATGCGGCACGACGCGGGCCCCGTGCTACCTTGCGGACGTGAACGAGCCGGTTCATCGAGACCATGAAATCCCCGGGATGCCGGACACGTCTCACCTCATCACGGAGAACGACGATCCGGTGGACAACATCCCGTCCGAGAAGAACCAACGCCTTCTCGTCAGCTCGCTCTACGCGAGCTGGGAAGGGGCTCCGCCGATTGAAATCGACGGTGACGTGCTCACCGAGGGGCGACGTTCCTTTCTCGCCACCGCCAATGTGGGGCTCTTCGATCGACCGACGAACGATCCGCTCGTCCCCGACCTGCTCGTCAGCAACGACGTGGCGCTCGGTGCCCACGAATGGGGCCCGGAAGGCACGCGTTCGTACTTCATTTGGGAGCAAGGAAAGCCCCCCGAGCTGGTCGTCGAGCTCGTCTCGAACAAAAAGGGAGGAGAGCTGGCGGTCAAGCGCTTCCGGTACGCCCAGATGCGCATCGCGCACTACGTGGTCTTCGATCCGGCAAAGCGGCTCGGTGATCGCATCCTCCGTGCCTTCACATTGGTTGGTGACCGCCTCGAACCGGTGGTCGTCGCGGAGAACAGCTCCGTCACGATCGAATCCTTGGGGCTGAAGCTCGGGACTTGGGAAGGATCGTTCGAGGGCCAAACCGGCACCTGGCTCCGCTTCTACGATGGCGACGACCGTCTCCTGCTCACCGGGGACGAGGGTGCCGCAGCGGAGCAAAAAAGGGCCGACGAGCAGCAAAAAAGGGCCGACGCGGAACGAAAGAGAGCCGACGCGGAACGAAAGAGAGCCGACGAGCAACAAGAGGCGGCCGACGCGGAACGAAAGAGGGCTGACGAGCAGCAGAAGAGGGCCGACGCGGCACGCGAGACCGCCGCGACACTGGCCGCCAAGCTGCGTGAGCTCGGTGTCGATCCCGACGCGCTGTAGACCCCGAGGGTCACGGCCAGCCCATCGTCAGCTCCAACGCGCCCGCTCCGCAACGAACGCGGCCGCCGCGCAACCGGTCCCGGACCGTCCGCGCCCTCGGTTGGCGCGAGGTAGACGGCGGCCGGCGCCGGCGGCATCGTTCCCCCGTGAGCGGCAGATGGTCATGGGTCGCCGTTTGGCTCCTGCTTCACTGCAACCACAGCGAGCCCACGCCAACGCAAAGCTCCCCCGACGCACGTGCCTCCGCCACCGCGGACCGCATGTGCCGCGACGGCAACGACTGGGCCTGCAATGAGCAGTTCAAACAGCTTCTGGAGGTCGGTGACCGAGGTGGCGCCGCGGCCCTGGCGAAGCGGCTTTGCCTCGAGGAGGCACGAAGGAACTTCTGCCCGAACTACGCTTTCGCACTCGACCAGGGCCATCTCGGCTCAGGCCCGAATCGTGCTGAGGCACGAGAGCTTTTCGAGGCGCACTGTCGCCACGACCCCGTCGCGTGCAGCGAGTTCGGCAGCCTTTACGTGAGCGGTCTCGGCATGCCCCAAGACCTCGATTTCGGACAGTGGCTGCTCGAGCTGGCGTGCCAGCAGCGGGAACCCAAGGCCTGTCGTGACCTTTCCCTGGCCCCGCTGAACACCCGTCCGCGTATGCTCTCGTCATCGACGGCAACGGCCGCGCCTCCGAAGTAAGTACGGCCCCAAGGTACGTTCGATGAGGGTCGGCGAAGCGAGTCGTTGAGGGCTACCCGGCCTCGAGGAGGCGGCGGAGGCGGGGGCCTTCGTAGGGTCGGCCGAGGGAGATGCGGACGGCGACGTCATCGCAGTCGCGGCAGAGGCGCTTGAGCTCGGTGCTGAGCACGCGGAGGCGGTCGTAGGTGTGAATGTCGATGAAGTTGAGGCGGCGGGCGCCGGGGGCCAGGGCGGCCCCGGGCGGGGCGGGGAGGGGGCGCTCCGGGGGGACGAAGGACTTTGAGACCACGCGACCGCCAGCGACGATGATCTGTCGCCGCGCGGTTTGTCCCGGTTCGTGCCACGCCACCACGGACTCGCTGAGTAAGGTTAGCCATCGGGCGCGTCGGAGCTGCTGGCCCATTTGCAGGGTGACCCGCTCGAGGTGTCGGGCGACCCGTTCCGGGTCCCACGGGCGGGGTCCTGGGGGGACGTTGCGCGGGCCGCGGTCGAGCCGGCCTCGCCGGTCGAGGGCCGCGAGCTTTCGGCTCAGGCGGAGCAAAGGACCACGCACGGGTGACGACGTGATCGTTTCGTGACGGCGAAAGAAAAGGGCGAGACCGGCGTTAAATTCGTCGTCCTGCGGACCTTCCCACCACGCCTGGGCGCCGGCCCCCATGGCGCGATTGCGATCGTCGCGCGAGGACGACGTGAGGTCGTCGCGGTCGAGCAGGGCACACAGCGATTGAAACGAACGTAGCGACCACCGGGACGGGAGCGGGCCGACGGAAAAGGCCTCATTGGGGGTGCGCGCCATCTCCGAGAGGTCGGGGCGAGCGAACCACACCTCGCGTACTTCGTGGCGCAAGGCCTTGTTGTAGGGCGGGCGATGCGCTTTGATTTCGTCGGTCTCGAGCACGGCGGCTTCGAGCGCGGTGTGGGTTTCGGTCGCATCGATGACCTTGGCTTGGCTGAGCATTTCCAGCAGACGCTCGTCGTGGCCCCGGCGCTTGGTGAAGTAGCTGTTGACGCGCTTCCGCAGGCTCTTGGCTTTGCCGATGTAGAGGAGACCTTCGCCCTCCCGGCGGAAACGATAGACGCCGGGGCGGTCGGGGAGGGCCAGACGCTGGGCGCGCAGCATGGGGTAGCCGCGGGTCCGAGGACGACGAGGTTGCGGGTTGGTGTCGGCGAGCCAGCGCCTCAATTCGGGCCAGGCGGTGATCCCTTCGCGCGCCGCGAGTTCGACGCTCATGCGACGCCAAACGTGGGCGGTGGCCCGGACGTGGCCCTCGCTGCGGCGGAGCAGGTCTGGATTGAATCCGTAGTAGCCGGCCATGGCGCGGAGGTTGCGGCGGGGCAGGTCGGGGTGGAGGCGGCAGGCGATTTGATGCGTGCATACGACCTCGAACGGAAAGTCTTGCCCTGGTTCGAGACGCCTCTGCAGCGGCCGCAGAAACGACAGCTCGAAGCGCGCGAAGTGGATCACCGTCGGTTGGGGCGCGGCGGGGTCACCGCTCGCGCGTCGCAGCGCCCGCCAGGCGGCTTCTTCGTCGGGCGCACCCTCGAGGTCTTCGCGGCTGATGCCGGTCACCCGACGCACCGCCCGGGGCAAGCCGACGTCCTCGGGGATGCCGATGGGCTGGCAGGCGACGGTGACCGGGTCGTCGCCGGCGACCCGCGCCCATCCGAGCTCGATGAGATGGCCGGTGGTGGGACTCGACGACGTGGTCTGCGCGTCGAGGACCAAGACCTCTTCGTCGTGGAGCGCCGCCATGCCCGAATGCCATGAAGTCGGTTAGCCGCCGCCGCCGAGGTCCATGCGGTAGCCGACCCCGCGCACGGTGAGGATCCGGTAGGGGTCGGACTTGGTGTGCCCGAGTTTCTTTTTCAGATTGGAGACGAAGTTGTCGACCGTGCGGGGGTCGACGACCACGTCGGGATCCCAGGCCGCGGCGAGGATCTCGTCTCGGGACAACGCGCGCCCGGCGTTTCGGAGAAGCACGGTGAGGAGGTCGAATTCCGTCCGCGTCACGTTGAGGGCGACCCCATCGTCGCGGGTGAGCGTGCGGGCGGGAACGTCGAGCGCGTAGCGACCGAAGTGCATGACATCGGCGACCTCGGGGTCAGCCTGGGCGTCGCGTCGCAGCAGAGCGCCCACGCGGGCCAAGAGTTCCCGCAGACGGTAGGGCTTGGCGATGTAGTCGTCGGCGCCGGCGTCGAAGCCCGCGACGAGGTCGCTCTCGAGGGTGCGTGCGGTCAGCATCAAAACCCGCACCGGAAGCCCCTTCTCACGAATTTCCCGGCACAGGGTGTAGCCGTCGGTGTCGGGCAACATGATGTCCAAGATGACGAGCTGGTGCACCCCCCGGGCGAGCTCACGACGCGCGGAGGATCCATCGGTGGCCAGGGCCACGTCGTACCCCTCGTCGATCAGGTTGTCCTCCAAGGCCAACCCGAGGTTCTCGTCGTCCTCCACGATGAGGATGCTCGGCTTTCCCATGGCCCGAGAGGGTAGCGCACCATACTCGTGAGGACCTGGAGACGCCCCGCCCTACACCCTCGACGGCGCGCGCCGTGCCTGCATGCCGGCGCAACTACCCTGCCCACCGTAGTTGCGGTAGCGCTGGGCGCCATGGAGAGCATCGGGCCGGATCTGAAGAACACCCCGCGCACGCCCCTTCACGCGGAGCACGTCGAAGCCCTCCGCGCATGCGGGGAAGAGCGGACGTTTGCCGCGGGCGCGCCCGTTTGGGCGGCGGGCCAGCGCATGACGCACTTCTATTATCTTCTCGACGGGGAGATCGAAGCGCTCACGCCGGAGGGCGAGCGTTACGCGGGGGTGAGTCTCGGCCCGGGACAGTTCGTGGGCGAGATCAGCTTTCTCCACGGGGGATCGTCGGTCTTGGAGATCCGAGCCGTATCGGAAACCCGGGTGATCTCCGTACCCCGCGACGCGCTGCTCGACCTCATGGGGCGCGTCCCGGAGATGTCGGACATCATCATGACGGTGTTTGCGGGGCGCCGTCGGGGGTTGCTCGACCGCCAGACCTCCAACCTCACCGTCATCGGAGCCGACGTCGACCCCGCCGTGCAACGCGTCGCCGCTTTCCTGAGTCGCAACCGCATTCCCTACCGGAGCCTCGATCTCGAGGACCCCACCGCGGAGAAGATCCTCGAGGCCTGCCCGATCCCCCGGGCCCCCGCGGTGCTCTTTCACGGAACCACCCCCATCGAAAATCCGACCCCGCGAGCGGTCGCGCGTCTTCTCGGCCTCGAGCTCACCGTCGACACGCAATGCGGCTACGACGTCGTCATCGTCGGGGGCGGGCCGGCGGGGGTTGCGGCAGCGGTGTACGCCGGGGCCGAAGGGCTTCGGGCTCTGGTCGTCGAGGACCTGACCATCGGCGGTCAGGCGGGCACGTCCTCCCGGATCGAAAACTACATGGGTTTTCCGACCGGGATCTCCGGCGCCGACTTGTGTTGGCGCGGTGAGGTGCAGGCGCTGAAGTTCGGCACGCGGTTCGCCATGCCGCGGCGGGTGACGGCGGTGTCGCGGATGGAGGACGGTCGGTTTTGTCTCACCCTCGACGGCAGTGAAGATGTCGCGGCGCGCGCGGTCGTGGTGGCCACGGGCGTGCAATACCGACGGCTGCCTCTCGATCGGCTCGAAGCCTTCGAGAGCCGAGGGGTCTACTACGCGGCCACCGACCTCGAAGCGCGCTACTGCCGCCGGCACGAGGTGGTCGTCGTCGGGGGAGGGAACTCGGCCGGTCAGGCGGCCATGTTCCTGTCGCGGACGGCCAAGCACGTGCACGTGCTGGTGCGAGGGGAGGGGTTGGCCGCGTCGATGTCTTCGTACCTCTCGTCGCGACTCGAAGCCGATCCTCGCATCACCATTCACTACGGGACCGAACTCGAAGCGCTCCGGGGAGACACGCGACTCGATGGCGTCGACGTGAAGCGTCGCGCGACCCAAACCGTCACGCGCCTGCCGGCCCACGGCGTCTTCATCATGATCGGAGCCGCCCCGAATACGGGTTGGCTGAACGACCTGGTCGCGCTCGACGCCAAGGGCTTCGTGCGTACCGGCCCGGAGGTGGGGGGCCGCTTCACCTACGAGACCTCGGTTCCCGGGGTCTTCGCGGTGGGTGACGTTCGCGCGGGCTCGACCAAACGCGTCGCTTCGGGGGTGGGAGAAGGCTCCGTGGTCATCTCGAGCGTGTGGGCCCACATCAACGCCGAAGCCTGACTTACATCCCTTACACCCTCGACCACAACCCTTGGTGGTGTCGCGATGCCCGCCGACAACGTCGACGACAAGCCGGCGAGGGCGAGCATCGCTCCTCGGAGCCGGTTCTATTGCCTTGGGGGTGCCTCATTGTTTGCGCCGGTCAAATCTCCGATTTGACCGACTGTAGAGGACGAATGACGGCCCGGCGGGGCTGCGTTACGACGGCGCAGCATGGCGAACGAAAAGAACCTCACCGGAGATGAGCTGGCGGCCCTCGCGAATGATGTACGCAAGGAGCTGGACTTTCGCGACCAAGACCGGGTGTACGCCCTCGCGGTCAAGGTTGGCTATTTGGCCGCCCACGCCGACGGCGAGGTGGAGGCTACGGAGAAAGCAGCCATCGTCGAAGCGGTAGACGTCTTGTCGAAGGGCACCACCATCGAGCTCGAAGTGGACGCCCTCATCGCCGAAGCCGACACGGGGCCCGGGGCGGCGGCGTCGCTCGGCAATGCGCTGAAGGACCTCGGGCAGGCCGAGGCAGGCTTTCTCGTGGGCGCGTACGTCGCTGCGGCCTCAGCCGGCATCGACGACGCTGAGCGGGAGGTCCTGTTCTCGGTGGCGGCCGCGGCCGGTCTCTCCGACGCCACCCGAGACCGACTCCTCGGCCTCGTGTCGGGCGGCTGACGTTGACCCCGGTTGAAACCGATAGACGGCGGCGCTAGCGCGCGACGATGCCGCGGGCGACCCGGGCGACCGTTGGGTCGACGTCGTCGTCGGTCAGGTTCTTTCGCGAGACGAGGGCGCGGGCGCGGGGGAGGTCGAGCTGGGCCAAACCGCGGAGGGCCGTTTTGCGGACCTCGGGGACGGCTTCGTTCGCCGCCAGCGCTTCCAGGGCGGGCGCATCGGCGGGGGTTCCCACCACGCCGATGCCGCGCGCCGCGACCCAACGAACGTCGGCGGCGTCGTCGGACAGCGCCCGGAGAAGCTCCTCCCGGAGGGCTGCACCCTCGGCATGGCGCGAGGCGGCGACGATCGCGGCAACGCGTACGGCCTCGGCGTCGTCGGCGATGGCGGTTCGCAACGCGTCGCGTCCGGCGGCTTCGGAACGGCGCCACAACGTAGATGTGACGATGGCGCGCACGCTCGGGTCCTGAGCCCCGACGGCGAGGTCGGCGAGCAGGTCGGTGGGCGTGGTCGTGGACCGCGCGAGGGCCAACGCCAGGGCTTCTCGTTCGGAGAGGTCGTTCGCCTCGAGCAGCCGCAGCGCAAGGTGGGGCACCGCGTTCGGATCGTCGAGCCAAGGCGCGCTGAAACGAGCGCTTCCGTCGCGGGCGCGACGCGGCTCGAGCGCGTCGACCTTAGCCCCGAATTCGGCGACGCCAGCCTCGGCGGCGCGCTCGGTCGCCCATTCCCGCCAGGTTTGCGTCCGCACGGCATCGAGCGTCTGCGCGGCCACGAGAACGGTCGGCGCGACCTCGGCGTCCGCGTTGGTTGCTTCGAGGCTCGGACCAGCGGCCGCGTCGGGAAGGCCCGCCGGGGCCACGTCGGATGCGGGCGCTGCCTTCGGCACAGGCGCCTCGCCCGATTCCGCACAACCGGCAGAAGCGACGAGAAGGGCCGTGAGCAGCCAGGGCCGCAAACCGGAACGATGCGAGGGAGAAGACGTCATCACGTTGGATCGGCTCATTGGAACAAGGTCTCCTCGACGGGAAGAAGGTCACGCCCTTCGACCCACCAGGCCTTGGGGTCGGGGGTCCGCTGCACGGCGGTGCCACAATGCACTTCGCCGAGATTCACGTGGTAGGTGAAGAAGGCGTCGGTGAAGACGACGTCGAGACCCTCGGGCATGGCGTCGCGGAACGCGATGGCGAACGGGTCGGTGTCGGCAGACTGGCTCGGGACGCGGAAGAACGGGTCGGGCACGATCAGGGTGGGCGTCGCGCCTTCGGGGTTGGCCACTATGAGGTTGACCATACCCGGGACGAGCGCGACGGACGCGGGCCCGCATTCTTCGAACAGCGACGGGACGAGGATCACGTCGTCGTCGGTGAGACCGAACTCGGCTTTGAACTGGTCGAGGATCGGGTCGAGGTAGTCCTCTTGGATCGTGTTGTTGAAGTTGGTGAGGAACGAGCTGTTGCGGATGTCGCCCGCGGTCGAAACCCCGTGTGGGGTGGTGTAGCGGGGGATGGGGTAGGCCGGGTCGAGCCCGTCGAGGATTTGATAGGCCGAGCGGGTGTCGGCGAAGAGCAGCTTGAACCCTTTTTCGGAGTTCGGATCCGGAATGAACGTCGAGAACTCGTCGACATGGCCCACGCACAGCCAGGTCGTGTCGATCTCCACCGGTGCCTGGATCAGCTGCGACGCGAGAAAGGTAGCGAGTTCGTCTCCGAGTCCGGCGTTGCCCCGCTTTCCGTAGTAGATCCGACCAAAGGGGTAGTCGGTGCCGGCGACGCCGACCGGGGGCGACACTTCCAAGTTGCCGAAGCTGTCGAACGTGTTGGCGAAGTTAGGATTGCCCCACGTGGAGACGCCGAATTCGCCGTTGGGACGGTCTTCGGGCCAGGGATCGAGGCCACGGTCGCGGATCGAGTCGATGATCACGTCTTGGCGCTCGCCGTGGTTGCCGGTCTGGGTGGCGAACTGCGGCTCGTCCTGGAGCCATACGTCGAACCCGTACGGTTGCCCGGGGCTGGCCTCGAAGCGGTCGGCGAGCACGGTTTGAAAGTCGTTGCGCATGTCGGCATTGCCGCTCGTGGCGAGCACCCAGGCTCGCTCGAGCGGTTGCACGTGGTGGTTGAGGATGAGCGGGGCCGCCATGACCCGAGCCTCGACCCACTCCGTCGTGACGCCCTCCGCGTCGAGCAGCTCGACCGCGAGGGCGCCCTGCGCGAAGTAGTTTCCGAACTCGACCTCGAGGTTGGGAGGCTGTCCGGCGTACGCCAGCGTGTACGTCGTGATGCCGGTCTCGGCCCCGAGCACGGCCACCCCGTCGTGAAAGACCCGGATGTCGCCGATGTTTCCGGCAAGCGTCAGTCGAATCTCGGCGCCGACCTCCAACTCGGCGAGGCGTTCGGCGCCGATCACTACCGGAGACAGGTCGTCTTCGCCCGGGAGGTAGGGGTCGGAGAAGTCGGGGACGCCGTTCTGGTCGTCGTCGTCGACGTTGGTGACCCCGAACACGGGGTCGACCTCGAGGACCACTTGCGGGGGGCTCCCGCCCGCCCCGACGCCGGTGCCGTTGTTCCCCGAGCTGTCGCCCGCTCCGGCGCCACCACCATCATCGTCATCGTCGAACTGGAGGTCGTCGCCGCCGCAGCCGACCCCGACGGCTGCCACCGCAGCCAGTGCAAACGCCCATGCGCCGTGCTTCATGGGCGCGATGGTACGACATCTTCGGCGCTTCGGCTGCTGGATTCCGTTTCGGGACGTGATCGTCCACGACAATGACGCCTCGTGTTCCAGTTTCCGCAAAACCGTTCGCGGCGGCCTCGGGAGCCCGCTACCCCGTACTCGTGGCTCGGCGTTCACGACTCGGGGGACTGCTCGCGGCGGCGTTCGGCCTGCTCGTCGTCGCCGCCTTCATCGGCACGCTCGCGTTTTTGTACCAGAAATCGGGGGGAGACCCGCCTCCGGTGGTCACGGCCCAGCCCCGCCGAGCCGACATCGAGCGCAAGGCGGTGGCCAGCGGGTCGATCGGGCCCCGACGCGAAGTCCTCATCAAGCCTCGCGTCAGCGGCATCGTCCGTAAACTCCACGTGGAGCCCGGGGACACCGTGGCGGAGGGCGATCTCGTCGCCGAGATCGCCATCGTGCCCGACGTGGCTCAGCTCACCTCCGCCGAGGCCGAGCTCGACTCGGCCCGCATCGCCCTCGGCCACGCCGACCGGGAGCACCGTCGCGCCGAAGGCCTCCTCGAAAAGAAGCTCATTTCCCGTCGCGAGATGGCCGACCTCGCGCTCACCCGCGACTTGCGGCGCGCCGAGGTCCGCGCCGCCACGCGCCGGCTTCAAGTCGTCAAAGAGGGCGCGGCCAAAGGAGACCGCACCGCGAACACCCTCGTTCGCTCCACCGTAGCCGGCACCGTGCTCGACGTCCCCATCGAAGAAGGCGCGAGCGTGATCGAAAGCAACACGTTCAACGAGGGCACCACCGTCGCGTCCGTGGCCGACATGAGGGACATGGTGTTCCTCGGGCTCATCGACGAAGCCGACGTCGACAAACTCCGCGAGGAGATGGCGGTCAACATTCGTGTCGGGGCGATCGATGACCACGTGTTCCGCGGCACCCTCGAGTACATCGCGCCCAAGGGCCACACCCATGGCGGCGGCGCCATCCAATTCGAGATTCGCGCCTCGTTGGTGCCCGAAGACGGTTTCGTCATTCGGGCGGGCTACAGCGCCACGGCGGAGATCGTCCTCCAGCGGCGAGAGCAAGTCCTCTCCGTCAAAGAGAGCCTGCTCCAGTTCGATGGAGACCAGGCCTACGTCGATGTCGAGGTTGCGCCGGGGGTGTTCGAGCGTCGGGACGTGCAGCTCGGGGTCTCGGACGGGATCGACATCGAGATCTTGGAGGGGGTGGCCCCCGACGCGACGATCCGCAAGCCGGGACCCGCGGGTGGGGCGCCCAAGAGCTGACGCGCGACGGAACCTCTTCGATTCAGCCGCCCCCACAAAAATTGTTGGGGGAGAGGCCGCAGTTGCTGGCGAGCCCGGCCTCTGGACAGTCGATGGCCCCACCGCAGGCGTAGGTGCAGCGGTTCAGATTGTTGGCGTTGAAGTCGCGGCATATGGCGCCGGGGACGGGCACGTCGTCTGACGCACCTTCTGGCCGGCACATCCCGTTCACCCCCGAGCATGTCCAATTGTTGCGAAGCGCGTTCACGGCCTCGCAGGTCGTGGAGTTCTCGTCGATCGTGCAGTACTGGTCCGACGTGACCCCGTTGAGGCTGGTCGCCGTCTTCGCGTCGCGAAAGGGATTTGCGTTACACGGCAGCTTTGCGCCGTCTTGAATGCAGTAATGGCCGAACAACGTACCCGTCGGGAAGTCCATGGGGATGCAACCGTGACTCCCCATACATTGGTCGTCATTGGTGCACGCGCCGCAGGTCCCGACCGTCCCCGGCATGACCGACACGCAGGTTCGTTCGAGCAGGTCGCACGTTTGATTCGGCGCGCAATCGGCACTGTCGAGGCAGCCGACGCAAAGACCCCGGTCGTCGTCATTCGCCGCCGTGACGCAGACTTCCGCCCCGGCGACTCCTTCGCACTGGGTCGACGACGTGCAGGGCATGCATTGATTGGTGGTCAGATCACACCGGGCCGCCTCGGCCGAGGTGCATTCGTCGTCGCCGGTGCAGGCGGGCGCCCCTCCGCCCCCTCCGGTCGCAGACGCTCCGCCGCCGCCCCCGACGCTCGACGTCGTCGTCGATGCCGGTGCCAGCCCGTCGGCCAGCGGCGCGCACGCCCCCTGGTCGCATTCGTCGACGAAACAGCCGGGCACGAGCACTACCCCCCCGGTCATGAAGGCGGCCGCGCCGCCGAGAACGAGGTACGTCGAGAGCCGAAAGCGAAGCATGCGCTGCATCTTACATAGCCGAAGGGCTCAGAAGTGGCCGCCGAGGGAGATCCCGCCTCCCCGGCGACCGTTCGGGATCCAAGGGGCGGCGGTCCAACGCGGGCGGGCCGCTCGCGTCGCCTCGCCGTCTCCTCCCGAGGCGATGATCGCCCACAGGATCCCCGTGGCCAGCGCCGCGCCCCCTACGCCCACCACCGTCCATCCGGCCGCCATCCTCGTGTTGTAGTCGACGCGGAGGTCGGCGATCTCTTCGCACCGCGGGACCTGATCGGCGGCCACCGGGGGGGCACAGCCACCGAAGCGGGCCAGCTCCGCGCGGTCGGCGAGGGGACCGGTGATGGCGGTGGCGAGCACGATGCCCCCGACCGCGCTCGTCAGCGCTCCGGCAAAAAGGGTCACGTACGCTCCGGTGGGCACCCCCGCCCCGAACGCATCATCTCCATCCGACGCCGCCTCCAGGTCGCCGGGGGAACCGGTGGGTGGGGGCGGAGGTGGACCCGGGGGCGTTCGTGCGCGGGCCGGATTTGCCCCGACCACGAGGACACCGATGGCGGCCGCCACCACGCCCAACCTGCACCACCACCTCTTCATCGTCTTCGGATGTACCATCCTTGCGGCGGTCGGGCGATCGGCGCCACCAAGCGTACCGCGGGGAAAGGCCCAATGCTGCCCTCAGGTGTCGCGAAGGGCCGTCACGGTGCGGATGCGAGCGGCGTGGAGGGCGGGGAACCAACCGGCGAGGCCGCCTCCGAGGGCGACCGCGCCGGCCGCGATGAGGGCGGTTTGGAGACGCACGAACGGGGGGGCGAACATGCTCGCCTCGCCCGGAGCCGCGGGGGCGGCTTGGGCCATGAGGACGCCCACGCCTTCCAGCACGCCCACCCCCACGACGAGCCCCAGATACCCCGCCGCACTTGCGAGGACGACCGCTTCCGCCACCACTTGAGTCACCACCGTCCGCGGGGTCGCGCCGATGGCTTTGCGAATGCCGATCTCGCGCGTTCGCTCGCGTACGCTCACCATCATGATGTTGCTCACGCCGACCAGACCGGCGACGAGCGTCGCGCCCCCGACGATGAGGATGAGCACCGAGATCCCCGTGAACAGCGCGACCACTTTGCGGACCTCGGCGTCGGCGTTGAAGCTACCCAGCGCCTGCTTGTCGCTCGGCGCAATGCGATGTCGCTCCCGCAGCTGCTCCAGCGCTCGCGCCTCCACCGTCCCCGCCGGGGTGTCGTCGCGGCTCAGTACCGCGAAGTAATCGACGAACCGGTTTTCGCTGAGCGTCTTCTGAAAGGTCGAGAGGGGCACGTGGATCATTTGGGCGTCGCGCTCCCCCGTATCTCCCGTGGCGTCGGTTTCGAAGGTGCCCACCACCGTGTAGTCGCTCCCTTCGATGTTGATGGCGGCCCCGATGGGGTCCTCTTCGGGCCCGAACAACAAGGCGACCACGCGCGCACCAATGACGGCGACCTTACGTCGCTCGGCCATGTCGAGGGGGTTGATGAAGCGACCGGTGATGTCGACCGGATAGATGCGGTTCCAGTCGGGGCAGTCGCCGTAGATCTCGAACGAGCCCAGGCGGTCGCCGCGGGTAACGGGGTGGGTCGACCGGCGGTTCCCGAGATTGATGCGGGGGGCGATGAGCTCGACCCCGTCGGTGTCGGCGAGGGCCTGGGCATCCTCGAGGGTGAGATAGATCGGGCGGCCGGGGACTTGGCCCCGGAAGGGAACACTGGTGCGCTGCCCCCACAGGAAGAGGCTGTTGGTGGTCATGCGCCCGATGTTTTTTTGAATGCCGACCTCGAGCCCGTTGCCGAATCCGACCATGACGATCAACAGGAAGACGCCCCAGAAGACCCCCACCGCGGTCAGCGTCGTTCGCAGCGCATTGCGGCGAAGGGTGCTCCCGATCTCCATCCACGCGTCGAGGTCGAATGAGGCCATGAGGTCGCTCCGTACGCTCAATCCGCGCGCAGGGCCTCGACCGGCTGGATGCGCGCCGCAAGTCGGGCCGGGAAGTAGCCCGCGAGCACGCCGCAGACCACGAGGATGACCGTCGCTCCCACCACCACCGAGAGATTGGCCGAGGGGTCGCGGAAGTAATCGTTTTCGGGGGCGTAGCGGGCGATGACCTCGATGAGCCCGAGACCGGACACCATCCCGAGGTACCCCGACCCCGACGTGATCAGCAGGGACTCCACCACGATTTGCGACACGATGGTGCGCGGGGTGGCGCCCAGCGCTTTGCGGAGCCCGATCTCCTTGGTTCGCTCCCGGACACTTATCAGCATGATGTTGCTGACCCCCACCATCCCCGCGAGAATGGTGCCGATCCCGACGATCCATACGAAGAGGTCGATGTCGTCGAATAATCCGGTGATCTTCTGCGCTTCTTCGACGTTGTTGCGGATGCGAATCGCCTTCTCGTCGTCGGGGTGAAAATCCTTGCGGGCGCTCATCAGTTGGCGGAGTTGCCCCTCGGTTTGGCGGGAGGAGGCACCGGTCGCGTCGGCGATGGTGAACATGATCTGGTCGATGCGGTTGCCGCCGCCGTACACCGTCTGGGCGGTGGTGATGGGGATGTAGATCTTCGACAGCTCGCTCTGCCAGCCGTCGTCGGTGAACACCCCCACCACCCGGTACGTCGTGCCTCCGATGTCGAGGTAGCGACCGAGAGGGTCGCGTCGGCCGAACAACTGAGTCACCACTTCCGGGCCGATGACGGCGACCTTCCGGCGGGCATCGAGATCGGTGTCGTTGATGAAGCGGCCGTCGGTGATGATGGTACGCTCGAGGTACTGGTGGCCGGGGTGCACCGCGCGCACGTCGAACGAAGATGTCCGTCGTCCCACCCGGACCGTGAACTCGCCGCGCAGGTAAAAGCGCCCGGTCGCGTATTCGACACGCTCGATGCTCTTTCGGACCGCCTCGTAGTCTCCGTCGTCGAGCTGAATGGCCCGGCCCACCCCGTAGCCTCGGAAGGGGCGGCTCGTGCTCCCGCCGTAGAGCCACAGGCTGTTGGTCGCGTCGTCGCGGAAGTTGTGCGCCACCCCGTTCTGAATGCCGCGCCCGGCCCCGAGGAGGATCACCAGCATGAAGATCCCCCAGGCGACGCTCAGCGCGGTCGCGAACGTACGGAGCTTCGCCGTCCGGAGGCTGTCGGTGATCTCGCGCCAGCGATCGACGTCGAGCATGGGCTTCAGGGCCCCGCCGACGACGCGGCGCCATCGACGTACGCGGGGGCGGCAAGCTCGGTCGTGCCCAGCGCGAGCGCTTCCGGCGGCCCGTCGGCCGCGATGACACCGTCGACGAGACGAACCACCCGCTGCGTGCGGGCCGCCACTTCGGGTTCGTGGGTGACGACGATGATGGTGGCCCCCTCGGCGTTGAGGTCGGCGAAGAGGGCCATGAGTTGGTCGCTGGTGGTGGTGTCGAGGGCCCCGGTCGGTTCGTCGGCGAGCACGATGCGCGGTTGTGTGATGAGCGACCGCGCCACCGCGACCCGCTGCTTTTGCCCTCCGGAGAGCTCGTTGGGGAGGTGGTCGGCCCAGTCTCTGAGGCCTACGCGGTCGAGGTAGTCGAGCGCTCTCGCATTGCGCTCACGACGGGGGACCTTCCGGTAGAACAGAGGAAGGGCGACGTTTTCCACCGCGCTCTTGAAGGGGAGCAGATTGAACGACTGAAAGACGAACCCGATGTAGCGATTCCGATACTGGGCGGCCCGATGCTCGCTCAGGTCGCGCATCACGGTGCCGTCGAGGGTGTACGTTCCGGAGTCGTAATCGTCGAGGATCCCCAAGATGTTGAGCAGGGTGCTCTTGCCCGACCCGCTCGAGCCCATGATGCTGACGAATTCGCCGGCCGCGACACGCAGATCGAGGTCGCGGATCACGTGGAGCGAGCCCCGCGCGAGGGGGTAGCTCTTGTTCAGCTGCTCGAGCGCCAACATTCCGAGACCCCCGGATCCGTACTGCGCCGCTTCGGCTCGAGCAAACCTCGGGGGGATGCGGGGGTTGAAGCAGCGCCCCGATCGAGGCGTTACGGGACGTAGGCGTAGTACTCGACGCCCAAGTCCTGAAAGCCGGGGTCGTGGCGCTCGCCGATCCGCTCGACCGCGAAGCAATTCGTCGCCCGAGGCGCACGGTCGAGGCGGCCCTCGTCGTGAAGCAGTTCGTAATCGTGACGATCGAGGTCGACCGCACCCTCGAGGGCGCGTCGAATTCCCAGGCGGGAAGCGGCCTCGCTCCAGTTCGCCACCACGCGCATCGGCCACGCCTCGGCCGCGTCGCCGCTGCCGTACCCCACCGCGAGCACGTCGCGCCCGGCCAGCGCTTCGTCGCGCGCGGCCGCTTCCTCCAGGCCCGCGGCGAGCCAGGCGGGGAGGGCGGCGGTGTAGAGGTTGCCGAGGTCCATCGCGGTGTCGGCGCCGAGGCCGAGCTTGTCGTCGGCGAAGGCGCGAAAGACCTCACCCTTGCGAAACGCGCTCGCGGTGGCGGCGGTGGCCGGGTAGGGGTGCGCCATCTCGCCCTGCGAGAGGCGCTCGAAGAGGTCGGGGCGAAGGTCGGCCTCGGCCACGACGTCGTCGGTCGCCACCCCGGCGGTCGCGCACGCCTCGGCGAGGACGTCGCGCGATGGGGGGTGCTGCGCCATGGCGCGGACCATGAGAAAACTCATCGCACTGAGCGGCATCATCCGGTAGGGCCGGTGGAAGAAGAGCGCGCGCACCCCGGAGAAGAGGTCCATCGCATCGCCCCCGTGGCGCGCGACGAGGTCGTCGACGGCGGCGACGGTGGCGTCGAGGTAGGCGTACGTCGAGTACTTGCCGCTGAAGACGGGGAAGTCGTGGTGCCGCTTGGTCCGGGCCGCGTACCCGTCGGCGAAGTGGCGCGCCATCGGCTTGCGGAAATCGGGCCCGCGGTAGGCCGACGCGCTCCCGGCGCGGCTGAGGTCGATCTCCAGGAGGCGGGCGTGGGGCTCGACGAGCATGGCGACGGCGCCCGCGCCCTGGGTCGGCTCGCCCGTGCTGCCCCGCTCGTATTCGGCGACGTCGCCGCACACCACGATCGCCCGTCGGTGGCGCCCGTCGGTGGCCACGTACCGGAGCGCCGATTTGAGGGCGTACATCCCGCCGAGACAGGCGTGTTTCATCTCCGGGACTTCACAGCGGCGCGACAACCGGGCGCGGCCCGTCGCTTCGAGGCGGCGGTCGACCATGCCCCGGAGGATCACGGCGCCGGCGGCGTTGTCGGTGCTCGACTCGGTGCCGAAGGCGAGCATGCCCACCGACTCGGGGTCGATGTCCTCGGCCTCGAGAAGCCGCATCACGGCGGTGGCCGCCATCGTGTAGACGTTCTCGTCGGGCCCGGGGAGGCGGAAGCTCCGACCGCTCACCGCGTGCACCTTAGGCCAGGGTTGTTCGGTCCATTCGCACCACCGCTCGAGGGCGACACGGTACGGAGGGACGTAGAGGCTGAAGGCGCTGAGGCCGGCGTGCGTGGTCATGGTCGGCGAGGTGTGAACGTTGTTCACGGGCGAGGCCGGTCCTACCGCGGGCCCGCCGGTCGCGGCAAAGACCTGCGGAAAAAAGGCGCCTCTGCCAACGCCACCCGCCGATCCCGCCTCGGCCCGTCCCGCGCGGACGCGTCCCCGGAACGCGCCCTCAGCGTCGGCGGACGACCGAGGCCTTCATCGTCCGCGCGTCCGAGGACGGACGATGGCGTACATGCCGCCCCGAGGCCCTGGCACCGGCAGCGCGGGCCGAGACGGGGGCGGGGGCCGGGTCGAGGAGGACCACGCGGGGGGAGGCACGGTGAACTCGACCGCGAAGTCCGAGAACTCGGTGCCGTACGCTTGCGGCGGCAACGACAGCGGGGGCAGCCGGAGGTCGCCGGGGAGCTGGCTCGCGCGCGGAGACCAGCTCGTCATGATGGGCGCGAGCGTTTCGGGCGAAGGAAGGGCGACCGGGGGCGCGGGGGGACGGGTCGTAGCAGCGGTCATGAACGTAGGTACGGCCGCGTCGCTTCACGCTTGAGTCGCAAATCCGATCGGGGGGCGCGATATGCTCGTCGGGGCATGGGTGGCGGACGCAAGGTCATCGCCGTGGCGGGCAACATGGGGGCGGGGAAGAGCAGCCTCGTCGACTGGCTGCACCAGCAGTTCGGGATGACCCCGTTCTTCGAGCCCCACCACGACAACCCATACCTCGAAGACTTCTACCGCGACATGAGCCGCTGGGCCTTCGCGTCGCAGACGTGGTTTCTCATTCAACGCTTCAAGATCCATCGCGACATCGAGCGCCGGGCCGCCGACGGCGAGGTGGTGGTGCAAGACCGCACGATCTACGAGGACGCGGAGATCTTCGCCGCCCACCTCCACCGTGCCGGCCACCTCAGCGACCGCGACTGGGCGAGCTACGCGTCGCTCTACGACAACCTCCGCGAGGTGCTGCAGCCGCCGGAGTTGATGATCTACCTGCGCTGCCCCCTGCCGACCCTCACCAAACGCATCAAAAAGCGCGGCCGCGCCTACGAAGCGGCCGTCCCCCGTCGCTACCTCAAGGCCCTCGAAGACCTCTACGAAACCTGGTTCGCCACCTACGACGCCTCTCCCAAACTACGCCTCGACACCGACCGTCTCGACTACGTCGAACACCTCTTCGATCGCCTCGAGCTTCTGCAAGCCATCGAAACCCACGCCGGCGTGACCCCCCTCCGACGCTGAGCCTCGCGGGGGGAAAAAGGGTCGGCACCGCCATCATCGCAATACGTTGAACTAATCACCATCGTCACAGTTGACCTCCGCGCCACCGCAAACGCCATCCTCACAAATGACCCGGCACGCGGACGAGTTCGTGCAGTCCAAAACGGTTCCGTTACAGCCGGAACCAAGACACTCCATCGTACACGGGTACGGACCCACGCATACGAATACGGTGCCCTCGCACGCGTCAGGTCCGGAGCAGGTGATGACGACCGGACGTTCCGTGGCTTCGACCAGGAATCCACGCTCTCCACAGTTGCCGCCCGATTCGCAGTTGAAGTCGCATAGCGGTGGAGGGCCCGGCTGACATCCACCGGGAGGGTAGTTGGCCGTTAGATCCGTTCGGCATATCGCGTTCGGGGCACACAAGCTCGGCGGGGCCGCCGGCGCCTCCCCACAGCTCACGCAGTCGAAACCGAAACCCATGGGCGTGCCGGGCGGTCGGGAACATTGGCCGCCGCCGCCGCCGCCGCCGCCGCTACCGCTAGTCGTATCGGTCGTGGCCGTCGTAGAGGCCACCGCGTCGGTCGAGGTCGCTACGGTACCGCCGGCTCCGCCCGAACCCGTCGTGGTTACGGTGGTGCTCGAGCCAGTCTCCGTTTCAATGGCGGAGAGGCCGCTCACGACCTGGCACCCGGCCGCAGTGAGCCCTAGCCAAACGGCGCGACGCATGTCTTGGCCTCCGGAAGGGGTTGGTCAACGAGGGGACGCACCTCGATAACCGCATGGTCCCGACGCTTCATCATTCCCGGCAGTCTGTTTCGGGGCAGCAGGCTTCTGGAACGCAGCCGATACGCGCTACATGACCCGCTGCCGGACCCATCAAGCAATTCGCCTCGCAGACGTTCTTGCCGCACTCCTGAGTGACTCCATCGCCTGCTGCTACCGTTGCTCCGCATGAACCCGGAGTGAGGCAGTCGACGATGCAGGGTCCCGTCGGGTCACATCTGAGCGTCGTGTCCTGGCAGGAGTCAGGGCCATTGCATAGGAGCTCGCAGCCCCAAGGTCCATCGCATACGAACATACGACCGTTGCAGCGCGGTCCGTTGCATACGATGAGCGCCGGCCGGTCGTCCGCCATGATCATCGTCGCCATGCCTTCGGGGCAATTCAGGGTGGCTTGGCCGCCTTGCCCACACTGGTAGATGCACTCGTCCCCGTCCGGCGAGCATCGACTTCCCGGCGGACACTCCGCGCCATCATCGCATGGGTCGGCAGTCGGTCCTGCCGTGGAGGTACCGCAATCGAAACAAGACCCGTCCGCGTCATCGTCGAGGAAACAGAAGCCCTCGTCACACTCGTCATCTATCGTGCACGTGACGCCGCCGCCCATCCCACTGGACACGCTCGTGTCCGCGCCGCCGGCGGTAGCGAGGGATACGGGCTCGCCGCCGGCTGAGGTATCGCCGCCGGCGCCTCCGGTGGCGGCGCTCGAGACGCTGTCGGATTCGATACTCGAGAGGCCGCTGACGACCTGGCAGCTCGTCGCGAGCGCGAGGGCGGCCCACCACGGTGCTTGGCGTCGGACCCTCATCAAAAGGTACTCCGGTAGCCGATGAAGGTAGGGCCGGCGACGAGGCCCATGTCGGTCGTGCGGTTCGCGTCGTCGCCGCTGCCGTCGACGAGGAGGGCGATCACGCCGGTGATCGCGCCCGCGGCCCCGATGGCGAAGCCCACGTTGGAGAGATTGGCCGTCAGGGTGGCCGCGTCGATGTCGTCGCGTTGCCCGGGGCAGGTCGCCGCATCGCCGCAGTCATCCTTGATTTGGTTCGTCTGTGAGAGCGAGATACCGCCGGTGATCGCGCCGAGGAGAATGCCGGCGCCGCCCACGGAGAACCCGGTGATGGCGAGCCAAGTGAGATCGCTGCCCTCACCCGCGTCCCCCGGCCCGGCTTCGGGCATCGGCGCGGGGGGCGTGACCTCGCCCTCAGCGGGCACGGGCGCGGGGAGGCCGCCGGGGCCCGGAGGCGGCAGGGCCGTCGTGGCCCCCGCAGGCGCGAGGTCGGGGATGTTCACCGTGATGGTCTTCGGGCCGGGGGGCGCTTCGAAGGTGGTGCGGTAGGGCGCACGCCCGGGGGCGCGGGCTTCGAGGGCGTGGGTGCCGGCATCGACGGGAAGCGGCGCCCCGATCATCGCGGTGGAGAACGCGGCGCTGTCCAGCTCGATGACGAGACCCGGAGGCGGGGCGGCGATCTGAACCACCACCCGGGTGAGCTTCTTTTCGACGGCAACCTTTTGGTTCCGGGCGTAGGTCTCCTGGTCGGACAGACCTTCGCGGCGGGCCATCGTCGCCGCTTCTCCAAACTGCGCCCAAGCGGTGGCGTGACGCCCCCGCTTGTCGTTGCAGATCGCCAGGTTGAGGAGCGTGCCCAGTTTCGGCTCCAGCCGTTGGCTCTCCTCGAACTTGGCGCAGGCGTCCTGCGTTTTGCCCGCCTTCATGGCTTCTCGGCCTTGTCGAAACAGGGCTTCGGCCATCGCACTGGTCTGCGCCGTGACCTGCGCATACGCGACCGGGGACGACCCTGCGGCGAGCCCGCCCACCGCGAAGCTCACCAGCCCGAATGTGGAGACCCGGCGGAGCCGGGAAAAAGAAAGCATGATCATCTATCGTCGAGGAAAGCAGGCGTGCCCGGTTTGGGCAACGTTGCGGGCTTCGGCGTGGGTTTCGTCGGCGCCGGAGGCGGTCTGCGTGCACCTGCGGGGGGCCGCCCGGCGGGGGGCGCGGCCACGCGGGGCGCGATGGCAGCGGGTGGCGTCGGCGCCGTCGTGGACGGGATGGCGGTAGCCGAGGGCACGGCAGACTCGGGCGCGCCGGACGCCGTCTCGTCCGAAGCGGGAACGTCGGGCGCCTCCTCGAGGCCCGGCCGCGCGTCACCCGATGGACCGTCGTCGGAGGCGGCGGCGGCGGCTCCCATCGGCCCTCCGCGCGTCGCCTCATCCTCGCTCCCCCGGGTGACGAACGCCGCCACCATGACGATCACGGCAATACTGACCAGGACCAGTGCGGCGACCGTGGTGCGTCGGCCCGCAGGGTTCGGGACAGGGAGTCCAAGCGCTTCCTCGTCGACCTCCCCCGTGTCGGAGAGGGCCTCCGGGTTGCGACTGGAGACCGCCTGGAGGGTTGCGCCGGGGAGCGGCGTCGTCTTCGCGCCGTCGACACGCGACAACAAGGTCTCGTCGCTGGCGTGGGCGCCGCCGCGACCGCGCCCACCCGAAGAAGGGCGACCGCGAAGGCCGCCCGGAGTCGACGCGAGACGCGCTCGCATGCCTTCCGTGGCCCGCGGCGACCGCTCGCTGCGGATGTCGAACAGACCTGCCTCTTTTGCGGCCGCGGTGAGCTCGGCGAGCGCGTCGCCGACGGTCGCCGGTCGGTCCTCGGGGACTTTGGCCAGCAGTGCCATCACGGGAGGATCGAGGGATGCGGGCACGTCGCCGTGCACCTGCGAGGGGGGCGCGGGCTCGCCGTGCATGTGCTCGTAGAGGATCTCGACCACCGAACCCCCGTCGAACGGCAGTTTTCCCGTCAGCATCTCGTAGACGACCACTCCGAACGCGTAGAGATCGGCCCGATGGTCGACGGCGAGACCACCGCATTGCTCGGGCGCCATGTAGTACGGGGTGCCGATGGCGGCGCCGGTCGCGGTTTTATGGGCGCGTTCCTCGTCGTCGATGAGTTTGGCGATGCCGAAATCCAACAGCTTCGGCGTGATGACGCCGTCGCGGTCGACGGCGATGAAGATGTTGTCGGGCTTCAGGTCGCGGTGCGCGATTCCTTCCGCGTGGGCGGCGTCGAGCGCGTCGGCCACCCCGCGAAGAATGTTCAGCGCGTCGGCCGTCGGCACGGTGGTCTCCCGCTGAAGCCACGTCTCGAGGGTCTCTCCCTTCAGCAGCTCCATGATCAGGTACGGCCGGCCGTCGGGCAGCTCCCCGAAGGAAAAAATGTCGATGATGTTGCGGTGCTGGATCCGGTTGACCGCCTGGGCCTCCCGCACGAAGCGATCGACGACGTCGGGCTGCGCGGTGAACTTGCGATGGAGCACCTTGATGGCGGCGCTCTTGCCGATGACGGGATGCACCCCGGCGTAGACCGTACCGAAGCTACCTTCGCCGACGGGCCGCTCGACGACGTACTCGCCGACCTCATCCCCCTCTGAGAGCTGATCGCTCGAGGTCATCAGGTCGCGCTCCTGCTCGTCGACGCAGCCTTGCCCGTCGTCGTCTCGGAACCCGATCCTCGTTTGTCGCGCAGGATAGGTCGTTCCCCAATCCACCACACAACAACAGCGTACCGCACCTCGGCGCCCTCGCGAGTCGAAAGGATGGAATGGTGCTCGTCGGCCGCGAGCCGAGGTACAACCTCGAGACCATGGCCTGGGTCCGCCGCCACGGTGCGTGTTTGTCGGTCTTGGTCGTCGCCGCCGCTGCTTATGTCGCCATGGCCGCGACCACCGTGCTCTGGCACGACCACGGCGAGTACGTCACCGTGGCGGACCGAGGCGGCGTCGTTCACCCCCCCGGCTACCCCCTGTACGTCCTGTGGCTGCGCGTGTGGGCATGGTTTCCAGCCGCCAACCCGGTGGCACGCACGTCCTTCGCCACCGCGGTGTTGGGCGTCGGCGCTCTGGCCGTCCTCTACGTCGCCGTCCGCGGCTTCGCCGTCTCGCGGCCGGCGGCCGCGGCGGCGACGGCCCTGTTTGGCTTGTCGTCGCGCGCGACCCTGACCTTCGCGCACGCAGAAAATCTCGCCCTCAACACGCTGCTCGCGGCGGCGCTGCTCGCGGTGGCGGCGCCACGATCACGGCTGGCGCCGACCATGACCCTCATCGCCCTCGCGGCCCTGCTGGGGCTGGGGCTCGCCAACCACCACTCCATCGTCCTGCTCGCGCCCCTCGTGGCATGGCGGGGCTGGGTCGTCGTGCGCCGGGTCGCACCGCGACGTCGGGTGCGGGCCATCACGCTGGCCACGATCGCGTTCGCGCTCGGTCTGACGCCTTACCTGGCGCTGTTGGGGGCCCACGGAGCCGACGCGTGGGTGTGGGGTCGCTTCGAC
This sequence comes from Myxococcota bacterium, assembly GCA_039027095.1. Classification (GTDB taxonomy): domain Bacteria; phylum Myxococcota_A; class Polyangia; order Polyangiales; family Polyangiaceae; genus JAPYTK01. The sequence goes on from JBCCLB010000008.1 coordinate 80,019, forward strand.
GGACCGCGCGACCTCGTCGACCACGTTCTCCGCCGCGAGTACGGCCTCGCCCTGGCGCCGCAACGGGACGGCCGGGGGCCCTCGGCGTGGGCCCAACTCGCGTTTCTCGCCGACACCCTCGCGCGCGACAGCCTCTGGATCTTCGGTCTCGTCGGGCTGGGCGGCCTCGGGGGCTCGCTGGCGGCGGTCCGCTCTGCGGCCGGTCGTCGGGCCGCGGCGGGGTCGCTGGCGCTCATGGCGACGCTTCTCACCACGGGCCCTCTGTTCGTCGTCTGGCTCAACGTTTCCCCCCGCGGGGTCGCCGGCTACGAGGTCGCGCGATTTCACCTGCTCCCCTCGCTCATCTTCTCCGTCTTCGTGGGGCGGGGTCTGCACCAGCTGCTCATCCGGTTGCGCGATGTCCGGTGGCGACGGGTCCGCGCATCTCTGGCCCCCGTCCTCGCCATCCTCGCCTGCCTTTTCACCGTGCCCGACGTCACGTCGATTCATCGTCCGACGGTCGAGCATTACCTCCGCAACACCCTCGAGACCGCTCCGCCCGACGCCGTGGTGCTCACGAGCGGCGACCATCGACTCTTCGGATATCTCTACCTTCAGCGCAGCCTCGGCCTTCGCCGCGACGTGACCGTCGTCTCGCCGACGATGTTGTTCCGGCCTTGGTATCGCGAGCGAGCGGCGGCAGAACTCGGGGTCCCATCGCTGCCGATGGTGGGTACGAACACGCTCGACATGGCGGCCCTCGCCGCGGCGATCCTGGAGACGAACCGTCCGCTCCTGGTCGGCAACGTCGGCCCGAACTATGCGCCGATTCTCGCCGCGTTCCCCAACGAACCCTTTGGCGCCTTGATTCGCGTGCTGCCGCCGGGGACACCCCCGACCCGTTTGCCGACGCTGGAAGCGCAAACCCGAGCGTTGTTCGCCCACCACACCTTCGAACCGGGAGTTCCCCGCGACCGCTTTGGGATCGGAGCCCGCGTGATGGCGACGTACGCGCGACCGTGGCTTTTTCTCGCCGCCAGTTATCGCGAATTGAACCAGCCCGAACGCGCCGCCATCGCGGCCGCGGAAGCCGAGCGCTTTGGCGTGCGTTGATCGACGTGGCGGTTCAGCCGCAACCCATGAAGCCCACGTCAACCCCGTCGCGCGATGCCGTGGACTTCCCGATTCTCGTCAGCCCCGCGGCGCGACGATAGGCTAGCCTTTGGTGTGACTGAAGTTCGTCCCGACATCACAGAGGTCACGTCCGAGACCGAGTTGCGCCGTTGGTACTGGCTGAAGAGCGAGGTCGCGTCGTACGCGCGGATCCTCGGCCTCTCGCGGGGGGGGTCGAAGGAGGAGATCACGGCTCGCATCGGGCACTTCCTCGACACGGGCGAGAAGAGGAGACACGTGCGTCGCCGGACGAGCTCAGACTTCGACTGGGCGAACGCGACGCTCACGCTCGAGACCGTCATCACCGACAGCTATACGAACGGCCCGAATGTCCGAGCGTTCTTCAAGGAACACTACGGGCCCCGCTTCACCTTCAACATTGCATTCATGGATTGGATGCGCACGAACGTGGGCAAGTCGCTCGCGGATGCCGTCGCGGCGCGGCGCGAGATCGCCGAGCGTGAGAAACGCGTGAAGCCTGCGATCCCGGCCTCGAACCAGTTTAACGCGTACACCCGCGCGTTCCACCTGGCGAACCCAGGGCGGAGCCACGCCGATGCACGCGCCTGCTGGGCCTGGAAGCGCGCGCGGCCCGGGCACAACCGATACGAGGATGGCGACCTGGTCGCGTTGGAGTAGAACCGAACACCCCTCGCACCCCCAGTGACGGCGATATGCGCCGACGGTAGAAGGCCGCCCACGTGACCCTGCTCGACCACCCCATCATCGCTCAGCGCTACTTCTTCCCGAGACCGGCCCGCGTGGAAGCGCCGTGGGTGGTGGCGACGGGCGGCGAGCGACTCGTCGGCATGCGTCGGGGCGCACACGGCGGCGCGACGGTACTTCACTTCCACGGCAACGGCGAAGTGGTCACCGATTGGGCCGACTTGGCCCAGGCGCTCGACGAAGCAGGGGTCGACGCCTTTTTGGGGGAATACCGCGGTTATGGCGCGTCGAGTGGGCGGCCGGCGCTCGGATCGATGCTCGACGATGCGCTGGCTACCTTCGACGCCACCGAGGTCGAGCCTTCAAAGATGGTGGTCTACGGACGTTCGGTGGGGTCGATCTTCGCCTTGCACGTCGCGGCCCACCGCCCCGTGGGCGGGCTCGTGCTCGAGAGCGGAATCGCCGACGTACTGGAGCGGCTCGCGTTACGCATGCGGCCCGAAGAACTCGGCGCAGACGAGGCGACCCTGCGCCAGGCGATCGCCGACAAGCTCGACCACCAGGCCAAGATGGCCATGACCCAGTGTCCGGTGCTCGTCCTGCACGCGCGCGGCGACCACTTGGTCGACCCGTCGCACGCCGAGCGCAATGCGTCGTGGGCAGGCGACCGAGGTGAGCTGGTGCTCTACGACCGCGGCGACCACAACTCGATCTTCGCGTACAACGGGCCGCAGATCGTGCAGCGGCTGGTGGACTTCGCCATGCGTGCGACGGCGTGAGTGGCGCCGCGGCGTCGGGCGTCGATCACCCGTGTCCCTTTCAATCGGGAGGCCGTGGGGTAGCCTCACCCTATGCGGCGAAGAACGGTGGGACTGGTGGTGATGGGGACCGCGGGCGCGGCGGTGCTCGTCTGCGGAGGGTGCGGCGGGCAAGAGGTAGCCGCCGGGGGGGCGGGCGGCGCCGGCGTTGGATCGGGCGGCGCAGGGACGACGACGGCCACGACGCCCGACCCGGTCCCACTGCGCACCGTGACCTTCGAGCCGGACCACGCGACGGATGTGCTCAACCCTGAGCGGGGTTGGATGCGTCGGGGACCGGCGCGAGAATTTGCGCGTTTTCGCGGTGGGGATGACGAACATCCCCTCGGCTACTCCGTCGTCTGGACGGACGTCTGGACGGACCCCTGGAGCGACGATAACGACGAGGGCAATCCGTTTCGTCTCGACAACTACCGCACCGAGATGTTGCCGCAGGCGCTGCTCGACGCCGTGGACGCGACCTTTGCGCAGGCCCGCACCGACGGCGTAAAGCTCAAAGTTCGATTCGCGTACAACTACACCCGCGACGGCCGGGATACGACGCTGAGTTGGATGAAGACCCATGTGGCGCAGCTCGGCCCCGTTCTCACCGCCAACGCCGACACCATGGTCTCGATGGACGCGGGCTTCGTGGGGCTGTGGGGCGAGATGCACAGCAGTACCGACATCATCGACGACGTCGATGATTTCGACGCCGCCAACGCGGCCACCGCGGAGGTCGTCCAGGCCGTGCTCGACGCCACGCCGTCCACCCTGCACATCGATGTACGTTACCCCCGAAACGTGCGCAGCCTCTTCGGCGACACCGGCTACGTCATGGACCTCGATCAGCGCTTTACGGGAACGGACCAGTCTCGGGTCGGTTGGTACAACGATTGTCTTTGGTCCAATGAAGTCAATACCGGTACGTACTATCCCCCGCAGAGAGACGACCGAACGCGCTTCGAATTAGACCGTGCCACCTTCGAAGCGGTGGGCCGTTACGCTGCGACCTCGGGCGAAAGCTGCGAAGTCGGAGGCCTCAACGAGTTCAACAGTTGCGCGGCGGTCCTCGCGGACCTCGAACTCATCGGCGGACCCGACCACCTGTATCGGGGCTACTGGGCCGACATGTACCAGCGTTGGATCGACGAGGGCTGCTACGACGAGATCACCCGCCGGCTCGGCTACCGACTCCAGCTCCTCTCCGTGACCGTTCCCGTCGCGATAACCGCGGGCCGCGACTTCAACATCACGCTCGAGATCCAGAACACCGGCTACGGCAAGGTGTACAATCCCCGCCCCCTCGATCTGGTCTTGGTCGGCCCGAACCGCGAAGAAATGACGGTTCGCCTCTCCGAGGATGCCCGCCGCGATCTTCCTCTCGCCGGCCAGACGACCTCCACCGAGTACACCGCCGAAGCCCCCCGCGGCCTTGCTCCCGACACCGAATACACCCTGGAGTTACGGCTCCCCGACCCCTCCCCTCGCCTCGCCTCGGACCCCCGCTACACCATGCGCTTTGTAAATGTCACCCACGGTGACGAGGAGCAAAGCCGCGTCTCGACGTTGTCTGTGGCGCCGCGCTAACGTCCGTCGGTCCGGGACTCGGTGGCGTGGGCGTGAACCGGGCGACCACAACCGGCAGCGCTGCCGTCGCGCTCGTCCCGGTTCGTGGTCGGGGCTCGCGGACATGGCGCTCTGCAAACCGCATGGTGGTCGGGGCGTGCGTTGGTCGACGTAACGGCGCTCACGCGCGACGGATGATGAGATTCCGGATCTCGGTCATGTCTTCCATCGCGAATCGAACCCCTTCGCGTCCGAGGCCCGAGTCCTTGACGCCGCCGTAGGGCATGTTGTCGACGCGGTAGCTCGGTACTTCGTTGATGCAAATCCCACCGACGTCGAGCCGGTCCCATGCGTCCATCACCTTGAAGAGGTCGCGGGTAAAAATCCCCGCTTGCAGACCAAAGGTGGAGCGATTGGTTTCGGCGAGCGCCTCGTCGAAGTCACCGAACTTCATCAACACCGCCGCCGGCCCAAACGCCTCTTCATTCACGAGCTTCGCATCCCGGTCGACGTCCTCGAGCAGCGTCGCTGCCACCATGCGTCCCTCCCGCGTCCCGCCGCACAAAATGCGGGCGCCTTGAGCCACCGCCTCGTCGATCCAGCCCTTGAGCCGCTCGGCCTCGCCGTCGTCGATCATCGGGCCAATGAAGGTGTCGCGGTCCTTGGGGTCGCCCATTTTTAGCTTCTTGGTCGCCTCGACCAACATCTCGCGGAATTGATCGTAATGGCGCTCGTGAATCAAGATGCGCTGCACCGAGATGCAGCTTTGCCCCGACTGGTAGAAGGCGCCCTTGATGACCCGCGGCAAAGCATCCTCGAGGTTGGCGTCTTCATCGATGATCACCGCCGCGTTGCCACCGAGTTCCATCACGACTTTCGCCTTGCCCGCCTTGGCCTTCAAGGCCCAGCCAACCGCGTCGGAGCCGGTGAAGCTCAAGAGCTTCAAGCGGTCGTCGACGGTGAAGAGGTCGGCCCCGTCGCGGCGGGCGGGAAGGATGGAGAACGCGCCCTCGGGGAGGTCCGTCTCCGCGAGGACTTCACCGATGATGAGCGCGCCGAGGGGGGTCTTGCTTGCCGGTTTGAGCACGAAGGGGCATCCCACGGCGAGGGCAGGTGCGATCTTGTGGGCCGCCAGGTTGAGGGGAAAGTTGAAGGGAGAGATGAAGCTGCACGGTCCGATGGGGACCCGCTTCCAAATTCCCTGGTAGCCGCGCGCCCGCGCGGAGATGTCGAGGGCCTGCACCTCGCCCCCGAGGCGGACGGACTCTTCGGCGGCGATGCGGAAGGTGTCGATGAGTCGGGTGACTTCACCTTCGCTGTCGCCGATCGGTTTGCCCGCTTCGACGCACAAGGCGTAGGCGAGCTCGTCGAAGCGCTCTTCGAATCGATGGACACAATGCATCAGGGTCGCCTGCCGCTCGTAGCTCGCCCGACGGGCCATGGGCTCGGTGGCGCGCACGGTGCCCGCGATCGCCTCGTCGATCAGCTCGGGGGACGCGAGCGCCGTTCGGAACGCCTCCTCGCCGGTAAACTTGTCGGTGACGACGAGGTCCGTGTTCGGCAGTTGGGCGCGGTTGTTCAGGTAGAGGGGGTAGGTACGCTTCAACGATGGCATGCCGGGGTCCTTTACAATTTGGCGCTCAGCTCATCGATTCGATGATTGAGGATGGCGTCGTTTTCCGAATAGTCGACCGGACAGTCGATGACGTGAACCCCCGGGGTGTCGCGGCAGGTCGCGAGCAGCGCTTCCAAGTGGTCGGCGTCGCGGACGCGATGCCCGGCGGCCCCGTAGCTCTCCGCGTAAGCGATGAAGTCGGGGTTGCCAAAGGTGAGGCCGTAGTCGTCGAGTCCCATGTTCGCCTGCTTCCACCGGATCATTCCGTAGGCGTCGTCGCGGAGGATCACCACCGTCAGGTTCAGCTTCAACCTGACGGCGGTCTCGAGTTCCTGACTGTTCATCATGAAGCCACCGTCGCCGCACACCGCCATCACCGGGCGGTCGGGGTGGAGCATCGCGGTCGCCATGGCACTCGGCAGTCCCGCGCCCATGCTCGCGAGCGCATTGTCGAGTAAGACCGTATTCGCTCGGTGGGCCGCATAGTTGCGGGCAAACCATATCTTGTAGACGCCGTTGTCGAGACAGATGACGCCTTCGTCGGGGAGGGCTCGCCGTAACGCGCCCACCAGGAAGGGCGGGAAGATCGGGAAGCGCCGATCCGCCGTGAGCGATGCCGAATGCGCGCGCTCCGCCTCGCGGAACTCGAGCATCCGGGACGTGTCCCAGTGTTCTTTCGGCGCGATGCGTTCCTTCATCTGCCACACCGCGTTGGCGATGTCGCCGAGAACCTCGAGCTGCGGAAAATAGACTGGATCGACTTCGGCCGAGGAATAGGAGACGTGGAGGACCTGTCGGGCTTCGTCGGGGTGCATGAAAAACGGCGGCTTTTCGATCACGTCGTGGCCGATGCTCACGATGCAATCGGCCACTTCGATCGCCCGGTGCACGAAGTCGCCGGACGAGAGCGCGGCGCAGCCCAAGAAGAGCGGGTGGCGCTCGTCGACGACGCCCTTGCCCATCTGGGTGGTGACGAAGGGGATCCCGGTCTTGGCGATGAACTCGCCCAGCATCTTGCTGGTCATCTTCCGGTTCGCGCCGGCCCCGATGACGAGCAGCGGTCGGGTCGAGGCCTCGATCGCCTCCACCGCCAGGCGTACGGCCTTCGCCTCGGCCGATGGTCGCCGCGCCACGGAGGCGGGGACGGGCACGTCGTCGCTGTGCTCGGCCGCGATGTCTTCGGGCAACTCCAAGTGGGTCGCGCCAGGTCGTTCTTCCTCCGCGCGGCGAACGGCTTCGCGGATGCGCGCCGGGATGTTGTCGCCCGAATGGAGTTGGTGGGCGTACTTGGTGACGGGATGCATCATCGCCACCACGTCCAAGATTTGAAATTGCCCCTGTTTCGAGCGCTTGATGGGCTTCTGACCGGTGATCGTCAGCATCGGCATCCCGCCGAGCTGGGCGTAGGCGATCGCGGTGACGGCGTTGGTCGCCCCCGGCCCGAGGGTGGTGAGACATACGGCCGTCTTTCCCGTAAGGCGTCCGTAGGTGGCGGCCATGAAGCCTGCCGCTTGCTCGTGCCGGGTGAGGACCAACTCGATGCGCGAGCGGGACAGCGAGTCGAGGAGGTCGAGGTTTTCTTCTCCGGGAACCCCGAACACGTACCTGACCCCCTCATTCTCGAGGCACGCGACCATCAGATCGGACGCCTTCTGTGATTGTCGCTCCGCCATGTTCTCCTCGTTCGTCCTGTTCCTCGTCGCCCCCCCGCCGTCGTGGACGAGACCGTCCTCCGCGTCCAGCGACGCGGAGCATGATCGACCGCGCCTCAACCCGCGTCGACGGGGCGACGCAGGACGAGAATGGCGGCCGGCAGCGTGGCGGCCATGATGAGCGAGACCGGAGCGGCGGTGATGACGATGAACGACTGGAGCGCCTTGATGCCGCCCTCGCCCATGCGGAGGAGCAGGGCGGCTACGACCCCCATCGCGATGGCCCAGAACGCGCGAAGCCATCGCGGAGGATCGTCGCGGGACGACGTCACCATCGCGGTCGCGAAGGCGATCGAATCGGCGGAGGTCGCGAGGAAGGCGAAAACGAGCAGAATGAAGGCGGGCAACAACAGGGCTGACAGCGGCAGTACGTCCACGATGGCGAAGAGGACCGCGGGGAGGCCACCCTCCTCGAGAGCGGTGGAGATCGAACCGGGGGCGGCGAGCTCCGCGTCGAGTCCGGCGCCGCCGAGCAGGGCGAACCACAGGTTGGTGAGCAGGGGCGCGACGATCGCTACCGCGAAGACGATTTCCCGCACCGTCCGACCCCGAGACACCCGAGCGACGAAGACGCTCATGGCCGGGCCGTAGCCGATGAACCAACCCCAGTAGAAGACGGTCCAGAAGTCGAGCCACCCCGGGTCGGCGCGATACGTACTCATCGCTGGAAGGTGAAGCGCGTAGGTGCCGAGGGCGCCGCCGAACCGCGTCAAGAGGGCGCCCGTGGGGCCGGCGAGAAGAACGAAGAGACCCAAGCCGAGCGCGAGCACCACATTGAGGCGGGAGAGCCACGCGATCCCGCGCTCGATGCCGAGCAGGGCCGAGGTGGTGGCCACGGCGACGAGGGCGCCGACGACGGCGACCTGACTGACGTAACCGTCGGGGATGCCCAGGGTACGCTCGAGGGCGTAGCTCAACTGAAGGCCGAGAAATCCGAGCGGGCCGATGGTGCCCGCGAGCGCCGCAAGCATGCAGACCGCATCGATGGTTCCCCCCAGTACCGGGTGCTCCGAACGCGCCCCGAGGAGGGGGCGCAACAGCGCGCGCGGCCGCAGCGGCACCCCGTCCCGCTCATGGACCACCATCAACACGATGGCGCCGAGCGTGCCGACGATGGCCCACGCGAGAAAACCCCAATGGAGATAACTCTGGGCGAGCGCGACCCGCGCCGCCTCCTCGGTTCCCGCCGGGGTGCCTGCGAAGTGAGGGGGCGGAGCGCCGAAATGAAACATGGGTTCGGCGGCCGACCAGAAAACGCCGCCGCCCGCGAGCAGCGTGCACAAGAGGACCGCCAACCAGGGGCCGTAGCTCATCGTCGGGGGGCCATCGCCGCCGAGTCGCCTCCGCCCCCAGGGCGATAGGGCCAATACGAGCCCGAGGCCGAGGTTGGCGATCATGAGGGCCTGCCACCCAGCGCCCAGCCCCCGCGTGATGCTCTTGAAGGCGACACCGATGATGCGCTCGGTCGCGTCGATGTCGATGAGCGCTCCCGCCACGAAGACGAAGAGCACCGAAGCGGTGAGCACCAGCGCGATCCGGCCCCCGTCGGGCGCGGGGGGCTCGCCGGTGGACGCCAAGTTTTGCCGGTGGGTCTTTTGCCGGCGAGTCATTCGCCGGCGGCGTTCAGCCCTGCCACGCCCAACTCAGCGCGAGCGGTCATCGCCGGTCGGGTGGCGCGCCACGGGTCGATACCGATGGGCTCGTCGCCCCGGGCTAGGGTCGCCAGCAGCTCTCCGATCAGGGGGGCGAACTTGAAGGCTTGCCCCGAGCCTCCCGTGAACACGACGACGCCGTCGGTCACCTCGTCGAGGACGAAGTTGACGTCGGGGCTCATCGTGTACGGGCTGCACTGAAGGTCGAGACATTCACCGACACCGTCGAGCTGTTCGCGGAGGAAGCGGTCGAGCAGGTCGGGAAGGGGCGCGTGCGGTTGCCACGCAAAGTCAACCATGGACCGGACGCGCATCGACGGGGGGCACCAGTCGATGCCGACTTTGATGCGGGCCGGACCATCGTCGTCGACGACGGGAAACCCGTAGTAGAGACCGCCGTCGTCGGGGTCAGGGCCGGGCTGTCGGAAGCAGAACCATTGGGGCATGGTTGCCGCCAGGGCGGGGTCGACGGCGTAGTGGCCCCACATCATGCTCCACAGCTCGAGATCGAGACCGCATCCGATCGGCTCGAGCAGCGTATTCGTCCACGGACCTGCGCACACCACCACCCGGCGTCCGCGCAAGACATCGCCGCCGGCGGTGACGACGTCGCAACCGCCGGTTCCTGGCTCCAGGCGTTCGACCGCCACGCCCTCCCTGAGGTCGAAGCCCGCCCTCCGTGCGGACCGCGCGAGAAAGGCCAGCACCTCGTCGGCTCGTATCGACCCGGCACTCGGCTCGAAGAGCCCCACGTCTCCCCCGCGGGGATGCATGGGCCACCGCGCGGCGATGTCGTCCGCGGTCAGGGCCTCGTAAGGAATGCCCTGCGCGTCCATCACTCGCCTCGCGCCGGGGATGCTTCCCTCGATGGTCTCTTCGTCCCAGCTCTCGCCGTAGAAGAGAAGCCCGTGGGGATCGCGGAGCGGTCGTCCTGCCGCCCGCTCCAACTCGCTCCAGAGCACGTTGGCCCGCTGGGCCATCCGGCACAAGAAGGGGTCGGAGTACATCTCGCGATACATCCGAGAACGCCCTCCAGAGCTCGCCCCGTCGTGCCCGACGCGGGCGCGCTCCAACAGGGCCACGCGAGCCCCCGAGTGACGCAGCGCATACGCGCAGGCGAGGCCGGCCATGCCGGCGCCCACGATGACGACGTCGTAGACATCTTTCGTTGAAGATTCGACCATGATTCGTGTGCTTCCCGGTCAAACGGCGTATTGAGTTCGGGCTTCGTAGTCGAGGCCACACGGACGTCGGGGTTCGTCGGAAAAGGTGGGCGGTCGGTCGTACTGCAGGTACTTCATGGTGGCGCGTCGGTGGCGATGTTCGACCATGCGATAGACGTCCGTGGGGGCGGCCCGGGCCCAGCTCCAGGGGTTATATCGCTCGATGGAATCGACCATGACGGCCCCGGCGTTGCTCATGACGTCGGGGACGACGGTGGCCCGCGCCGCCGCGATGGTCTCGGCGCCTTCGGCGAAGGGCCCGTTGGCGCCACTGACGACGAGGCGGCACGGAAGGTCGTCGACCATACGCGGCTCGATCACCCCCGACCCCGAGCAGAGGACCCAAGCGTCGACGTCCTTTTTCCACCACGCGTCTCGGTCGAGCGGGGTACAGCCATCGAGGGCCGCCCGGCGCGGCACGCGGTCGACGGTGAAGACCTCGAGACCATCGGCGAGGGCGCGCTCGACGACCGTCCGCCCCACGGCGCCCACCCCGTGGACGAGCACCGACTGCGGGTTCGGGGCGCCTTGCTCGGCCTCCGCGGCCACCGCTCCCGCGAAGCTGCCGTAGACCCCGTGGCCTGTCGCCGCACTGGCATCGATCGGGGAGTCGACCGCGGCGAGCACGTAGGGCGACGCGTGGGCGAGACGCGCCGCGTCGGCGGCATCGAAGTTCATGTCACAGCCGGTGTAGACCTCGCCGTTCAACTGCTCGAGCAGGCCCGCCACGACATCGATGATGCGGTCCTTCATGGTCGCGACGGGGGCGGATACGTTGGCGACCAGCTTGGCGCCCACGAAGCCCGTGGCGTGGAGCCGGTGCTTCAAGCACATCCGCTCAGTGAGCATGAACGCCTCTTCGCGCGCGGCGTCGGGGCTCGCGTAGTGGCCGACCCGTAGGCCCCCATTGGCAGGGAGCGCCCGTGAACTCGGCTCGCTGACGACGAAGACGTCGAGGTGCGGTTCGTGGTGTTCGGCGACGACGCCGAGAAATCGACGTAGGTCCCCGCTTTGACCGAGGTCACGCACCGCGTGCGACCTCCTCCTTGGCGACGTGAAGGTACGATTGAACGTAATCCATGCTGTAGTGCTGGGGATCGGTCGCGATGCGCGTCTCGAACCGCGCGTAGAGCTCGCGAACGGGGTCGAGGTCACCCTCCGGACCCATCGCCGTGTTGAAGGTATGCTCGCTCCACGAGCGCACCGTCCGCATGAGGCCGCGTGCGAATTTATCAGCGTTCCCGTCGGCGTCGAACCGTCGTCGATACGGACACGGAACCAACTCGATGCGGCTGTGACGCAGACGCAGGCCGGCGCGATGGACGGCGGCGTCGGGGGTGACGAAGGGCGTCCGGAACTGCGCCTCCGCCTTGTAGAAGTTCTGAAACGTGGCTTGGCGGTACTGTTCCGCGCTGATGCGACCCTCGTCGCGGAGCTCGGCCCAGAGCGTGTGGAGCTCCTCGTGCATGTTGCGGTCGCGCCCGTTGTGGCCGAGGTAGAGCCCGTCGTCGGTTCTCGCGAGGTTGACCAGGACCATTTGCCCGCCGGGACGAAGTTCGTCCGCGCGACGCAGCATGATGGCTTCGAAGTCTCGATCCGCTTGGTCGGAAAAGGCCTGAAAGGACGCTTCGTCGGTCGTGGCGTTGGCGTGGGTGTGGCGCTCGATGTGGTGGGGCAGCGTGGACAGCCAATGCATCGCCGTCGCCGAGAAGGCCAGACTCACCGTTGCGGGGGCAGCCACCCGATCGTAGAAGGAAACCGGAACCATGGAGACGCGGACCTCGTCGCGCCCGGCCCGCGTCTCCGACAGGTAGCCGGCGAGGGTCGCGAAGTCGTTGAATGGGAGGTCGTTCCCCACGAGATGCACGCGGTCGACGTCGTTCCGCGCGGTGATCGACTCGATCATTTGGCGCCACAGGCCGGAGGTCGTCCCGCCGTCCGCACAGCCGTAATCCACGATCTCCGCCTCGGGGCCGGCGGGCAGGCGACGGGTGGCGTCGGCGATCAGGTCGGCGGCACGCTCGAGGCACACGCGCGCCCCCTCGGTCTCTGCGGAGTAGCGGCTGGTCATCGTGATCGGCATCGGTGTTCTCCCTTGGGTCGCCACGTGGCGGGCATCGAGATTCGCGTAGGTCGACCCCTTGGGCGCGGACGGGGAGCCGCGCGCATCAAAATCAGCGCCCTGCGCGATGCCCTTGGTGATCGACCTCCCCGGGACCACCGTTTCGCACCGCGTCACGAACGCGCCCCCCGTACTTAACGGAGGGGGCTTCGGTGCCAACTGGGCACACACCCGTGCCGTCGAGGCCCAGATGCGCGGGCGAGATGCGCGGGGCCGTCGGGCCGTTTGCGGTTCGCCGCGAGACTATTCCCCGCCGGACCCGTCCACCGGCACCACCCGCCAGGCGCCGGATGCGTCGCGGCCCAACCGGTAGGCGCGTCGGTCGGGAAAGGCGTCGCGCAGCGCACGATAGGTGCCGTCGCGTTCGACGGCGACGAGCACCCGCTCCTCGAAGAAGGGGTCGGGAGGCCGCCACGCCAGTACCCAGGTGCCGGCGGCGAGGTAAGGCTCTTGGCTCCAGATCTCCCAGATCTTGGGCACGAGCACGAAGGCCGGTCCTGAGGTATCACGCTCCATCCACCCGTAGACGTCGTCCTGAAGGGTGACCATCGCGTGCAGCGCCTGGGCTTGGCGTAGCATGAAGACGCCGCCGGCCACCGAGCCCATGACGACCATGACGGCCGCGAGAGCGCTCGGTGCGATCGAGGCGCGTGCCGCCACGGTCGCGATGCGCCGCGCGCCCGCGACGGCGAGGACCGAGAGGAACACGACGGACTCGGACTGATGCATCGGTCCCACCGCGTGAATCCCCGCATCATCGTGCGCGAGACCGAGGGCGAACAGCACCGCGAGCCCCGCCGTGAGCCGACGGGTGAAGGCGTCGTGGTTGGCGCCGAGCACGATGAGCATCATGCCCACGGGACCCCAGAACCACACCCCGACCCTGAGGACGTTGAAGACGACGTTAACCGAGAAGCGCCGCCACAGGAGCTGCCCGTCGCTGAGGCTCTCCCAGGGTCGTCGCCACTCGGGGGTGGGAATGGCGTTCTCGGCAAACCGGGCCGGGAGGTGGACGAACCCGGTCACGGCGTGGTTGTGCCACGCAAAGAGGGCGAGCATCGGCAGCGCGCCGAGGAACATGGCGGCCGTGCGTTGGACGAAGCGTCCCTCCCGGCGGGCGTCCCACAGTTCGCCCGCGGCCAGGGGGGCAAGTAGGGTCATCGTCTCGAACGGACGGCACAGGAGGCCCACCCCGAAGAGCAGCCCGAACGCGCCGGACCGGACGCGGGCCGCCGAGGTCCGGGGGCTGGCGGCCACCGCCACGGCACCGGCGATGGCGGCGCGCGACAGCAGGTGCGGATGGGTGGTCCAGGACAAGCACTGGGCCATGGGTGAGGTGAAAAACACGAATGCGGCGGCGGCGCCCCCGACGACGCCGAAGCGACGGGCGGCGGCCACGGCGACGAGGGCCGGCGCGAAGGCGGCCGCGAGCGTGAAGACGACCCCATCGGTTCGTGTGGCCTCGCCGAGCGCCCAGGCGAGTTGCCCCCCGAGCCAGTCGAAGCTGGTGATGCTGCCTTCCCGCGCGAACAGGAAGAGCCGAGGGAAGTAGGCCATGACGGGGGCTGCGGGGACCGTGACCCCGCCCCGGGCGAGGATGCGCCCTCCGAATCGCGTCGCGTTTTCGTCGTCGGTGATGGGCCAACCATCGAGAAAACCCATGCGACCGACGATGGCGACGCCAAAGGCGAGCGCGGCCACGCCGACGACGGCGTTCCGGAGGCTCTCGACGGAGGCCTCCTCGAGGCGTTCCACGATCACCTCGAGCCAGGGCGTGACGATGGGAGCGAAGGCCCACCCCAACAGAAGGCCGCCCGGCACCACGAGGATGATGTGACCGAGCCAACCCAAGAGCTCGCCCGTCGCCACGTGGTCCCACGGGGGCAGAAACTGAATCGATAGACCGGGACGCGTCAGCGCGAGTCCGTAGAAGCCGACGACGAGCAGCAGTCCGAGCGTTCCCGCGATGACTCGCGAGGTGGCGCCTGCGTTCTCTCCTCGGTTCACGTCGCCGCGACTATACCGAGCGCGTCGGGGTTGGGGACGGTTTTATCCCCGAGGCGCCTCCGGGTCTGAAGCGTAGGAGGCAACCGTGGTAGCGTGGGCGCGATGGGTGACGTTCACGTGGTGACGCTGGGCCCCGTGGCGGGCGTGGCGCGACACGTGGCGGCCGAGCGTGCGATCTACGTGTGGGCCGCGCGCGCGTTCGCCGTCCAGACCGAGCCCCCGGGGAACGCGCCCCGTCCGCCGCCGCGGATCGATCCGGCCCTGCCGCTCCCGACGACGGGCTTCGAGCTGTCGGTCAGCCCGGCTTCGGTGCCGGTCGCGCTGCTCGCGGCCGAGGGGGGGCCGGTCGTGGCCCTCCGCGCGTCTGAAGGGGTGCGACGTTGGCCCGCGGCGCCCCGCCGCATCGAGGACGTCGAGGTGGCCGGCGTGCGCATGTCCTGGCCGCCCCACGTCGCCGCCGCGCGGGTCTACGAGAAAGGACGCGCGCCGTTCGACGTGGCCCTCAAAACTGTCGCGGTGCGGGTCGCGGGCGAGTTCCCGGAGGTGATGGTCCTCAGCTTCGGTCTCGTGGCGACGCAGGCGACGACGACGGGCGACGTGGGGGTGGCCGTGGCATTGGCGGCCACGCCCGACGCCGGCCTGACGTGGCCTCGGCGTCTCACGCCGCCCCCGACGAAGCGGTCTCAGCCTCTGGAGGGTACCGTCGTCCTGCCCGAGGCTCCCGCGCCCCCTCCGCGGCGTCTCGACCAAACCGTCGCGATGGCCGGAGACGCGCCGGCGTCCGTCTCAGCGGTGGCCCCCTTCGCACTCGCCGCGCCGGGATCCTCTCCCGGGGGCGCGCCGTCGCCTGCACCGGGGGCGCCCTGGTCGCCGGCGCCAGCCGACGCGGTGCCCTCGCCGACCGCGTTCGAAGGCACGATGGCGCTGCCGCCTGGCCACGATGTCGCCGACGAGGTCGCGGCGGCGCGGCGTGCCCTCGACGAGCTCGAGGCGGCCGCGGCCGAAAGGCCGGTTCCTCGCGACGCGGATGCAGACCGCCGCGAGGTGGAGCCATGCGAAGCGGAACGTCGCGAGCGAGAGCGGGTGGCGGCGGAGCGCGAGGCGGCCCGGCGCGCGTTCGCGGCGGAGCAGGAGGAGGCCCGTCGTCGGGAAGCGGAGCGCGCGGCATCCGAGGCCGAAGCGGAGCAGAAGAGGGCCCGACGACTGATGAGCAGCGTCTACGGAGGCTTCAAGAAACGCTGACGTGATGCGGGCCGTCGGCGATCGCGATCGGGGCTCGCGTTCGGCCCGGCGATCGCGATCGGCCACGGCGCCCCACAAGACGGGGAGAGACGTTCCGGTCGCGACTGGCGTGGGGTTTGCCCACAGTGACGGGGCAGGGAGTGACGGGGTGACGAGGTGACACCCCACCCTCCGGAGACCCGCCCCATGACGCCATCGAGCCCTGAAGACACGTCCGTCATCCTCTCGCTCCGCGAACTCGTCGCCCTCGAGGACGAGCGCCTCCGCGAGGAGGAGGCCGCCCGACAGGTGGCCCGAGCCGAGGCCGAACGGCTTCAGGCCGAAGCCGAAGCTGCGGTGGTCCGGGCGGAGGCCGAACGTCGGCGCGCCGAAGATCTACGCCGCACCGAAGCCGCCGCGCGCGAGGCGGACGCGCGGGCCCGGCGCGATGCGATGCGCGAGGCGGAAGTCACCCGGGCCCGAGTGGAGGCGGAGGCCGAGGTGGCCCGGGCCTGGGCCCGCGAGGAGGCAGCGCGTACCTCCAACGATCTCGCGCAGCGCGCCCGACGTGACCACGCTGCCGACCGACGTCGTTGGCGGCGCCATGCGGGGTGCGGCGTATTGGCCGTCCTCGTCGTCGCAGGCGTGGCGACCGCGGCGACGTGGCGCCACCTCGAGGTCACCCACGCCGCCCATGCCGCGCGCGAGGCGACCCAAGCGCGGGTGATCGACGGCTTGCGACAGGAGCGCTTCGCCGATCTCGATGCGGTCCACCGGCGCCTCTCCCCCGCGGCGGCAGACTTCGTCCGCGACCCGGAGGTCGCGGCGGCCCGCGACCTCGTCACCGCGGCTCGGCGCGCCGTCGACCGCTCGGCC
Source organism: Myxococcota bacterium (assembly GCA_039027095.1). Lineage (GTDB taxonomy): Bacteria > Myxococcota_A > Polyangia > Polyangiales > Polyangiaceae > JAPYTK01. The sequence goes on from JBCCLB010000008.1 coordinate 96,631, forward strand.
CCGACGGACCCCCAGCTCACCGCGTTCGCCGGTGCGCTCGACGCGCTTGGGCGCACCCTCGGCGACGCCCGCCGGCATCGGGATGAGGTGGCCCGCGAAGCCCGTCGGCGCGCGTCCGCTCGAGCCGCCGCGCCATCGCCTTCGGGGCGGGTGGTGCGGCCAACCCGGTCACAGCCTTCCCCCGCGCCCACGCCGACGTCGGACGATCCGTTCGCCGGCGCGTGCTCGGGCCAGCCGGGCGACCCCCTGTGCCCATGAGCGCTGTGCCTATGAGCGCTGTGCCCGTGAGCGCCGAGCGATGCTGCGGACGAGGGTCAGAGGGGCTCCGCACCCTGACCGTCTTCGAAGTCCATCGTGATCCCCGACCGCGTGACGATGCGGTTCTGGGTCCCGATGCGAGCGGTCACCGGCGAGGGGGTACGGGCGTTGGGCGCCGCGCCCACGATGACCGGTCGGTCCGGGTCGCCGTTTTCAAAGCCGAGGAGCACCTCGACCCCTGGCTTCAGCGGAAAGTGAATGCCGTACCCGGGCCCCGCGTGCGCCTGAAGGAAGCGACTCGCCACCGAAGGGCGCGAAGGGTGCGGCGCCGGGTCGAGCATGAGACGAACCCAGTACCGACCCTGCTCGTCGAGCTTGGCGTACCTTTCGATGCCGGTCGGGCCATTGACGATCGTCCCGTGCAGGAGGCCCGGGATGCTCGGCCGCGGGGTGCGTCGCGGGGGCCGATACGGCGCCGTTGCGGGTACGGCAGAAAAGCGACACCGATAGCTGGGACGGCGGTCGCCGGCGCCCTGGAGCAGCGCCGACAGCGAGGCCTCGTGAAACACTTCCGTGAACAGGATGCGCTCTGGGTCGCGGTCGGCGTGCTCGAGACGCGCCCGCACGCCGGCGGCTACGCCGAGAACGTTGCTGTCGCCCCGCACGACATCGCGCCGGGTCCCGCATTCTTCTCCCCGCCGCTGCGCCACCTTGGTGGCCTCGGCGGGGGTGCCGACGTGGGGCCCGTAGTCCACGCAGGCGCCCGCAAATCCGCGCGCGAGACGATACTCGCCCCGCACCGGGATCTCGGGGTGGTCGGGGTTGTAGTCGCTGGCGGTGAAAAAAGCGGGTTGAGGCACCCGGCGCCGCACGAGGGCGAACACACCCTCTTCCGTGCCTGACTCGCGTACCGGAAGAACGTGCCCGAGCTCGGGAAACGCGCCGACGTCGTCCACGAAATGCACTTCGTCGCGGTCTCGATGAACAAAGTGGTAGCTGATGCCTCGGTGCTCGCAGAGACGCTGAATGAAGTCGAGGTCGCGCTCGCGCCACTGCACGACGAACGGACGTACGGCGTCTTCTTCTGAGAGCTCGAACCACACGTCGGTGTCGCGGGCGAGGTCCACGCGCTCGAGCTTGGCGGCCACGATATCGGGCACGGAGGATTCGAGAAATACCTCCTGCATCGTCACGAGAGATGACCGCCAAAGTCGCGGCCCGAGCTCCAGGGTGACCTGGTCGACCCCGGCCTGGGGGTCGCGGGCCACCTCGATGGCCGTGACCATGCCGTGCACGGTGCGGTCACGGCCGCGGCCGCGTACGTGGAGGGACACCGCGGCGCCCTCCAGGTCGTCGAGGGAAACGTTGCCGCCCCCGGTCACCACCGCTTCGACGGTAAAGGCGAAGGGCTGCGAGATGGACTCGTGACCCCGGAACCCACTGACCTGATACGCCACGAGGTCGACGTCGTCGCTCGTAAGGTGGGCCGAGAACACCTCGATGTCTTCGCTCATGACCTTTCCTCTGCGCCGTGGGGCGCGTGCGGATCGGGCGTCGCAGGATCGGCGGTCGCGTGCGCGAGCCAACGTCGTGCGGTGGCGACCGCATGCGCGGAGGGGACGCGCACGTCGGGATGGACGCCGCCCGCGCTCTCGATGTCGGTTCCGTCCGGGAGCAATACCCGACCCTCGAACGCCGGCGTCGCTCCGTCGAGGCGGAGCGCTCGGCTCTTGCCCCAGGTGGGGCCCGGTCCGAACACGCGAGCGCGGCCGTGATGTTGGAGCACGGCGGCGAAGAGCTCCGCCGCCGACGCCGTTCGGTCGTCGACGATGATGGCCACGGGCCCGTTGGCGAACACCGGAGTTCGGCGTGCCACCCACGCCCACGCCGTCCCCCCGCGCGCGAGCCGGACGAGCGGCGTATCGCGGGCGAAGAACATCTCGGCGAGCCGAACCAGTACGTCGAAGCGCCCCCCCGGGTTCCCCCGTAGATCGAGGGAGAGCCCCCGCGGGCGCTCGCGTTTCAGACGAAGCCCCAACCGCCCGGGCGTCGACAGCTCGAGGGCGGGCACGCGGACGTGGAGGAGGGCACGGTCACCGACGAAGGGCGGCTCATCTCGAGGGACGGGGACGACCGTGTCGGGCGGGCGGCGGGTGAAGAGAACGGTCGAAACGCTCGGGACCACGGTCGCTCCCACCGCGTTGCCCTTGTTTTGCGACGTGGGGGAGGAAAGGGTGACCGCAGGCTTGTTCTCGATCATCACCACCGCGTTGCCCGCCGTCCACAACGCGTTTCCCTTGAAGGAGTAATGCGCCGTGCCCGCCTCGTCGCCCGTGGTGGAAGGGATCTGCGTGCTCAGGTGACAGGCGTTCTGATTGGTGATCATCACCATCGTCGAAAAGCCCGTCGATTGCGCACAGTCGGCGGTGTTCACATAAGGGATGGGGGACGTCCCGACCGCCACCGGGGTGTTGCAGACGTCGGGGGTGGCGATGTTGGTGCCGTTGCCGCGGTGAACGGGGGGGAGCATCTCGAAGGCCTCCTTTAGCCGAGGTGAATGGCGCGGCCGTTGATTTTGACCCGCTCGCGTGTGACGACGTTGGCGTTTTCGGCGCGAAGGTGGTGCGTCCCCTCGACGGTGGTCTCGGTGCGGCCCGCACGAAGGCAGGCGAGGTCGCGTACCGATTGGAACAGGCTCGAGCACCGTTCGGTCACGCGGTCGAAGAGGCGGACCAGGCGTCGCCCGCGAAGCTCGACGTCGGGCCCCGCAATGGCGACGCCTGCGTGGCCGACGAGCTCCATTCGACCTTGGGCTTCGATGCGGAGATCCCCCGCGACGTCGAGAACGGCGGGGGCGTGCCCGTGGAGGACGCCGATGAGATACCAACCGTCGTCGTCGTTTCCTACGACGAGAACTTCGTCCCCCACCGTCGGGCGGTAGGGGGCGGCGACGGCGAGGGTTACCGGGTGCGGGGTCTCCTCCCCCCGGCGGACGACCATGAGCGCGGCCCCGTCTTCGACGAGGGTCGCGGGGGAAAGGATGGGGGGTGAACCGGCCGCGCGGAGCGGTTCGCGATGGAGGGGTGCGATAGAGGTCATGGCTTCGGGAAGTGGGGGCGAAAGGTCTCGGCCGCGAGGCGGTCGGGGTCGGTGCGACGCGCCGCGCGTAGGGTGGCGCGGGACCAGTCGGTCCCCTCGTCGTCGACGCGGTGCAGGTTGGCGGTGAAGAGGTCGGCGCCTACGAAGCGGGCGTGGGCGAGGTCTGCGTGCGACAGGTCACAGAAGGCCAATCGAGCTCCGTCGAAGCGGCCGAGCCGTGCGTCGAGACGCACCATGACGCCATCGCTGAGGTCCGCGCCGGTGAAGTCGGCGCCGCCTGCGTCCGCGCCCTCAAAAATGCTCCCTGGCATCACCGCGTTTTGCGCGGCGACCCGCCGAAGCTTGGCGTCGCCGAAGAAGATCCCCCGGCCGGCGCTGTCGGCGAGGCACGCCCCGTCGAGGATCGCCGACATGAAGTTGCACCCGGTGAGCTGGGCGCCGCGGAGGTTTACGCCCTCGAGGTTCGCTTCCGTGAAGTTGCTGCCCGTGAGGTCGCACCTCGAGAGGTCGGCGCCCGCGAGCGCGCTCCCGCGGAAAAAGCATCGGGTCAGACTCAGGCCGGCGAGGGCGAGGTCGGTGAGCGACGTCTCGCTGAGGTCGACGTTGTCGAAGCTCGTCCCGTCGAGGCTCGCGCCTGCGAGCTGCGTTCGGACGAGGCTGGCGGCCTCGAACGTCGCTCCGTCGAGGTTGGCCCGGCCCAAATCCGCCCCGTCGAGGCCGGTCCGTTCGAGGATGGTGCCGCTCAGGTCGGCCCGCGAGAGGTCGGCGCCCCCGAGCTGGGTCCCGCTCAGCGTCGCTCCGGAGAGGTTCAGGCCGGAGAGTCGTGCCTCACGCATTGTGGCCCCCGCGAGTCGGGTTCCCGTCAGCTGCGCGCCGGTCAGATCCTGGCCGGACAAGTCGGCCATCTCGAGGTTGGCGTCGCGGAAGTCGGTGCCTCGGAGGTCCATACCCCGGAGGACGGCGCGGCGAAGGTCGCAGCCGGAGAAGTCGAGGGGGGAGGTGGCGGTCCCCTCCGCCGGCGCCGGTGGGGCCTCGTTGCCGGCCCAGGGCTCGATGCTGGCCTCCTCCTCGTCCGGGGGGGAGACCGGAGGAACCACCGGGGCGTCGGGAGCGGGGTCGCGGGCGGTCATCCGCGCGTGCAAAAAAATGCAGCCCCGGAGGTTGGAGGGGAGACGAGCCCGCTCGAGGTCGGTGGTGGCGAAGACACACTCCTCGAGGGTTGCTGCCCTCAGGTCGACACGGGCGAGGTCAGCCCGCGCGAAGGTGCAGCGCCGAAAGGTCGCACCGGCGAAGGTGGCGTCGCGGAGCACGGCGAGGTCGAAACCCGTCTCGTCGAACGTGGCCGTCGTGACGTCGGCGCGATCGAGCCGACTTCCCTCGAAGGAACCCGAGGCGAGCTGCGCCCGGTTGAAGCGAGCCCCCCGGAGGTCACAACGGATGAACTGGACGTCCCGGGCCGTGACGCCTTCGAGCTCGAGGCCGGGGGCTTGGCTCTCGACGAGCCGTAACCCCGCCAGGTGCGCGGTGGCGAGGCGGGTGCCGCGAACACTGCACACGGCCACGAGGGTGCCGTTCAATTGCGCGCCGTCGAGGCCGGCCTCGTCGAGAACGCAACGGACGAACCGGGTCTCTCGCAGGTCGGCCTCCTGGAGTCGTGTGCGATGAAAACGGCACCCCTTGAACGTGGCGCCCGCGAGGTCGCGGCCGCGGAGGTCGACCCCGGTGAGGTCGAGGTCGAGAACGAGCCGCTCGCGCACGGAAGCGGCGCCCGCGAGTGCGAGGACGTCGGTGATGACCGGGCCTCCCGTCACGGCGCCCGCTCCAGGGTCGAAAGGGTGAGAATGGCGTCGCGAAGGTCGGCCCGTTCGCCGTGGGCGCCGAGCCACGAGCTTCCGTAAAGGTTCGCGGCGACGAACCGGGCCCGGTCGACCTGGGCGCGGTCCAAGACCGCCTCGTACAGGTCGGCGCCCGACAGGTCTGCCCCCTCGAGCCGGGCGCGACGCCACCGCGAACCCCGGAGGCGGGATGCGACCAGGGTCGTGCGCAGGGCCACGCACCGGTCGAGATCCGCGTCGACGAGCGAGATCCCCGTCATCGCGGCATCGCTCAGGTCCGCCGCGCGCCACACACTGTGGGGGGCGACCGCGTCGGTGAAGACCGCGCCACACAGCGTGGCCCCTGAGAGTCCGGCGTGGGTGAGGGTCGCCGCGTTGAAGGTGGCCTCGGAGGCATCGACCCCCATCAACGACGCGCGCGTGAGATCCGCCTCCGCAAAGTTCGCGCGCTCGAGGTTGGCCTCCGCCAGGTCGGACCTCGGGAGCTGTGACGCGTCGGCCACGGCGCCGACGAGTCGGGCGCGCGTGAGCACGGCGAACGTTCCGCGGGCTCGAGACAGCACGACCCCGCTCAGGTCGGCCTCTTCGAAAAAGCCTTCCTCGAGGTTGCTGCGGTCGAGGCGCGCGTCTCTGAGGTCGGCGCGGGCGGCATTGACCCGCGTCAGGTTCGCCTCCCGTAGGTCGGCCTCCCGTAGGTCGGCGCGGTAGAGCACGGCGCCGGTCAGGTCGGCCCCCGCGAGCAGGGCGCGCCGGAGGTTCGTCCTCGTCAGCACCGCCCCCCGCAGATTCGCTCCTTTAAGGTCGCGCTCCGAGAGGTCCTGTCCCGAGAAATCACGCTCCGCCAGGTCGGCCCCCGGGCCGGGGACGTCGTCGGAGAGGGGCTCGACCGGAGGGGTGTAGTCGGGATCGATCTCGCGGAGGCGTGGGTCGTGCACCACCGCTTCGGTCTCGGCGATGGCGGCCTCGGCCTTGGCCCGCGACGCCGCGTCGAGGTCGGGGGCCGCGGCCAACTCGGCGCGAGCCTCCCGCGTGCGGTCGAGGACCCGACGCATCTGTGCGCGCAGCCGCGTGTCGGGGGGCGCCCCCGGACGGATCCTACGGGCCGGGGGCGGGGCGTCCATGTCGGCCTGCGCCGCCGCGGCCGCGAGCTCTGCCTCGAGGCGCTCTCGTTGGTCTTCGGGGGCTGCGTCGCGCGCCTTGGCCACCGCCGCGAGGACCCCGTCTTGCAGCTCGGGCATGGCGTCCCCGAGATGCGACTTCAACGCGTCGCTCAGCGGATTTCCGGTTCGTGCGTCGTGGGGGAGCGTCGCGCGCGACCCCGCGGTGCGAAGCTCTGTGAGGCGTGCATCTACCCGACCGGGGTCAGCGCAGTAGGTCTCGAGGAGGGACACGACCTCCGCTTCGGAGATCGGATCGTCGGCGCGGGGTTGGTCGACGAGGGCGAGAGCGCGGACGATATCCGGGTCGTCGACGGGGACCTCGACCACGCCCCGCCACACCAGACGAATCAGGTCGTCATCGAGTTGCGCGTGAACGGTGTCGAGGTCGAGGGGTACGTCGTAGGCGCGTCCGCCGCGGTCGAGGAACACCCCGCGCACGCGGCGGTCGGGAAGCCGTACGTCCAGTCGCGGTCGCGACGGGTGCAGGTGGTCGAAGCCGAGGGCGTCGCCGCCGCGGAAGTAGCCCTCGATCTGTTGGTCGTCGGGGGCGGCGCGGAAGTAGCGGTGGTCGAAGTCCTCCGCGAAGTAGGGGGCCCGACGTCGCCGCCACGAGGCGTCGTATCTGCGCCCGAGATGCTGACGGCGTGCCGACCAATCGGGGTGAATCGGTCCGAGACCGACGGGGGCAGGACGGTCGGCCGGAGAGGTGACCGGCGCCTCGGGGCGCTCAATGTTCGGGGGGCGCGCTGCCCCCACCCCCACCGGATTGGCGGCGACGTCGGGACCACCGGCGGCGCGTGACCATTGCAGCGGCATCTTGGTGAAGAGGTCGGGGGCGCTCGGGCGGAGACCGCCCGGCCCGCGGATCCACGTCCGATCTTTCACCACCCGGAGGCTCTTGGTGTGCGCGCCGAAACGGATCTGTACCGGGCAATGCCGCACGGGCTCCCCCCCGGGGGGGTGACAGCTTCCGGTCACCACGACTTCGCCGTTGAGCTTGAAGTCGGCGAAGTCCGAGGGGTGGACGCATTCGCGGGCGCGATCGTCGTCCTCGAAGCGATCGCCACTCGGGTAGCAGACGGCCGTGACGTCTTCGACAACCCTCATGCCCGCGTCGCTGTCGTCGACACGGTACGTGCCGACGGCAATGATGGTGAGGTCAGCCTGCGGGGGCCGCCGCGCGCTCGCCTTCATCGCGACGGTGAACGGACTGAGGTTGAGGACGCGCATACCGTGTCGAGCCCTCGGTCAACCGAGCATGATCGAAGGGGCCTTGACCTTGAAGGTCATCGTATTGAACGTGTAATCGCCGCCGGAAAACGTCGCGAGAATCGACACCATCTCGTACTGGCTGAGTTTGATGGATTCACTGAGCTTGGTCTTCGAATCTTTGGGCAAACACACCGACTCGTCGACGCCCAGGTGAAGACCGAACTTTACCCCGGCCGAGACACTCATCACCATCCCGGTGACGTTGATGTCGGTTTGGGACGTGGCGGCGGTGATGGTCACGCCCGCTCCGTAGAGCTTGAGTCCGAACTCGGCGCCGATGAGGTCGATGCTCATCGCCGCGGTGGCGGTGTTGAGGGAAAAGGTGGCTCCGGCCACGATGGTGCTGCTCACGGCGCCGGCGCCGATCACCGTGTTGTCGACGGTGCCGCCCCCGATCTGGGTGGTGCTCATGGTTCCCCCCCCGATCGTGGTTTGTTCCACCGTGCCCAACCCGATGACCGTGGTCGCCGCCGTCCCGGCCCCGATGTTGAGGACACTGGTCGTCCCCTCGGCGATGTGGGTCTCGTCTTGGGTCGCCGTGAGCCAACTCTTGCTCACGACGGTGGGATTGAGCTTCTCGGGGGGTTGGAGATCGTCGTGGGGGGGGGTCGGGGCCCCCGGGCCCCAGCCCGTCGTCGATTCGATACGGTCGGCGTACGTGTACGACTCCTGCCGTCCGTGAAAGACGTCGAGAAGGTGCCCGTCTCGGGTGTGGGTATACACCTGCCACGTGCCCCCGAAGTCCATGGGGCGCCAGTGTTCGCGCCAGGTCGCGCCAGGGGTTCGTTGGGGCTGACGGATGATACCGCCCGACATGTCGATGCCACACGAGTCGCTCAGCGCCGAGGCGAGGCCCTCCTGGTCGCGAGGGAGCTCGCCGTGTCGATACTGCCGGCCGAGCACGATCAGGCGATAGTTGCCCCCGATGACCTCGACCTTGTCGCCCATCGTGGTGCTGACGCGATTGCCGTCGGTATGGTCGCGCCAACCCACGCCGTCGTGAAGCTTGTCGGTCTCGAGCTTTCGGTCAGATTCCGACTCGTTCGTATACGAAAAGGGTGCGCCGTCCCGCTTGCGGCGATGGTCGATGTCGTCGACAAAGTAGGTGTCGGCGGGAAACATGCGAGCCAGCGGCTCGCCCGGCTCCGCGCGGTCGTCCCGGCTCGCCCCCAACCGAAGATAGGAGTCGAAACTCGGACCTTCGGTCTTGTAGAGGTAGTTCGGGACGTGAATGCGGAGGAGCTTGCCGGACTGGCGATGCTCCAAGTGGACGAAATCGTCTTCCGACACGGGGCCTCCTGTGTGCCGCGGTCGCCCTCGGCCGAAAACCTCTTACCACCTTTGGCCCGCGGACTCGCTTGTGACGTCCCTCGACCGGGGTGTAGCGTCCGCCCCCATGTCGTCACCCCCGGCCGGTCTTTTTTGTTTCGGGGGTCAGCCGCCGCCCCCCGACGCGCGGTTCGACGTCGCCGAGGTGGTGCTCCTCCCCGCGGGGGCTCGATCGGCGCTGTGGCCGCTGCTCGAGCGCTGCCTCGCCGAGCATCCGGACCCCGGGCTCGACACCCACATCGAACGATTTGCCGCCTCGCACGAGACCCCGCCGGCGCGGGTCGCGCGCGTGTTGCGGGTCTGCCGGCTGCTGCTGCGAGAAGCGGCGCGTCACGGGCTCGACGAAGACCGGTTCGCCCTCGACCTCACCGTGCTCGACCCTGAGGGCGACCGTGCGATCCATGCCCTGCTTCTGCCTCGTTTCGTCGAGATTCAAGCGGCCCTGCGGCAAGAGCTCCTCTACGCCGCGCTCACCGATCACGGACAGCTCCTGACCCGGGTCGATTGGCGCGCCGACACCATGCGTTCGTCACAGCGTGGCGCCGACCTCGAATCCCCGGTCGTCTGGGTCACGCTTCATTATCGACGTGGCGCCCATCGCGACCGCATCACCCTGCAGGCGTTGCCCGACATGGTGGTGGCGCTTCAGCGCATGTGCCACGACGTGTTGCGTCAAGAGCCCGCTTGACGCTCGACGGGACCCGGGGCGGGGGGAAAGAACAATGCGAAGGTCGTGCCCGCTTCGCTCGTCTCGCGCACGCGGATGTCGCCCCCGTGGGCGTCGACGATTTTCCGGCAGATCGCCAGCCCGAGCCCGCTCCCCCGCGTCGTTTGCTCCCCCGCGCGATGGAAGTCGTCGAAGATGCGCTCGGTCTGACCGTCCGGGATCCCCGTGCCGTTGTCGCGGACGGTGATGAGGGTTCCCCCCTGGGTTGGGCGCTCGGCGGCGATGGTGATGCGGGCGGGCTCGCGGTCGTTGTACTGGCAACCATTGCGCGCAAGGTTGGTGAGGACGAGCTGCAGCAGGTCTGGATCCGCGTATAGGGTCGTCTCCGCCACGTCCGCCTCGAGCTCAGCGGGACGCCGGGCCCAGCTGTCGCGCTCCTGCCGGAGCTTATCGACCAGTTCGACGAGCCGTACCGATTGGGGGCGGGGGACCCAGCGGCCGCCTTCGAGGCGATTGAAGGAGAGAATGTTCTCGACCAGGAACGTGAGGCCGTCCACGTCACGGATGATCCGTGCCGGGTAGTCACGAGCCCGCGGTACGTCTTTCGTGCGGCGTTCGAGGGTCTCGGCCATCAGTCGAATCGAAGCGAGCGGGGTACGGAGCTCGTGCGAGACCGCGGAGACGAACTCGGCCTTGAGGGCGAGAAAGCGGTTGCGACGGCGGTAGATCACCAAACCCAGACCGGCGACCCCGAACACCAAGACCGCGATCACCCCCTCCAACAGCGCCTTCAGGCGATATCGAGCTTCGGCGGCCTCGGTTGCCGCGGCCCACGTCGGCGATGCGATCGCGAGCGGGAGGGAAGAAACCGTGGTCGGCCCTCGGCCCGCGCCGAGTTCGACGGCATCGTCCGGGCCGAGCAACACCCGCGTGCGCATCGCGCCGGTGATCTCTTCGAGCAGGGGCGACAGCCGGATCTGTAGGCCGTACACGCGGTCGTCGCGCGACGGCGCCACGTACCAGCGCATCTCGTCGAGCAGCGTGGGGGCATCCGGAGCGGGGGTGGGGAGCACCGGGACGTCTGGGGTCGACGTCCCTCGACCTCGAGCGAGCGCCTCGTCCACCCGCGCCGCGAAATCGCTATAGAGAACGCCGTTTGCCTCACAGAGCGCGATCGTCCGGTCGGCGAGAAATCTGAGGTCCGGGGCCGAGAAACGGTCGACCCGCTCGAGGAGGCGCCGTTGGGCGCCATCGAGGCGACTCGTCTGGCCGCGGAGGCCGTCCCGGAGAAGACCCACCATGAGCGAGCGCTGCGGTCGGGCGCGACGAGACAGGCGGTCGAGGGCGACGAGCAGCGTGGGGAGATCGCGGTCGGCCGGCAACACGAAGGCCGCCCGGTGGCCGAGCAAGTCGCGGACGGCGCGTTCGGTGGCGCTGCGGTCGCCGTCGTCGAGCGCCACCCTCAGATCGTCGAGGATCCGGGTCCGCTGGTCGTAGGGGTCGTCTTCCGTGGATGTCGCCGGAGCGCCGTCGCGGGCCGGGCGGGGCGCCGCCGTGGCGAGGCGGCGGTAGCGCTCGGTGACGGGGGTATCGAGGCCCGGTCGGGGTCGGCTCGCGCGGGGGAGCACCAGGGTCCCGCGGTCGTAGAGAAGAAACGTCCCGGCCGGGAGGAGAGCGTCCTCGCGCGCCCCATCGATGGTGGGCCGGGCCTCGTCGAGGCGAGACTTCAATCGCTGCTCGAGCTCGACGAGGGCGAATTGCTCTAGGGCGCGTCGGCGGGCAGCGACCTCGGCCAGCGCTTCGTCGCGCTCTTCGAGAAAGATCCCCTGCAACCACACGAGCCCCCAGGCCAGGGCGAGGAGCCCGAACCCGAGGGCGACGGCGAGGGGAAGCTTCCGCACGGCGGCTACTGCAACACCGGGACGCGGTCGAAGTCCATCTGGGCCACGGGGCCGTACTTGGCCGCGAAGGTGTCGCCGCGCTGGTCGATGTCACTCGCCTTGCGGACCAATCCGATGAGCTCGGCGACGTCCTTGCGCTGGCGCAGACTCGGGGGCAAGGCTTGTAGCGATTCCAGGATGTCGGCGTAGCTGAGATTGCGCGCCCAGTAGCTGCCACGGAGCTTCTCGGCGAACTGGGCCACGCCGAGAGAGAGCTTCGTGGGGCCGCTGAGGTCGGCGCGGTCACCGCGCACGATGCGGGCCGCGAGCGGTTTCTCCAGGAGGGCCGATCGCCCGCCGGTCGGCGCCTTGTAGCGCAATCGAACCTTGCCCAAGGCGCGGTCCGCCGGAGCATTGGCGGCGAGACGTACTTCGTAGATGGCGGTGACGCTGTGGCCGGCGCCGATCTCGCCCGCATCGACCCGGTCGTCGTCGAAGTCCTGGGTCTTCAACGCACGGTTCTCGTAGCCGATGAGCCGATAGCGCTGCACGACCGTCGGGTCGAAGTCGACCTGGACCTTCACGTCCTTCGCGATGACCTGGAGCGTGCCCGTGAGGTCTTCGACGAAGACGCGTCGCGCTTCGCTGAGCTGGTCGACGTAGTGGTAGTTGCCCTCGCCCTTGTTGGCGAGCTGCTCCATCATCGTGTCGTTGTAGTTGCCCATCCCGAAGCCGACGGCGGACAGCGTGATGCCGCGCTTCGACTCTTTGATGATGTGCGAGACGAGGCTGTCGGGCCCGGTTCGCCCCACGTTGGCGACGCCGTCGCTGCAGAGGATGACGCGATTGACGTGGTCGGAACGGAACTGCTGTCCTGCGAGTTGGTAGCCGAGTCGCAGGCCGGCCTCGGCGTTGGTCGCGCCTTCGATTTTCAGCCCGTCGATCACCGCGAGGATCTCCGCTTTCTTGTCGGCGCGCATGGCCGGGAGGGCGACGCGCGCCTGACTCCCGTAGGTCACGATCCCCACCGTGTCGCGCTCGTCGAGCTCGGCGACGAGCAGGCGGAGGCTGCGTTGGACGAGGCCGAGACGGTTCTCCTGGTCCATCGAGCCGGATACGTCGATGACGAAGGCGAGGTGGGCCGGCTTGCGTTCGGCTTTGGCGACCTCCTTGCCCTGTACGCCGACGTGAAGCACGTGGTAGCCGCGGCGGTTGCGGCTCGGCGCCGCTTCGGCGTGCACCGTGAAGGGTCCCTCGGTGGGAGGGGCGTACCCGTAGTCGAAGGCATTCACCAGTTCTTCGACCCGGATCGCCGCCTCATCGGGCAGCATGCCGCGCGAGAGATAACTGCGGGCCATCGTGTACGACGCGGTGTCGACATCGATGCTGAAGGTCGACTGGCGCAGCTCGGCGGTGTCGACGGTGGGGTTTACGCCGTAGTGGCGGAAGAACATGTTCGTCGGTCGGCCCGCCCCGTCGAACATCGGGGCGATGGCGGTCGATGCGTCTTCGGCGTCGTCCGCGGGCGGGGCCGGCTTGGCCCGTTGCGCCATGGCCCCCTTGTCCCGACGAGAGGGTGCGGCGAGGCCACCGTAGCCGGACGGCTCCCCTATCCCGGCTCCCCGCTGCGCGCCCGAGCCCAGTCCTCCTTCAATCTCGCGCTTGCGCTCGCGCCGTCCGCTCGGCTTGGCTTCATCCATCTCCACGGGGGCGGCGGCTTCGGGCTCGAGCGCGGACGGAGCCTCCCCATCGCCGCGCATTGCATCCGCCCCGGGCGGCGCGCTCGACGCCGGATCTTGGCTTTCTTCCTCCTTTTGCGCCGCGGCGGGGGCGGCGTCTTTGGATCGTTCGCAGGCCCCAAGCACGAGGGGCGCCACGACGAGCGGGAGAAGGGCGAAAGGCAGGCGTCGGACGTTGGGAAGTCGTCGTCGTCGTCGTCGGGTCGATGTCATCGGTGGTCGTGTCCTCTCGGTGTCTTCATTGGACGCGATCGGGGCCGGTTTGGTCATCACGCTTTCATCATCGGCGTGCGCGCCATGTCATCGGTTCGTCATGGGCTTCCCCGCCCCCTCAGGCCGCGCTCGCGCCGGGAAGCGTGACCACGAAGCGCGCGCCCTCGGGCCCATCCTCGATGTCGATCGTACCGTTCACCGCCTCGACCAAGCCCCGACACACGGCGAGTCCGAGGCCGGTCCCCTGGCCAACGTCTTTGGTCGTCACGAACGGCTCGAAGATTCGGTCGCGAACCTCGGGGTCGACGCCGCCCCCGTCGTCTTCCACCGACAGGCGTACCCCGCCTTGCGGGGCGGAGCGCGCGTCGATGGCGATGCGCCCGCCGGGTCGCGGCACGACGTCGGCGGCGTTGAGGACGAGGTTGAGGAGGACCTGTTCCAGGCGGTCGGGATGCATCGCCACGGCGGGCAGGTGCGCTTCGACGGCGACGCTGAGCACCACGTCGTCGAGGGCACGCTGCGGTCGGACCAAGGCCACCACCACATCGACGACGTCGGCGACCGAGGCGGAGCGCGGCGCTTCCTCGTTGCGGATCGTGGGCCGCGCGAAGTCCAGCAGGTCGCGTAGCACTCGGTGTACGCGCTCCGTTTCGCGCTTCATGCGCACCACGAACTCGCGCGGTTCGGGGTCGAGGTCTCCGTCGAGCAGCAACTCTTGGAACGAGAGGATCGCGGCGATCGGGTTGCCGATTTCATGGGCCAATCCCGCCGCCAGCCGCCCCACGGAGGCGAGGCGCTCGGTGCGGACGACGGTGTTTTGCGCGCGGCGAAGCGCCGCCTCCGAGCGCTCGAGCTCCTCGACCTTGCGTTTGAGGTTCTCCTCCTCGGCGCGAAGGGCGTCGGTCATCGCGCGCAGGCTCTCGGCGAGGTCGACCAGCTCCCGACCCCCCGTGCGCGGGACCGACAGGGTGCGCGCGCCCGACGCGACCCGCCCCGCGGCGACCTGCAAGCGAACCACCGGCGCCACCACGATGCGCGTCAGGGCGAAGTAGGCGAACACGAGTAACGTGAGCCCGAGAAGCCCGATGTAAAAGGCGGTCAGCCGCACGAGGGGCCCGACCGGGACGCGGTCGGGGTCCAGGTAGAGTAAGGCCGCGACGGGTCCCTGAGCGCCCGGGGTGATCACGAGCAGAGCGCCTTCGTCGGGCGCCACCATTGACCCCCGGTCGGGCGCCACCACGTCCGGCAGGGCCGTCGGGACCGACGTCTCCGTGGCCTGCTGCTGCAGACGCCCTCGACGGTCGTAGACGCCGATCGCGGCGACCCCCTCTCCGAGCTGCGCCTCCAGCAGGGGCGGGAGCGCCTCGGGGGCCCGGTGTCCGCGCGCTTCGTGGACGTGGCCCGTGACCGCACGGCCGAGAGAGCGCGCCTGACGCTGCCAGCTTTGGGTGAGGCTGGCGCGCGCGAGGTTCGCGATGGCCAAAAACAGCGGCGCGAGGGCGAGCACCAGCACCGCGGTGATGGCGAGGAGGATCTGGGCGCGAATGCCGAGGCGCACACCTCACGATACCCAAATTGGGCGCCGGCCGAGCCTCCGCGACCCGGGTCTCGCCCGACGGCGGGGGTTTGTTGCCCGGGTCTTTCGGGGGGTGGTACCGCCGAAGGCCTCGATGGAACGGCTGGTCTCCTCATTCCTCGTCCTCCGGCGGACGGTCCGCGGGGCCTGGCCGGTGCTGGGCGCGGTGCTCCTGGCGGGGGTGGTTGCCCTGCAGGCCGCCCATCCCGTCGACGCTTCGCTGTTCGCTGGGTTCATCCTGCTGCTGCTGACGGTGGTGGGGGTGAGGGCATGGCAACGCTCGGCGGCGCTCGCGCCCGATGTCTGGCGCGAGGTCGAGCTCGGCGCCCTGCTCGCGGTCGCGGCTTATGCGACCACCATTCACGTCGATGGTCACCTCGACGGGCGTTACTACCCCCTCGTCTACGTCGCCGTCGGCGTCATGAGCGCCTTCAGTCGTCCGGCCGCCTTGTTCGGCGTGATCGGGCTCATGATGGGCTTCGAGGCGGCGATTCGGTGGCTCAGTACCGGGCACGTTCCCGCCACCGCGCTGTTGCCTCACGCCGGCTTCGCCATGGTGTTCGCGGTGCTCAACGCCTTGTCGCTGCAGATGGAGGTCGGCCGGTTGCGCCGGGCCTCGCGGAGTGAGCTGCAGGCCGAGCGCGCGCGAATCCGCGAGGAGGCCCGAAGTTATCGCCTGCTGCGGGCCCCCGTGGAAGACACCGAGGAGTCCCCGCCCGAGAGCCGCGCGCAGGACGAGGAGCGGCTGCTGCGCTCGACGGTCGAGGAGATCGAGATGAGCGTCCTGCTCGCCTTAAAGCTCGTCCGGGAATCGCTCGGCGCCCACACCGCCCTCCTCCTGTGGGGCGACGACCGGGAGTGCCTCCAGATCAGCGAGGTGTCCTCCGACGAGGACGCGCTCGCGCCCGGCCCCTTCCGCGCCCGCGATGGCATCCTCGGCGCGGTGCTGAGTCAGCGCGCACCGGTGTGCGTCGCCCCGCTCAAGCCGAGCTACGTCCTTCCCTACTACGAGGATGTTTGTCCCGTGCGCGCCGTGGCGGCCGTTCCCGTTTTCGAACAGGGCACCCTCCGCGGCGTCTTGGTCGCCGACCGCAAAGAGGCGCGGCCCTTCGACCCCCACGACGTTCGGCTGCTCGAGCAGGCGGGGCACTTTTGCGCGCGATCGATCGCCAACGAGCGGGTCTTCGTGCAGCTCGAACGGACCAAGGTCGAGCAGGGACAACTCTACCGGGCGGCGGAGCGGCTGGGGGCGGCCGTGACCGAGCGGGACGTCGTCGACGTCGGCGTGCGCGCCGCCAGCGAAATCGCCACCGTCGATTTCGCCGCCCTCACCCTGTTCGACCCCGACCACGCTCGTCACGAGATCCGGGCCGTGGTCGGCGATGGCGGTGACGCGCTGACCGGCCAGACCTTCCCGCAGAACCGCGGGCTATGCTCGATGGCGCTGTTCAACCGGCATCCGCTGCCCTACCGCGGCGAATACGACGGGCGACGCCAGCTCGTCTTCGGGCCGGGGTTGTGCCCTCCCGATGGGCTCCCGTCCCTCTTCGTACTCCCCATCATCGCCCACGACCAACCGCTCGGGACGCTGGTGCTCGGCTCTCACGAGCGGGGGGCCTTCGCCGGCGGTGCCCGTCATCTTCTCGAAGTCCTCGCGAGCCACATGGGCGCGTCTTTGGCCAACGCGAGGATGGTGCGCCGACTCGAGGAGCAAGCGACGACCGATCCGATGACGGGGCTCTTGAACAAGCGGGCGATGCTCGACGTCGCCGGAGAGAAACTCCGCTCCGCCCATCGCTTCGGGCGCAAGCTCAGTGTGCTCGTCGCCGACATCGACCACTTCAAGCGCGTCAACGACACCTTTGGCCACGACGTCGGCGACGTCGTCATCAAGGGGCTCGGCGCCATCCACGCGCGGGTCAAACGGAACACGGACGCGGTGGCGCGGTTCGGGGGAGAAGAGTTCGTCACCATCTGCGAAGAGACCGGCGCCGAGGGGGCGAGGCTCCTCGGCGAGCGCATCCGCCGGGAGCTGGGTGAAGCGGTCTTCGACGCCCACGGCGAACCGGTGACCTGCACCTGCAGCATCGGCATCGCGACCTTTCCCGAGTCCGGCGAAACGTGGGACGAGCTGTTCAAAGCCGCCGATGAGGCGCTGTACGCTTCCAAGCGGGCCGGACGCAATCGCGTAACCGTACGCGACCGCGGCGACCGATCATCGGCGGCGTGACGCTCCGCGGGCCGTCACCTTGCGGGCATGGCCATCACGGAACGAGCCTCGCGCCCCGTCCGTCAGACCAAGATCTCGTCGCAGCGGCCTCGCGCCCCCGCATTGCCGAAGTCGTCGAGGGGATCCCCCGCGCCGTTCTTGAGGCCGACCGCAGCCCCGATGGTGTTCAGCAATCGGTCGTGGGTGCGGTCTTCGCCGCCTCCCGTGAGGTCGATCATTTGCCCCTGGCGGAGCTGACCGCCGGCACTGCCCGCGATGATGTAGGGGGCGTCCCGGCGGCCGTGCGGCGGCCCGTTGCCCATGTCGTTGTACCAAATGCTC
Source organism: Myxococcota bacterium (assembly GCA_039027095.1). GTDB lineage: Bacteria > Myxococcota_A > Polyangia > Polyangiales > Polyangiaceae > JAPYTK01. The sequence continues at coordinate 114,210 of JBCCLB010000008.1, forward strand.
AGACCCGCATCGAGGAGCGAGCCTCCGTCGACCGTCTGGTAGCTGTCGAGCTGGTCGAGGAGGTACTTGAACGTCTGGGCGAATTGCCGGTCGACCTTGTGGTGAAGCTCGTCGGCGTTGGCGATGGGGGTTCCGTTGCCGCCGTGCGAGAGGATGCGGTGCGACACGAAGTGAAAGTTCTCCATCTGCTCGCTTCCGTCCCAGTAGCGCGTCGACCCGTCGTTGCCGCTGCCGACCTGGATCGCGACGGCGCGCGTGTAGCCGCAGGCGATCGCCAACGCCGCCACCTGCATGTGCAGTCGCGTTGCGGCGAGCACCTCGTTACCGTCGGTGCTGTCGTAACCCATGCTCTGGCCTTCGAGGGCCGCCCGGGCCGCCTCATCGAGATTGCAGCTCAGCGTCGTCTCGATGTCACGAATGCTCGCGAAGTGCTGGTCCAACTTGTCGCGGTCGTCTTGGGACAACCGGGGCATCGCCATCAGCGCTTGCGTCTGTTCGCGCAGCATGTCGTTGATGCTCTCCCGACGCTCAGCGAGCGCCTCGGCGAGCGCCTGGTTGTTTTGCCCGTCGTTGCCCCCGACGAGGGTGAGGTAGCCGTTGTAGGGGTCGTGAATGGGGCTCCGCTTGTTGGCGGCCCCGCTTCCGCGCCACGAGATGCACGCCCCTCCCAGCCACCCGCTGTTGCGGCCCGCGTACATGTAGAGCGGTTCGTTGCCGTTCGGATTCAGCTCCCGCCCGATGCGCCAGTCGAGGGACTCGCCGTCGGCCATCGCGCCCCCCGCGGACGTGCCCGGCGCCGGACCCCGCGCCGTCAGGGCCTGGATGGCGCCCCGGGCGTGGCCGTCGGCGTAGTCCGGAAACCCGTCGAGGTTCACGTTGCCGAGCACCAACAGGCGGTCGCGATAATCGACCAACTCGTCCACCGTGCGGCCCGACATCGCGTCGACGGTGAGGTCGGGCCCGTTTTCGTACCGCGGCCAAAACCGCTCCGGCTCGTCGATGTGACGGGTCTGCTGCACGCCGTTCGCCTGACGAAAGAAGATGGCGTAGGGCGGATTGGTTTCCGGATCGGCCTTCGCGGTTTTTGCGCGGAAACTCTCGAGCAGGGGCAGCGCGAGGGTGGCTCCGAACGCTCCTTTGAGGACCAGACGACGGTTCATCACAGCTCCTCCTCCAGACGGCGGTGGGTGAATTGGGGGCTGACGAGGCCACCGGTGACCAGCTCGACCACGTTGCGGTTCGCGTAGGCGCGGTCGCCGATGACCTGTCGGAGCTGCGCGTCTTGCCGCACGTAGGGTCGGCCCATCAGGTAGCTCGTGAGCAGCTGGCCGAAGCACTCGTAGACGACTTCTCGCTCGGCCAGCTCGTCGATGAGCTCCAGCGAGTCTCCGACGGTGATCGTTTCGCCGTCGATCTCGGGGCTCGTCGCGAGATCGAGCTCGTTGCCTCGATCATCCTCGCGGATGCTTCCGGCGGCGTCGAAGTTCTCGAAGGGGAAGCCGAAGGGATTGATGTAACGCTGGTGACAGTTTGCGCAGTTCGTGTTCGGCTGCTCCGTGACGATCTCGATCGCTTCCCGGTTGGTCTGGTCGGGCTCGGGCGTGGGCAGCGGAGGGATTTCGCCCGGCGGCGCCGACACGTCGATACAGAGCAAGCGCTGGGCGATGAACAAGCCACGATGAATCGGATCGGGGTTGGCCGAGCTGCTGTTGCTCGTGAGAAAGCCTACCGAGGTGAGAAGCCCACGACGCTCGGCGGCGGGAAGGCTCACGGGTTCGAACTCGGAGGTGAGCGACGCCGTGTCGAGGCCGTACAGAGGCGCCGTCTGGTCGTTTACGAAGGCGCGGGGCTCCAGAAGAATGTCCCGGTACGTGCCGCCGTTGACGAAGGCGTCGCGCATCATGGCGGCGAGCTCGTCGATGGCGAGGGCGCTCAGGTCATCGGGGACGTCGGGGAACAACGCAGGGTTCGGCCCGATGTTGCCGTACCGGTAGACGCCCATCGCTTGCGAGAGCACCCGGGTGAACACCGTGACGGCCCGGTCGTCGCCGAGCATGCGCTCGACCTGGGCGCCGAGCCCGGCCGCGGCCTCCAGGCTCCCATCGCGTGCGGCCGCGAACAGGTCGTCGTCGGGCATTTCGTTCCACAGGGCGAAGCTCAAGCGTGACGCGATGTCCCACCCGTCGAGGGGGATGACGCCATCCTCGACGTCGGTCGCCATCTCGGTGCGGTAAAGAAAGTGCGGCGACGTGAACAGCGCCTCGGTGATGAGACGAACGGCACCGGTGACCCCCGGATGTTCGTCGTAGGTCGTGCTCCCGAGCGTGAAGAGGCTGAAGTACTCGTCGACCTGCGCCTCCGTCAGGGGGCGCCGATGGACGCGCTCCCCGTAGTCTCGGATGAAGCCGCGCACGCGATCTTCGTCACTGCCTTCGGTCGGCACCCAACGGGCGAGGAGGTCGGGGTCTTCGACGAAGAACTCCGCGATCGCGGCGGCCGCCTGCTCGTAAGCGCGGTGAAGGCCCTGGTCGACCCCCAAGACGAGGGTCGCGTTGTCGTAGTCGTAGTTTCCGTCCCCGGCGTCCGCGCGGAACGTATCCGAGAAGCGCAGTGTTTCGTCCTCGGTGCGCCCGAGCAACACGCGGACCGTCCGGTCGTATTGCTCGTGCGTCATTCGGGCGAAGCGGGTGGTGCTCCCGATCTCGAACGCGGCGGGCTCGGTGTCGCCCGGGCCCCCGGCGCCCGCCCCGTCGCCACCGTCGCCGATGCTGCCCGTGCAGGCCCAAGCGAGCTGCGCCGCCGCCAGCCCCGACACGACGAAGAGCGGCTTGCCCCCTCGTCGCCAAGCTCCTTTCAACCAGCCCATCACCACGATGTTCAACGTCGGCGGCGACCTTGGCAAGGGGAAACGGGTGGAAAGTTGCCAATGTTTTCAATGACTTTGGCTCTATTGGAATCCTTCGCCCGTGAATGGACGTGGTGGGTAAGTAGATGTAGGTAAGCTAGCCCTCGTCCTCGAGCTGGATCCGCATGTCGCGGCGGTTGCCTTCGGCGTCGACGCCCCGTTCGTCGGCCGTCGCGGGAGACGATGGGTGGGGTTCATCGGCGTCGTCGCCGCCCCCGCGGGAGGCCGCATCGCGAGGCTTACCGCTGGTGCCGCGGCTCGGTCCTCCGCTGGGTTCACCGCTGGGTTTACCGCTGGGGAAAGGGTCTCCGGATGCGGGCGGTTTCCCCGACGGCGCCACCCGGCCGATGAACCCTTCGAAGGCTTGCGCCGCCTGCTGCGCCGCGGATTCGAGCTCCTTCCCCGCCTGTTGAAGGGTTTCCGTGACCTGTCCGCGCTCGACTTCGCGCTTGATCTCGTCCGTCGCGGCGACGGCGGCCTTCCACAGAAGGCCGAGTCCTTGCTTGAACGTCTCCGCCGGAGGGGCGTCTTCCGCCGGGGGGGCGGTCGCTTCGTCGGCCGGCCCGTCAGCGCGGCGGGGACCCGATGCCTCGGACGAGGCGGACGGCGATTCGGGCTTTTCGTCTTCGCTCATGGGCCACAGCCTACACGCTCGGCCCGGGTGACGCCGGGCGCCTCCGTGGGTCACGTGAGCCGGTCACGTCGGTCGAGCCCTCCGTCGGGGCGTCGGGCGTTCAGAAGGTGACCTCACCCGGCCAAGGAACTTCCAGTTTACTCTCGTCCTGAGCTACGCGACGATAAGACGTTATCAGTCAAGCGATCCGGCGGGCCGCCATGGGTGCCGCCGTGCGCCCCGAACAGGAGACGAGCGTGGCCATAGAGCTGCCCCCCATGAAAATCCTCATCGTCGACGACGATCGGGCGATTTGTGACTACATGCAAACGCTGCTCGAACGCAGTGGGTATCAAGTCAAGGCGATGAGCGACCCGACGGGGGTCAGCGCGGAGCTCAAGAAGAACGACTACCACCTCGTCATCTTGGATCTCATGATGCCCAAGCGCGACGGCATCGAGGTGCTGCAGGAGATCCGCAAGCAAGACAAGGACATCGCGGTGGTCATCTTCACCGGCTACCCGAACCTAGACACGGCGGTGGCGTCGATGAAGCTCGACGCGGTCGACTACATCAAAAAGCCGTTCAACGTCGATGAGTTCGATGCGGTCATCGAGCGGGTGATGCGCAAGAAGGGCCTGAGCGTCACGCCCGAGGAGGAACTCCACAAGGTCATCGGGGAAACGACGCGCACCTACCGAAAAGACAAGAGCCTCACCTTGCGCCAGATGGCGCGTCGAACTGGCCTCTCCGTGTCGCTCTTGTCGCAAATCGAACGGGCCGAGACGAGCGCGTCGATCTCGTCGCTCTACAAGATATCCGTGGGCCTAGGGGTCAAGGTCCGCGACCTCTTCGGCAATTACTGATGTGCGGCGAGCGGCGTGACCCGCGCGGACGCGAGGAAGATCTGTCTCGTGGCCGATGATAGTGAGCGGCTCGAGGTCGCCACCCAGCGGCTCGAGCATTGGCCCTGCTCGCCCGTGGAGGCGATGGGGCGACTGCGCGGCTACACGCCCGGGCGGGGCCACTTCCTCCTGGAGGCGCTGCAACCCGACGAGGGCCCGCATCGCTTTTCGGTCGTCGGGTACCGCGTGCGTCGGGGACAGCTCCTCCCGCCGTGGACCGATTGGCTCGACGCCTACGCCGATGTCGAGGCCGCGCCGGCGCCGGAAGGAGCCACCCTGGCCGAGCGGATGGCGAGGGGGATGGCGCGGGCGCACGTGGGCGCGTTCACCGCCACCAGTCCGTTCACCCGGCTCGGGGTGAGCGCCCCCCCCGACGCGGGCGGCTCGCTCGTCATGGTCGGCGCCACGGTGTTGGTGTTCGACCACCGCGAGAACCACCTCGTCGCCGCCGGACCGGCCAAGGGGAATCTCGTGCCCCGAATTCTCTACGAGCTCGAGCATGGAACCGCCCCCGGACCGCTGCCCCCGGCACCCACCGAAGGGGCCCGGGCGGCAGAGGTTGAGGTGACCAAGGGGCTGGGAATCCAGGCGGCGCCCGATGAAGAGAAGCTCGCCGCCCGAATCGCGCGGGCCGTCGGGTACCTCGACGAGGACGAGCTCCCCGCCCTCACCTTGGCGCGGGCGTGGTCGGCCCCGCGACGGGCCGCGGACGCGTTCGACATCTACCGCGCGTGGCGCGAGCAGACCGATGCCCCGAGCGGATTCTTCTGCGACTTCGGACAGACGCCGATGCAGGAGGCGATCGCCGTTCTCGGTTTCGCCCGGGAGACGCTCCATCTCCGACGACCGGGGACCCCCGGCCCGTCTTGGTGCGACGCCCTCCAGGCCGTGCTCCCCCACCTCGCGGGTACGGCGAGCCGCGACCCGCTCGCGCTACGGATGTTAACCAAGCTCGAAGACGCGAGCCGTGAGTTCTTTGGCGGCGCCATTGGCTACGTGATGCCGGGAGGCGGGGCCGGCGTGATGCTGTCCGACCACCAAACCCTCCACCTCGCCGGCGACGTGTGCATCGCCCGCGCGGGCGTGCCGCTCTCCCTGGCCTCGCTTCCGAGCTCGGGGGTCTCCTCTCCGGCCGCGGCGGCCATCGCCGCATCTTCGCGTGCCGTCGCGCCTGCCTGGGCCGCCCTCGCGCGAGCGCAACGAGCGTCGACCTCCTCGCGCGGGGACCGCGACGCCGGTTGAGTCCGCGCGGTTAAAACGCGATGCCTTCTCGGGGCGAGCCGACGTGGTCGGCGATCGCTTCGACCGCCTCCGCTACTTCCTCGACGGTCGGGTAGGTCACGAGAAAGCGAACGTAGAGGTCGCCGGCCGGCTTGCCCCGGCGCTGCACGCCCTTGCCCCGAAGCCTCATCTTCTGTCCGCTTTGGGTCCCCGCGGGCACCGTGAGCTTCACCTCGCCCTGCGGGGTCGGCACGTCGATCTTTGCGCCCCGGTAGGCCTCGACCAGGGTCACCGGGAGGTCGAGGTACAAATCGTCTCCCTCGCGGGTGAAGTGTTCGTGGCGCTCGACTTCGATCTCGAGGAGGAGGTCACCCGCCGGACCCCCATTGACTCCGGACCCGCCTTTGCCGCGCACTCGGACCCGACTTCCGTCGTCGGCCCCCGGGGGGATACGCACCTGAATCGGATCGCCTCCGCTGCGCGGCGTCAGCCGTAACGTCGTGCCGAGAACGGCATCGGAAAAGCTGATCCGGACGGTCGAGAGGGTGTCCTGCCCGCGGAACGCACGGGCCCGCGCGCCGGCTCCAGAGCGAACCCCACCGCCGCCGCCGCCGCCGCCGAAGAGGTCGCCGAACAGATCTCCGAGGTTTCCGGGGGCGCCGCCGCCGGCGCGACCCCCGCCGAAGAGATCGCTCAGGTCGAAGGGAACCTGCCCGCCCCCGCCGAAGCCGCCGAAGTTCTTGGCCGCCCGCGCCCGCTCGGCGTCGAATCCGGGGCGGGTGCTGATCTCACCGAACTCGTCGTAGAGCTTGCGCTTGTCGTCGTCGCCCAAGACCTCGTAGGCGTTCGCCACATCCTTGAAGCGCTGCTCGTTCGCCGCGCCAGGGTTTCGATCGGGGTGAAACTCCCCCGCGAGCTTGCGGTACGCCTTCTTGATCTCTCCCGCCGAGGCGCCCCGCGACACCCCCAGAACCGAATACAGATCCTGCACGATACCGAGAACCTAAGGACCGCAGCCCGGGTGTCGAGACCCGCCCCCCGCGCCGTTGTCGTGGTCTGGCGTCCGGAGGGGAAAGGGTTATGTCTGACGGGTGATCCCGATTCGCGACCGCCTGCCCAGTCGACGACGACCGACGGTGACCTACGCGTTGATCGCGCTGAACGTGCTGGTGTTCCTCGGACAGAAGGCCCGCCCCGCCGCCGAGCAGATGGCGCTCGTCATGGAGTACGGGGTGGTCCCGGTGCGGCTGCTCGCCGACCCGATCGGGCAGGTCCCGACGATCTTTTCGAGCATGTTCATGCATTCCCCGGCCGGGCTGTCGCACATCGGGGGCAACATGCTCTTCCTCTGGATTTTTGGCGACAACGTAGAGGATGCGCTCGGGCCCCGTCACTTCCTCGGCTTCTATCTTCTCGGCGGCATCGCGGCGGCGGCGACCCAGGTCGGTGTCGACCCGGCCTCGACCGTGCCGATGGTCGGTGCCTCGGGGGCCATCGCGGCGGTCCTCGCCGCCTACGGGGCCCTCTACCCTTGGGCCCCCGTCGTGGTGCTCAATCCGATCCTGCCGTTGTGGCTGCTCGGCTTGATCACGTTCCAGCTCCCGGCGTGGCTCGTGATCCTCGAATTCTTCGTCATCAATCTGTTCCAAGGCGTCGCCAGCCTCGGGGGTTCCGGCGGAGGGGTCGCCTTCTTCGCGCACCTCGGAGGGTTCGTCGCCGGTTGGCTCTCGTTACGGTGGGCGTTTCGACCCGCCGCGCGTGAGGCGCCCCGATGGCGAGGTCTACGGGGACCCGGCGGAGGTCCGTCGGCGCTCCGTCGTCGCCGGCCTCCCCGACGGCGGCGCCCGCTCGATCCACGCGTGGTGGAGGACCCGTGGCTGGGTCGTCGCTGACGCCGCTGGCAAGCGAGCCGTGAGTGTCCCGTGAGTGCGTGAGGCCCCGCGGGAACGGGAATCAACGTCGCGAACGAATCCTTCTCCGAGACGGCCGCGCGCGGCGCCGACGGGCGGTGGCGGCGACCGCCAGTCCCGTGGCGACGATCCACCAGGGCACCGACGAGGGAGCCGGGCCCGTCCCGATGGGGGCCCCCCCGATGCGGCAGCCGCTGGTGGGGACCAGTCGGTCCCCGTCGTCATCATCGTTCGCCGACGCGTCGCCTCCGGGAGAAGTGGGGACCGTCGGGCCTCCGCCCGCGGCGCCGGTTCCGTCACCGCCGCCTCCCGCGCCCGTATCGTCGTCGTCCCCGCTGCGCCAATCTGAACACGCCTCGTCACAGCTCGTCTCGAGGCAGGCCGTAAGGGCAGCGAAGGTCGGGACCGCGTCGCATCCGTCGGTGGCGTCCCCCTCGGCACAAGCGAGACACGCGCTCTCGGCCGCGCAGGCTCCGGCCTCGGCGCAGCACGCGCCTTCGAGACAGCTTTGACACGTATCGTCTTCGACCTCGAGCCAACACACCGGGTCGGGCTCGCAGCGGCTGGAGTCGTTGCATTCGACACTGCATGCGGTCGAACAGACGCATGCGTCGATGCCGTCGAAGACCGCTTTGCCGTTGGGGTTGTCCTGGCCGCAGGCGTTCCGACACGCCTCGTCGGGACAACTCCGAAGACACTGGTTGTAATCGAGGCAATCGTTTTCTTGGAAACAGTCGATGACGGGGTCGCCACAACTGGCGACGGCGCCCGGACGTATGTGCGCATCGCGGCACACTTCGCAGCTCTCCAGCCCAAATGCCGTGCCGTCGATGAAGGGTTGAATGAAGGAGTCGAGCACGCCCGAGGCCCGCGAACTCACCCCGAGGCCCTCACACGTGGGGAAGTTGCCCTGCGTGACGAACGAATGCACGGCGGCCACGTATTCCGTTCCGCCTACGGCGTAGAGACTGGGGCCCCCGCTGTCGCCACTACAGACCCCGCCTTGACCCTGCGACTGGTCGTAACTGACGAAGACGTCGTTGGTGAGGTCGCCCGTGAGGGTATTGGTGGCGAAGCGGCGGCGGCTGTTGTTCTGGGGGGTGATGCCGTACCCCACCATGGTCACCGTCGAGCCGACGACCATCGTGTCCTGGGCGGGCGTCAACACCTCCATCGTCGGGGTGTTGGCGTCGGCACCGGTGAAGCGGAGCATGGCGAAGTCGAGGGCCGAAGCTTCCGCATACCGGGGGTGAACCGCCTGCTCGACGACGTCGTAGGTGCGCTCCGCCTGGTTGTGGTTCGGCCCTTGCCGCAGCGTGCCGTTGGGCGGTCCTAAGCAGTGGGCCGCCGTGAGGGCGTATCCGGTGTTCCCGTCGACGGCGATGATGGTCGCAGAACACTTCGAGCCATGAAGCCACGCCACCACCGCGTCGTGCGTCGTGTCGAGCGCACCGTTGACGATCGGCGACGACGTGCTGCGGGTAGGGTCTGACTCGGGGGCCGTGCACGACGACCCCCCGAGTCCCGCCGTGATGATGATGAGAGCTCGCGGAAGCCGGCCGCCTGACATGCGCATCGCACGACCGTATCACGAGATGCGGCCGCCCCTGGCTGACACTCGGAACGCGGTGTAGCCTTCAGGGGCGATGGTCCGAGGCGAGAGACGGCGGGTCGCGCCGGGGCGTCGGGCTCGCGGCGGGCGGGCGATGAAGCGCCGTACCGCTGGCGCTGCGTCCCTCGTGCTCGGGATGGTCTGCGGCGGGGCGGGATGCGGCGCCGCCACGGGCCTCGACGGGGACCTCTACCGCGGGGACGGGTTCGCTTTTCGCGTCCGCCCGCCCGACCTCGTCGACCCCTCCTGGAAGCGGATCGACCATTCCCACGCGCTGGCCTACCGCCACGAACCGCACCAGAGCACCATCATGGTGCATGCGCGGTGTGACGTCCCCAGCGACGATGTTCCCCTCATGGCCCTGAAGAACCACCTCTTTCTTCAGTTCACCGAGCGAGAGGTTCACGCGGAGGAGGTGGTCCCCTTCGACGGCCGCGAAGCCCTGCATACCGAGCTCACCGCGTCGCTCGACGGGGTGCCGATGCGGTACGACGTGTGGGTCCTGAAGAAGGACGGTTGCGTGTACGACCTGCTCTACGCCGCCCCGCCCGAGCGCTTCGGCGCGGGTCGAGGCTCGTTCCGGGCGTTGGTCGACGGGTTCGCCACCGTTGCCACCGAAGCTCCAGCGGGAGGGTTCTCCGGTGGCGGTTGAAGGAAGCGCCACCGCGAATCCGTCCGCCGCCCAACGGGGGCGGTCGGCCGCACCGGACGACGTGGCGCCGCCACCGAGTTCGCGGCGGACGTTCACGTCGCCGCCCCCGCCCAAGCCGTCCACCGTTCAGCTCGAGCGCGCCTTCGGGTTTCTCGTCCACCTCGGTCAGATCGGACGACTCACCGCCCGGACCTTCACGTGCCTCTTCTCCCGACCCTTCGAGGGGCGGGCGACCATCTATCAAATGCAGGCGTTGGGGGTGAAATCGCTCGGCATCGCTTCGGTTGTCTCGCTCTTCACGGGGCTCGTCATGGCGACGCAATTCGCCTACGGGCTGCAGAAGTTCGGGGGCATGGAGTACACCGGTCGGATCGTGGGCCTGAGCTTCGCGCGAGAGCTCGCGCCGGCGCTGACCTCGCTCGTCGTCGGGGGACGCATCGGCTCCGGGATCACGGCGGAGTTGGGCAGCATGGCCGTGACCGAGCAGATCGATGCGATCCGGGCGCTCGGGGCCGACCCGGTGAAGAAGCTCGTTCTTCCCCGTTTTCTCGCGAGCATCGTCGTGATGCCCATCCTCGCCGCCTTCGCGCTCGTGCTGGGCTTTGCCGGTGCGATGTTCATCACGTCGGTGGAGTTTGGTCTCCCGGCCGGATTCTTCCTCCAGACCGCGCTCGAGTCGGTTCGATTCTCCGACTACTTTTCCGGCATGTTCAAGACCCCCTTCTTCGGCGCGATCATCGCGTTGCTCGGGTGTCACTTCGGCATGATCACGCGGGGAGGCACGGAGGGCGTCGGCAACAGCACGACCCGCTCGGTGGTCGCGATTTCGATCGCCATCCTGGTGAGCGACTTCGTGCTGACCAAGGTTTCGATGCTGATCTGGCCTGCGGGAACCGCGTGACGGGCCTGCGGTACGGGGGAGCGGGGGCCATCTCCGGCGCGGCCGTCCTGGGGTTGGTCATGGGATGCACGCCGGATCCACCCCGGGAACGCGAGACGATGGCGGCGGCGACGGCGCCCGCCACGACCGACCCCTCGGTCGGCGTCGGCCTCGCGCGACCGCCCCGCGTGGTGCGCGTTCACCACCGAGGAAGAAAGGGGTGCTTCGTGTCGTGGCGTGAACGCGCTTCGGGCCGCGACTCCGACCCGTTGGCGATCCGGTGTCCGCGGGAGGTCGTGGAGCACGAGGCCATTCGTCTCACCGGCCGCACCTGCACCCGCGAGAGCCCCGACCCCTCACGTCGGGGCCCGGTCCGCTGCGCCTTTCAACTCGTCAAGGTGCAGCGTGCGCTTCGAACCGGTGAGCCGGGGCCCTGGCAACTCGAGGCGCCGCGTTGAGTCCGTCTGCGTCCTCTAGTCGAAGTCGTCGAGATCCAACGGTACGAAGTCGTCTTCGTCGTCGTCGAAGTCCGGGGGAGGCGGATTCGGCATGCGCGGGGGCGGTGGGCCCGGTGGACCCCGCCGGGGCGCCGCCGCGGGCGGAGGGTCTCCCGGGGGACCGCCGCGCCGAGGTGGGGGAGGACCGGGAGGACCGCCCGGGGATGGCGGCGGTGTCGGGGGCAGAGGTGGCGCGCCCGTCGCCACCGGTTCGGGGGGGGCGTCCTCGAGCGTGGTTCCAGCCGATCCCATCGGAGGCGGGGGAGGGGCGGGGTCGCCGGCCGCGAGGGGGGGCATCCTCGATGGCCCGAGCTGCGCGCGGGCCTCTTGGTAGCCATCGCCCACCGAGAAAACGATGAGGTCGCGGGCCTCTGCCTGCCGACTGATCCACCGGAGGCGCTCGGGTCCTCCTGCGGGCGGACCTTCGGGCACCCCGGCGGCCCACGCCACGACCTGGAGCGCGAGCGGCGCGTCTCCGGTGGCGAGGAGCGCCACGCGAGCCCCCCAGGCGTTGGCGGCGGCGTTGAGACCGGAAGCGCGGTTGCCGATCGTCCGGATGACCTCGCTCGCAAGCAGACCCTGACTCGGGTCGGGATGGACCCGACCTGCGTCCGACATGGCGCGGTGAAACACCTCGAGCTTTTGGTCATCGACGCCGGGGGGGGAAAAGCTCGGGCTGTGGAGCTTCAGGTAGGCGCCCACGAGGGGCCACAGGTCGATCGGCGCGGTCCGCGTCAGCGCCGCGGCCCCCGCGGCCATGGCCTTCATCGCGCGCATGAGGGCGAAGTCGAGGACCGCTTCATCGGACGCCTCGGCGAGGGCATCTCCCACCACGAGTCGCGGCGGCTCGCACGAAGCCGCGATGACGACCCGACCCAGCGCGGGGGTCGTGAGGATGTCGACGGCATCGAGACCAAACGCGGGCGCGAGCTGGGCGACCCTCCCGTTGAGGCGACCTGACGTCGAGGCGACCGCGCGTAGCGCCGTCGTATCGAACGGCACCGCGCGGTCCATCACCATCCCCGTCTGGCCGAGGAGCTGCCGGAACGGTTCCGAGAATACATCGGGCGCTACGAGCGCATCGTCGGCCTGCGCCGCCGCGAGGCCACACCCGAGAATCTCGGTCGGTTCCCCCCGAATGGCGGCGAGGGTGGACGCCGCAATTTGCGCGACGTCTTCCTGTCCCTTCATCTCCGCCACCATCTGCGCCATGGCGAACAGAGGCGGTTCGAAGCGCCCCGCGCCGAAGCCACGACGGACATCCGCCGCCGCCCGCTCGAGCAACATGTCGGCGGCGCGGTCTTGCCCACCCCGCTGGTAGAGGGCGTAGAGCCGCTTGACCGGGGCCGCCTCCTTGTTCCACTGGCGTCGCGCCTTCACGAGGATCTGCTCGGCCTGAGCCACGTCGCCCGCCACCTCGTGGATGTCGGCCAGGCGGACGGTGGCGAGACACTTCTCGTAGGGCGACGCCGCCGCTTCGATGAGCTCTCGTTGTAGTGCGAACGCCTCCTCCGTACGACCGGCCTCCACGTGGAGGTCGACGAGGCGGCGACGCGCCGGCTCGTTGTCGCCGTCACGCCGGAGTACCTCCTCGAAGGCCGCCTGGGCCCGCTCGGGATTGGGGAGGTGGTCGGCGTAGAGTTCGCCCAGCCGAAGGTGCAGGGCCACCTGGGCCGCGGGCTCTTCGACGAGTCGTCCCAGGCGTATGAGGGACCGCTCGACCGCTTCCCAGTCCTCTTCCGCCGCACAGATGTCCGCGAACGCGCGGAGCGCCTCCGGGTTGTCGGGGTTGGCTTCGAGGGCCGCCGCGAGCGCGACCCGCGCTTCAGCCCCGGACCCGGCTTCGACCAGCATGCGTCCGCGCATCACCTCGAGATCCATCCTCTCGAGAGGGTCGGTCACGGTTTCGACCCGCCGCGCGAGCAGGTCGGCCAGGGAGCGCTTGGCCCCCGCGGCCATGTAGATGGCCTGGAGCCGTTGGAAGGTGTCGCCGAAGTCTGGCTCGATCGCGGACACTTCCTCGAGCAGCCGTCGTCCCTCGCCCTGACCGGCGCCGTCGTCGAGAGACAGCCACAGCACCGCGGCCCGGTAGAGGGTCGCGGCCTTATGGGGCGGGCTGGTCAGCCCCTGCGCCACCTCTTCCCATGCTCTCGCCGCATCACTCGCGTCAGCGAGGCGTTCGAGCTGGGCCGCGCGCTGCAACAGGGCAACGGGGTGCCGTGGCGAGAGATGCAGCGCGGCCCGCAACCGTTCGGCGGCGCCCTCTTCATCGCCCGACGCGAGTTTGGCCTCCGCCGCGCGGAGGAGAAGGGTCGCTTGGTCCCGTGGGGTGGGCGCGACATCCGCCAGCGATTGCTCGAAGGTCGCGACGGTGTCGTGGTCGTTTCTCTTTCGTGCGAGGGCTACGGCCCGCCGCAGCGCCGAGAGGTGGGGCGTCGGTACGTCCAGCGCCACGGCGATGGCCTCCGCGTCGGGCGCCCCATCGCCGTCGGCTCCGCCCGTGGCGCGGAGCAGACGCGCCGCCAGGAGCGCGTACGCCGTACGCTCGGAACCGTCGACGCGCCGCGCGACGTCGAGGGCTTCCTCTCCGAACTCCGCGAGGGTTCCGGTGCGCGCCGCCAGCGTGAACAACGAGCCGGCGATGGTCAGGTCGTCGGGCGCGTCGCGAAACGCCTGCCGGAGGGCGGTGAGGGCCTTCTGAGGGTCGTCGAGACCTCGGAGCGCCAGCGTCGCGAGTCGAAACTGCATCTCCGCTCGCGGTCTCGGTTCGGTCGCCGTGCTCACCAGCGTTTCGAGATTGGCCACGGCTTCTTCGACCCCCTCGCCGCGCTCGGCGAGGCGCTCGGCGAGCAGGGGCGCAAGTTGGTGGTCGCCGAGTTCGATGGCGTGGTCCGTGGCGCTGGCGGCGAGCGTCAGGTCACCGTCGAGTTCGGCCGTGAGGGCCGCTTCGGTGGCCGCGGCCGCGGCCTCGGGTCCGCCTTCTTCGATACGCTGCGTCAACCATGCCGCGCGGTCCCCCGCCTGCGGGGCGACGTGTTCGTAGAGGTCGCGGAGCGCATGGTCCGCCGGACACGCGCGATGCGCTTCCTCCAGCAGCGACGCTCGCTCCGCTTCTTCACGCTCGCCCCGCCGCTGGGCGGTGCGGATGAGGTTGGCCACCCGATCGGGACCCTCGTCGAGCCCCGCTTGGCGCTGTTCGAGCCAAAAGCGGACGCCCTCATCGTCTTCGAAGGCCTGCGCGACGTAGAGTCCGATGAACTCGGCGATCGGGATGTCACCAGAGCGCGCGGCCGCCTCGCGCAGCCGCGCCTCTCCGTCGGCTTCGTACCCTTCCTCCTCCATGAGACGAAGCCCCGCCTCGGTGAGGGCGATCGCGGCGACCAAGTCGTCGTCTGTGCTTTCGGCGAAGGCCACCAAGTGGCGAACGGCGCTCACGCGGTCGGTCACGTTCATCACCAGGCGCGTGGTCGCCAGGTCTCGGTCGCTCCCGACGCCGGTCACGGGTTGCAAGAGCTCGGCGAGGCGGTCGGTGTCCCCGAGCTGCTCGGCGAGGGTGGCTCCGAAGAGCGCGCGGTCCCGGGCCGACGAGGAACCGACCATGGCCTCGATGAGCTGTCCTTTTTGACCCGTCAGATAGCAGTGCTCCAGGGTCACGACCCGCGCCGCCCCGTGGTCGGGATCGAGGTCGAGCATCTCCGCCGCGCGGTCCCGCAAGGCCTGCCCCAACCCCGGTGGAACCAGCCTCGGCGGGGACGCTTCGACGGGCGCGGCAGGCTCATCGTCTTCACCGGTGCCTTCGGCGGGCGCATGCGCATCGTCATCGTCGTCGGTGTCGGCGGACGGACCCGTCTCATCGGGGGGCGCCGGGGCCAGGGCTTCCTCGGCGAACGCCCGCCCAAGCTGAATTTGGGCCCGCGTGAGGGCATCGGAGACGGCTCCGTCATCGGCGCCCGACACCGCCCCCGTGAGCACGCGAGCCGTGAGCACGCGCGCGGCGTCCCCGGGGGCTGCGAGGGCGGCGGTCGCACCGGCCCACAGGGGCAAGGCTGCTTCGTCGATCTCGTCTCGGGCGGCCACGAGGCCTTCGAGGTCGCCGGTGAGCGCGGCGATCGCGACACGCTCTTCGCCGGTAAAGGCGTCGCCGTCGAGCGCGCTGACAACCTCCGTTCGCCCCACTTCGAGCGCCCTCGCCGCGCGGAGCCGGCGCGCCGAGACCCCGCGGTCTCCATCGGCCACGGACGAGAGCGCATCGACCGCTTCGTGTCTCAGTTCTTCGTGCGGCGCCGACACCGCACTCCGAAGCCATGCGGCGGCTTCCCGGAAGGGTTCGTGTCGGCCCAGGAGGCGCAAACCGGCGACGGTGGTCGTCATGTCACGCTCGCGCAAGGCCGCGCGCGTGCGCAGGAGCACGGGGTAGGGAGCTTCCCCGGGATCCCCATCCGCGCCGTCGGTTCGGAGGACGCGGATCGCCTCCCGGGCCGTACCGAGCGGTCCCAAGTCGGGGAGCCGCGCGGGCACTTCGTCGGTAGCGGCGAGGGCCTTCATCGCCCGCATCAGCGCGACCCGAGCGTCTTGGGGGGCGATGCGCTCCGCCTGCGCGAGCCTCTTCTCGGCGGCCTCGGGGTCGGCGAGCACCCAACGTGAGACTTCTGCGCCGAGGTAGTGGGCGTGAACGCGGGCGCCCGCCGTCGGGGCGATGCGGGCTTCGTCTTCAAGCCCAGCGGCGACCTCAGGCCAGGCCCCGCGCGCCATGAGTAGACCCCGATGATGTCGATGTCCCAAGGGGTGACTCGGGGCCAGAGTCAGGACTTCTTCGGCGATGGCTTCGGCCCGCACTTCCTCACCCGCCATGGCGAAGAGTTCGCTCACGGGAAGGAGGGCGCGGGCGCGCGCCGCCGGGTCCTCTTCGGGTGGCGGTGCCTCGTCGTACAGCCACTGAGCCCGCTCGATCCATGCATCCCGCTTTCCCTGCTGCACCAGGGAGAGCACGGCATCGATCCCCGCCTCTTGATCCACGTACGCGATGCCGTCGGCCGCGTCTCCGTCGACCGCCACGGCGGCCAGCTCGACGTCCTCCAAGTCGAGGAGAAGCTCATCGTCCTCCTCTTCGACGATGGCGACCTGTTCGGGATCGAGCGAGACCTCGCCGTCTGCGTCCAGGGGTGCCGCGGGGGGTTCGCTGGGCGGCGGCGGCGGCGGCGGCGAGGCTTCGTCGCCGACCAGCACGACGCCATCGTCGTCGGGGCGCGGAAGGTCGATCTCTTCGACGGAGGGCGCAGGGGGGCCGAGCCCGCGGAGCGCCGGTTCGTCGGCCTCACGAAATCGGGCCACGGCCGGCGTGGGCGCGGGAGGCGGAGCCGACATCGGCGGCGGACCCGGTCGCGTGAGCTCGCCCGATGTCACCGCCGGCGTTTCTTCGTCGGCGTCCACCGTTTCGGGCAGCACGTAGGGCTCGGCGTAGGGGAGCTCGTCATCGACATCTTCGTCGCTCGATTCGATGCCTTGGTAGGCCACCACGGCTTCACCCAAGGACGGCTCATCCGCCGAGCCCCCCGCGGGGGTGGGGCCGGGCGCGGACGGCGGCCCCGGCCTTGCGCCGGGACGCGGAGGAGGCGGGGGCGGTGGTCCCGGACGAGGGGTGAGGTCGGGGCGGGGCGGCGGCGGGGGGACCGGCGCCGACGCCGCGGCCGCGCCGGGGGGCGGACGGTTGGTCTCGAGCTCGAGTTCGGAATCACGACCGTCTTCGTCTTCGTCTTCGTCGTCGGCGCCGAAGTCCGTGGCGCCAAACAGCTCGTCGAAGAGGGCATCCCCCTCCTCTTCGGTGGGGATCGCGTCGAAAACGCTCCCCTTCTTTTCGTCGCCGGCGGGGGGGTCGTTGCTCATGACTCGTCTCGGAGGACCTCAGGCGATGCCCATGCCCAATTGGGCGCGCAGCCGCAGGTATTCGTCGGAGAGGGCAAACGCGAGCAGTTGCGTCGCCCGCGGGTCGTCTTTCATGGCGGCGCGCGCGGGAGAGCCCGCGGGGCCTACGATGCGATCGATGACGTGTGATGCATCTCCGCTGCCGATGAGGGCCATCCGGTCGATGCTTCGTCGCGCCGCCGCGGCCCATGCCGTGGCGTCGAGGCCGTCGCTCGCCTGCCGCGCCACCGGGGCCACGAGCTTGCGGATCCGTCGTGACATCGCCTTCTTCACCTGACGCTCGACCTCGCCGAACACGGCGTACGAGGGTCGCGAGAGCTCGACGCCCGCGTCGCGACAGACCGCGACGAAAGCCGAGGCCACGGTGGCGTCGTCGTTGTGGAGCAAGACACTCGTTCCGCGCGCGAGGGCGAAGGCCTCGCGGGCGATGGCGCTACGAACCTCCGGGGCGAACGGAGCGCTGATGTCTTCGCCGATGACGAACGCCGGTTTGTCGCCGGGGATGCCGCGGACCCCCGCGGGGTCGCGACCGCCGACGTACAGCTCGAAGTCGCCGAGATTCAACGCGCCCGTCCAGTGAGACAGCTCGGTGCGAAGGGTGCCGCTGTCCACCCGCTGTCGGCGGCCCACCTCTTCTGCCTTGAGGGTAAGGGTAAGCGCCTCGGCCACGACCGGGGCGGCCAGCACGAACACCTCGGCGATGACGCCCGTGTCGCCGGGATCGGCGATGGCGCGCGCGGTCGCATCATCGAGTCGGACTCGGGGTTCCAGCCGCCCCCGGGCGTCGAGGGTCGCAGCCCGCTGGCGCCGCTGCGCATCCTCCGTTCCCGTGAGCGCGAGGGCCACCCCGAGGGCCGCCCGCAGCAAGTCGAGCCGCTCGAGGTGGTCGGCCATGTCGATGACGAGGGCGACGCCCGCCGGGTCACAGGGCGTGCGGGCGAGCCGGCCGAGGATGAGGTCGAGGGCCTGGGGAATGCGCTTCGCGGCGACCTCGGACGAGACATCGGCCTTGAGCAGCAGTTCGATCGCCTCCGGGTGATCCGGCACCTCGTCGAGGAGCTTTTCGACGGCGGTCACGGCCCGGTCGGGGCGTTCGAGCTTGTCGCGGTAAATCGCCATCGCCAGCCGGGCCGCTTCGGCGCGGCCCTCGCTCGAGTCCCGCTCACCCATGAGGCGCTCGAGCACCTTGGTGGCCTCTTCCCAATCGCCGAGGCGGGCCGCGGTGCGCGCGAGTCGCTCGCGGACCTTCTGCGTCGAGAGGCCATCGCGGTAGAGCTGCAACAGCACTCCGAGCGCCTGTTTGGGGGCGTCCAGCCTCTTCTCGTAGAGGTCCACGGCCGCGATGCCGGAGAGCAAGCGCTGCTTGCGCGGTGCCTCGTCAAGGGTGGCGAGACGCGCGAGCAGCGGAGCGGCGCCCTTGAAGTCCCCCGCCTTGATGCTGATCTCGCCCGACAACGCGAGGGCTCCGACGTGGTCGGGTTCCAGCATCGTCACGTCGTGCAGCGAGGCGAGGGCGCGTTCGCTGTCTCCCTCCTCGCGGTAGACCCGAGCCCGCTCCCAATACATCTTCGTGATCTCACGATCGTCGTCCGTCACCCCGAGTCGGAGTTCGATGAGTTTGAGGAGGCGCTTGTTCTCTTTCCGTTTCCGCACGCGACGGAAGAGTTTGTCGAAGGCCGCGAATCGGGTGGGATCGCGGTCGAGGGCTCGCTGCAACGCGATCTCGGCGTCGGCGTGCGCTTCGGTGTGCTCGAGGAGGACGAGTCCGGCTTCTTCCCAGAGCGCCGCGGCCCTCGCGTCGTCTCGGGTCAGGTTCCCGAGTCGCGCCAGGGCGACGCCGCGGGTCGTCTGGTCTCCCACGGCCTCCGATGCCACCCGGAGTCCCTCCCAACTCGCAATGTCCTCGGGGTCGGCTTCGGCGAGGGACTTGAACGTGGCTTGGGCGCGGCCTGATGCGCCGGCCACCAATTCGTTCCACGCGGCCAAACGTCGCGCGTCGCGGCCGGATTCATCGCCGAGGGTCTCGCCAATCTCGTGAAGGGCCCGGGCGCGCCGTTGGGGGTCCCCGCCGGGCCGAGCCAGCTCCAGGTTGAGCCATCGCGCTTCTTGATGGTCGGAGTCGAACAGCGGTTGGTTTCGTTCCGGATGGCGCAGCATCCTCACGACCGACGCCGACGTTGCCGCCGCGACCGCTGTCTGTCCGTCGAGAAGTGCAGAGAGCGCTTCTCGCGCCGCCACCTCGGCGTCGGCGTCGTCCGCGGCGAAAGCCGCTGCGAGCCATTCCAGAGCGCTCGCCATGTGCGGGGCCGCACCGTGCCACTGCCTACCGGCGACGACGCTCGCACTCGCGTCCCGCTCGACGAAGCGAGCCAACCGGAACTGTTCGGCCCGCGCGAGCGCGGGCGCGATCCCACCTCGGCCGGCCAGTCGCTCCATCCCGTCCTCGCCCTCGGCCCCGAGGAGGAGCCGGCCGAGCATGCTGGCGGTGGTGAGGGCCGTCCCCGGCGAGAGCTCGTCCAGTCGATCGAGGGCGCCGAGGGGGTCGAAGCCCCCGTCGCGAGCGGCGAGCCCGAGGCCGAACCGCTCCCAGGTCGCGGCGACTTCATCGCCGTCGGCCTCCAAGGCCGTGTCCACCGCCCGGCCGCGCGCGTCGACGTCATTCGGGTCGCTGGCGCGAAGGGCCCACGGGAGAAGGTGGCGGGCGGCCTCCGGGATTTGCTCCATCGCGGTCTCGAACGCTTCGATCGCGGCGGCGCGCTCGTCGGCGCGCCAGAGGAGAACCCCGGCTTCGACGTTCAGGGCCCCGCCGACACCCGCGTCGAGGCTCGAAGCCGCGGCCGTCCGCAGGGCGTTCGCCGCTTCTCGCGTACGACCCGCCTGACGGGCGAGGTCGCTGAAAAAAGCCGCCGCCATGATGTCGCCCGGATCTCGTTCGTGCTCGGTTCCGAGAAGTTGCAGCGCCTGGTCGACGTCCCCCTCGCGGTACGCGAGGAGGGCCGCCATCAGCGTGAGACCCCGGACGAAAAACGGGTCCTCGTCGACCTCGGCCAGACCCAGCAGTTGGGATCCCCGCGGCTCGGTGCCACGTCGGACGGCGTAGGCGAGGAGCGCGCGGCCAAGCCAACGCGAGCCCGGTTCCTCATCTTCGGCGAGGGCAGAGAACGCTTGCGTCGCCCCCTCGTCGTCTCCTCGTCGCCAACGGAGACGCCCCAATTCCCACGCCAGCGCGGCCTTCGCGGCGGGGGCCTCGACCCGCGACCACAACGCCGCCGTCGCCTGTTCGTACCACGCGTCGTTCTCGGCCAGGAGCGCGAAGGACCGACTCAATTCGAGCGTCGTCGTCACATCGACCCCTGCCGCCACCGCCTTTTCCAGCGCGGCGCTGCCAAGCGCGACGTCTCCCGCCCGTACCGACCACACGTAGGCCGCAGAAAGCCATCCCCGGGCCCTGGCGGCCGGCGCCGTCATCGCTTCGGCCTCCGCTTCGAGCGACCGCGCGAGTTCACCGGGGTCGTCGCCTCCCGCGAGGAGGTCGGTGCGGAGGGTCAGGGCGAGGATCGAACCTGGGTCCTCGACGAGGGCGCGGCCGAACGCATCCACGGCCTCATCGAAAGCTCCGGATCGCTCCGCGGCCCGGCCCAGCCGTACCCACATGGCCGCTGCCGCGGGCCCCTTGACGCCCGATGCCAGTTGGTCGCGCGCGATGCGCGTCGCCGCCTCGCCGTCTCCCGCGGCGTCGGCGGCGGCCAGACTGAGCCGCGCGACCACCGCATTGTCGTCGAGCCGCTCCGCCGCCGCCGTGAGGGCGGCCACCGCGCCCCATGCGTCGCCACTGCGCCGCCGGAGTTCGCCGGCGCGCATCCACGCTTCGGCCGCCCGGGTCGGGGTGCACATCGTCCGGGGTACCCCGCTCCGGTCCGCCGCCGTCGGGTCTTCCAACGCCGCTGCGATGAGCTCGGCCTGCCCCTCGAGCGCATGCGCTTGCAACTCCGGGTCATCGGCCTGGCGCGCGACCCGCTCGAGCGCGAGCCGCGAGAGGTACCGGGCCCGTCCTTCGAGTCCGACCACGGTGTCGAGAAGGGTCGTCGCCCGTCCCGTGTCGCCCGTGGCGGCGACGTGTTGCGCCAACACCACCAGCAGCACGCCCTGCCATGTCGGGTCCTCGACCCACTGGGCCCGCGCCTCGAGGGCCCGGGCTTGGGTCTCGTGGTCTCCGTCCGCGGCCGCGAGAAGCTCGAGCTCCAGCCAGGCGGTGGCATCGCCCGGGTTTTGTTCGACGCCCTGCTCGAGGAGCGCGCGCGCTCCGTCGGCGTCGCCATCTTCGCCCAGACGGAAGATGGCCAACTCCCAGAGGGCGCGCGACGTCGCCGCGGGATCGTGGCCCAGGTCAACCAGGGTTTCCCACAAGCGACCGATGGCGGGGTCGCCTCGCCGTCCGAGGATGCGGACGAGCGCCTCGAGCGGTTCGCGAAAGTCTGCGTCACCGTCGACGGCCGCCAGGTACTCGCGTTGCGCCGCGGCGACGTCACCCTTTTGTTCCTCCAGCCACGCGGCCTCGTGTCGGAGGGTGGCGGCGCGAGCCGGTTCGGGCTCGAGCGGCTCTTCGGACCGGAGCTGAGCGAGAACGTCTTCGAGGGCTTCGCCGGAGCTGTGCAGCGTCATCCGAGGGGAAGGGCGGGGTGGAGGTTGGGACCCGAACGGTCGCCCCGTCGTCCCCGACGATAGTCAAGCCAACCCACGGACACTACCCGAAAAGTCTGGCTCGGGACGGCGGCGGAGGGCCCCTTTCAGCCGCCGCCGATGAGCTTGCCCAACTTGTCCTCGACGCGGCCCGAGATGGTCCCTTTCATCGCTTTGAGAAGCAGAGGCAGGTCGATCGCCACCCGGACCTCGTCGTCGCTGACGCTGACCGTGCCCTTTACGCCCTTTGCGGCTCCACTGTCCGCCTTGAAGCGGATGTCGTCGCCCTCCCAGCGCCAGTCGATGCCCATTTTGCCCTGCATGTCGTTGGCGAGTTCTTCGGCCTTTTGCTTGGCGGTTTCTTTTCCGAGGTTGTGGCTGCGCTTGATGTCGATCGACGCCATGTTTTCCGTCTCCAGTGGGGGGCCGAGATTCGGCCGGGGTGCGGCTCACCGAGCGAGCCGCTTCATGATCAGAAAGCCTCGGGGGGTGTCGACGGGGTCGGCGACTTGGTCGACCTCCAACCCGAAGAGGACGAACTCCGGAGCGGGCTCCAGAATGCCCCGATACATCCGCCCCGCGTCGGCGGTCGAGCCCGGGTCCCCTCGTTCGACGGCCGCGGTAAAGTCATCGCGGGCCGTCGTGGCGAGCTGCTCCGCCAGCGCTTTCGCTTCGTCGCGCCCACGTGCGTCGGGCTTGGACCCCTGGGCGCCCCGGTATTGCACCAAGATGGCCCCGAAGCGGACGGACTTGGGCTTGTCGCCGTCGACCTCGGGGGGCGCGCTGCCATCGGGGAGGGTGGCCCCGGCGTCGTCGTTTGATGCAGCTGCGTCCCCATCGGGGCCTTCCCCCAGCGCATCGTCCGCCAACGCTTGGTCCTCGCGTGCCATGGCGTCCGCCCCGGCATCGACCCCGGCCGGGTCGCCCTGCGCGGGGCTCGGCATCGGGCCGGCGGTCGCGGTCGGCGAACCGCTCGCCGAAGCACGGTTCGCGGCCAGCTCCGGGGCATCGCCATCGTCGTCATGCGACGTCCAACTTCGGAGCGCGAGCCACCCGACCATGGTGGCGATGCATCCGCAGAAGACGATGGGACCGGCGGCATTCACGGGCCGAAGGACCTAGCACAGCCAGGGACCGTGCCCAACGAAGCGGCTCTCTGCCTTTAGGGCTTCCGGGTCTTTCAAGGCCTGTTGGTGACTCACCGCCCGATGAGCTTCTGGGCGGCTCGCTTCCAGTCCCACGGATCTTGCCGGTGACGCGCGATGGCGACCCGCACCAGAAACACGACGGCCCCAAGCAGGAGCAGTGCCTCGCCCACGTTGAAGACGTAGTGCTGCGTCGTAGCTCCTCCGCTCGCCATCACGAGGAGGCCAACGACGAACAGGCCGACGCCCAACGAGGGATCCGGCAGCGAAGGACCCGCCAGCGAAGAGGTCCCGCCCGGTGCCTCACCGGCGTCGTCTTCCCCCGACGGGCCCGAGGGTTCAGCCGCGTCTGCCATGAGGCCCGGCGTAGCACGCCGAAGACGACCCGGCGACGCAACCGTGACCCGTGACATGGATGGTCCATCGGAGATCCATCCCTTCCGGAATGTTCGGGGTGGAGGTGGGATACCTCAGCACAGTCTTCCGCTCTGGTCTGGAAAGATCTCAGGCGATTGGAAAGGTCGAGACGACTTTCGCCGTGCCGCCACGCTCTTGGTGAGGCTGGCACAGCGCCTGCTTTACCTGAGCGTGGAAGTTGGGGCCGTCGGCGCCCCGCGCCTCGAGCGCCGAGGTGGCTTGGAAGCATTGGGAATGACGGTAACAGGACGACGACACGTCGGTCTCACGGCCATGGGAGTCACCGCAGTCGCGGTGTTGGCCAGCGCGACGACGGGGGGCTGCTCGGGCGACCCCGAGCCCTTTCGGCCGCCGAGTTCGATCCCGTCCGCCGGCGGAAGTGGCGGCGGTGGCGGTGAAGAACCCGTGGTGGACCAGGGCCGGTTGCTGTTCTCGGAACTCCTCGACGATTTCAGGGCATCGTGTGGCGCCTGCCATGCCGCACCCTCGGACACGCCGTTCCTCGGCCCGGCCGAAGGCACGGTCGACGAGGCGTACGAAGCGGTGACCACGTGGCGAGACTTCATCGTTCGCGACCCCGAGACCAAGAGCGAACTCATCACCTGGCCCGAGGCGGGCCAGCACTCGAACGGCCCCATCCAAAACGCTTCCCTGAAGGAACGCCTCATCGCCTGGCTCGTGGAAGAAGCGAAGTCGATCGCGGACACGCCGGACACGGTGCCCACCATCACGCCGTTCAAGCCCGTCCTCGACGGACCGAACTCCGTGTACCTCGATGAACTCGGTCCAGAGTTCGCGGGGATCTACATCGCCTTCAACGCGTCTGAGCTCACCGACACGTCGCTCAGCCTCGACGACATCACCGTGCACACGGCGCCCGACACCGGCGTCGCCCTCGACCACCCCTTGTTCACCGTCTTCCCTGCGGCGAGCACCGAAGGTGCCCCCGACCCGGTGGACTCGTTTTCCAACGTGGCCCAGGAAGTCGAGGCCGGGGCGTCGGCTCCGCTCGGCCCGGGCCGGGTGGTGCTCACCAATTGGGAGGTGGGGGGCAAGCTCTCCGTCGCCTTCTCCAGCGTCGACACCATCATCGGGGGGGGCGGCGGGGTCGGGGGCGCGGGTTCCGGGGGGCCTTGCATGGCGGTGAGCGTCTTCGACATGCAGGCCCGTCCGGCGTTGCAGGCGAACTGCGGCAATGGTGCCTGCCACGGGGGTAACGGGGCGGCCGCCAACGCCGTCGACATGACCGCTCTCGGGAGCGACGCCGATACGGCTTGCACGCAGATTTTCAATCGCATCGACCTCGACAACCCGAACCAGAGCCAGATCTTCCTCAATACGAATCCCAATGGGGGCACCAACCACCCATTCCAGTTCGGCGGGAACGCAAACAACTTCAATGCGTTCCGCGACAGCGTCACCATCTGGATCAACGCAGAGAGCAGCAACTGATGAAAACGCTCCAAACAATGCGAACCGTCGTCGGCATGGGGGCGCTCACGCTCCTCATCGCCGTGGGCGCGGGAGCGTGCACGGGCAACCTCGGAGGGCAGGGAGCCGACGGCTCGGGGCCGGGCGGCATTGGCGACGGGGATGGTCCGGGCAGCGATGGCGACGGCCCCGGCGGCGACGGCGACGGGGGCGCGGCCCCGGAGCCGACCATCCTCGATGAGCGCGTGACCGACTATTACGAGGCGCTCCGGTTGGCGGCGGTGAAACTCACGGACGCGCCGCCCACCCTCGAGCAGATCCGGAGTCTCGAGACGGCGGACGACCCAGAGGCGGCTTACGAGACCCTGGTCGACGAGTTTCTCGACTCGCCCCGGTTTCACCGCCGCATGATCCGCTTCTGGCGCGACACGTTCCGCCTCGGCGGCGACGCCACCTTGGACACCGGTCCGGTTTTCGCAGCGCGGCTCATGGACGAAGGGCGTCCTTACACCGACCTGTTTACGGCCACCGAAAACACATGCCCTTCCTACGACCAGGGTAACGACGCTTTCGTCGATGGGGACTGCGACAATGGCGTCGACGTGCACGCCGGCCTGCTCACCAACCCCGGCGTACAGAGCCACTTTTACGCCAACATGGCGTTTCGCCGGGTGCGTTGGGTCCAGGAGATCTTCGCCTGCAGCAAGTTCCCCGCGGAGTATCGGGAGGACCCCGAGGACCGGGGCAATGGCCAATACACCGCCCCGTGGGACTTCGAGACGATCGCGGCGGCGCCGATCGACTTCTTGGATACGAGCAGTGTCGTCTGCGCCAACTGCCATGCGACGATGAATCGCCTCGCGCCGCTCTTTTTGAACTTCGACGAGAACGGGATGCTTCAAGCCGAGGGTCAGGTCATGACGCCGACTGCCCCCGATCCGACCGTAACCACGCGGGACCACCTGCTGCCCGACGGCGTCGGCACCGCGTGGCGTCGGGGCGTCGAGGTGTCGACGCTCCCCGAGCTCGGGGCGGCCCTCGCGGACGACGACACCGTTGCCGCCTGCCTCTCGGCTCGGCTCTGGAACTTCACGATGTCGAAGGAAGACATCGTGAGCGGGCTCGCCGTGGTCCCCGCCGAAGTCGTGGGCCCCTACGTCACCGAACTGCTCAACAACGGAGGCGACATGCGGGCGGTGCTGCGCGCGATGTTGTTGAGCGAAGACTTCGTCAGCTTCTAGTCGACGGGAGAAAATCGAAATGCAGACGAAGCTTCACGAGATCACGAAAGCCGCCGGGACGGCGGTCCTTCTCACGGCCACCATGGGACTCGTCGCCTGCGACGGCGAGCTGCCCACCGGCCTCGCGCTCCCCACGGAGACCTTTGAGGGGGAGGGCATCGTCGGAGGGCAAGATGCCGACGGCGACGACATCCCCGACGGGGCCGAAGATGGGGACGGCAATGGTGATTACGCCGGGGGTGACGGCAACACGTTCGACCACGAAGACGACTTGTCGACCGAGGGCTCGAAAGACCCCTTCGAGGTGCTGAAGCAGCGCCAGGAAGAAGGTCCCCCCGAGATCCGCACGCGTCTCCACTCGTGCCAGAAGCCGCAA
Source organism: Myxococcota bacterium (assembly GCA_039027095.1). Taxonomy (GTDB): domain Bacteria; phylum Myxococcota_A; class Polyangia; order Polyangiales; family Polyangiaceae; genus JAPYTK01. Next base: position 140,617 of record JBCCLB010000008.1, read on the forward strand.
AACTCGGCCATTGGTCGCATCTTGTCGCAGTTCGGCGTCGACATGGCGGCGACGGCGGACCCGCCGCCGGCGGGGCAGCTGTTCGCCGAAGGACGTGACGCCCTCGGGGCGGCCAACTACCCGTCACGGACCGGGGAGCGGCGTACGTGGAGCAACTCCTCGGCGACGAAGTTTCAGGACATCTTCGTGATGGCCGCGCCCGAGATCATCGCGGCGATGCCGACCCTCGCGCGTTGCCAGGTCAACGGTCAGGGCGTCGAGATGTTCGACGGGAGCGACCAATGCAACGAGCCGGCCGTGAGTTGCCTCATCGGTCGACCCGCGACGGACGAGCACCTCGCCATCTGCAATCACATCGTAGCGACATCCCCCGACGTCGAGGTCGGAAAGGCCGTCGCCGTCGCGACGATGATGGCCGGCGCTTACACCTGCCAATAATTCACTCCGATTCAATTCGAACGGCGCAACTGACCCCGCGAGAGAGAGAACGACCATGACCGCTGATGACCGACTAAAGAACCTCAAGGGCGACTCCCGTCGCCGCTTTCTCAAGTTCGCTTCTGCTGTGGGCGCCGGTATGGCGCTCGAGCGAAGCGAGGTCCTCAACGTCATCAACGACTCGGCGGGTACCGCCATGGCCGACGAGGCCGCGTGCGCGACGACGAATCGAAGCATCAGCCTCGTCGGGGGCAACGGCGGGTTCGCTTGGTTCCAGCTGCTGTTTCCGCACAAGGAGGTCTCGCAGGCCAACAACAACAACTTCGCGTACCACGCGAGCGCGGCCGACAGCCCTCTGGCGGGCGACACGGACCGTGACATTCACTTTTCGCCCAACACGCCGTGGCGTGACAAGACCCATCGCATCACCGCGATGATGGCGGGTACGAACGAAACCCACACCGCGGTGCCCACGTCGGCCGCCAATCTAGATGGGACGGGGATGCTCGCTGCCATCGCCTCGATTCAAGCCGAGCTGCCCGCGCTCCTCCCCGTGATCGGGGTCGAACCCTTCTCGTTTGGAACCGCCGATGGGGCGCCCGCCGTCACCCGCGTGGATGACCCGGAGGGCATGATCGAGCTGTTCAACAGTTCTGCCTCTCGGTCGATTCTCGCGATCGAAGAAGACTCCGCGCAGTACGAGGCCTTTTACAAGGCGTTCCTCGGGCTGAACCGGGCGGCCGCGCGTCCCACGATGCAAGGCCAGATGCGAATCACCAAGGCCAGCGCCAACTTTTTGGGGCGGAACCTCGCGAACATGCTGAGGCCGACCCAGGAGGACCGAACCCGATATGGGATTCAGGGCGCGCCCAACAACATCGAGGAGTTGGGCACCGGGCTCATCATCGCCACGAAGGCGTTCCGCATGGGCCTCACCAATGCCGTCATCCTCCCCGCCCTCCGTGACGACCCTCACCAGGCGTTCAACGACATGAACAACCTCAACAACCGTGTGGGCCGGCTGCAGCAAATGCTGGACGCGCTGATGGAAGACTTGGAGGGAACGCCGGACCCGGCGTGCACCAACCAAAATCTGGCCGATACCACCGTGCTCACCATTCACGGCGACACGCCGAAAACGCCACTCAATCGTAGCGGGTGGCCGGACGGCACTCCGGGCGACTGCAACTGGCTGTACGTGCTCGGGGCGGGTTACCTCAAGACGGGTTGGTTTGGAGAGGTACGGGCGAACAATACGGCGGTGGGCTTCGATCCGGCGACGGGGGAGAACCTCCCAAGTCAGGCCGCAGATGTCACCTCGGCCGCGGCGGGGGCGGCCGCCCTCTACGCCATTGCGCAAGGGGATATGCGACGGGTCGAGCGATTCTACAACGGCGGTTCGATCGACGGCCTGGTCAACGAGGTGCTCCTCTAGGCCGACCCCGGCGCGCGGAGGCCGGTCTCAGTCGAGCGGCCCGAAGCGGCGTTTCATCGCCTCGACGCGGCGGTCAGGGGCCACGGCCGGGGGCGTCGCGTCGGCGTCGCGCAGATAGAGCGGCGCCAGAGCGTCGAGGGGGGAGGGGGGGCGACCCGTCGTGACCGGCCCCATGGCGGCGGCACGGGGTCGGCACGGGCCCTCGAGCCAGGGGCCCGGGTAACCGTCAGGGCGGTCGCCGCACGGTGTGCCGTGACCCCCGAGGGCAGCGACCAGGTCCTCGTTGGGGACGGTCCGAGGGGCGAGCGCCACCTCCCCATCGCGTCGGTAGGCGGCGACGAATCGCTCACCCCGTCGGGCGTCGATGACGGCGGCGACGACCTCGAGTCGGGAATTCCGGCGGAGGGCGTCGTTTGCCATGACCCGGAGGGAGGTCACGCCCCAGATCGGCACCTGCAGCCCGAAGGCGATGCCCTTCGCCGCCGCGAGACCCACGCGGACCCCGGTGAAGGACCCCGGACCGATGTCGCAGATCACGCCGGTGACGTCGGCCTTGGTCACCCCGGCTTCGCGGAAGACGTCGTCGATGCCCGCGAACATGTGTTCGGCGTGGCGCTTCTGACCCTCGATGCCGAGCGTCGCCAGAGGCCTCTCGTCCTCGAGCAAAGCGACCTCGAAACACGGGGTGGAGGTCGTGAGCGCGAGCTTCATCGAGTCCGATGGGGTCAGCGACGGTGCGGCAGGCGCGGGAGGCACGCCGCGGGCGCGACCCCGATCAACCGAGGGGCGAGGTCGGTCAGGTGCTGCTCTAGGGCATCGATGGTGCCCGCGTCTGCTTTGGCCGCAGGGTCGACACCGCCACCGACGATGTACGCGATCTCATCGTGGTCGAGCACGGCGTAGCGGGTGACGAGCGCGACGAGGGAGCGGAGTCCAAGGGCGACGCGCGCTTGGGGCTGCCCCGTGGCGCGGGCCAAGAGGGCGGACGCGTCCCGAAGAAACGTGAGCATGTTGTCCCCGGAGGCGGCCCGCCACCCCCCGTCTTCCATCTGCGTCCACATCGTGAGCCGGGTGGCGCCCTTACGTTCGACCGCGTAGCGAAACCCGATCCGGGTGGCGGCGACGATGACGTCAGCCGGGCTTTGCCCCGACGCCAGGCTCGTCTCGATGTATTCGGTCAGGGTGGGGTACGCGGTGAGCGCGCTTTCGAGACACGCGCGGTGGAGCCCTTCTTTGCTGCCGAAATAGTGCCGGATCATCCCGAGGCTCACGTTGGCCGCCGAGGCGATTTGGCGCACACTCGTCCCCTCGAAGCCTCGCTCGGCGAACAGATCCGAGGCCGCGTCGAGGATCCGTCGCTTCGTCTCCTCCGCGTTCGCGTTGACGGGTCGAGCCAAGACGCGCGTACGATAATGTAAGGGGGGAAGTTGGGAAAGGGCGCCGCGGTTGGCCGGGGCGTTGCGGTTCGTTAAAGCCCGGGTGTGGGTCCTACCGTCGCGGAGATGCGGGCGGTCGTGAAACGGTCGAGCGAGACGGTTCGCGGCGAGCACGACGGCGTTCCGCTCGCACCTTCTTTCGGGGCGGTACCGCGGGCGCTCGATGGGGTTCTGTTCCGAAATGGGCCGGGACGCATGGAGCGAGGGGGGACGGCCTACGGGCACCTCTTCGACGGAGACGGGCACATCGTGCGCCTGTCGTTCGAAGACGGGACGGTCCGCTACACCAATCGCTTCGTCCGCACCCGCTACTTCGAGCGCGAGGAGGCAGCGGGAGCGATGTTGTACCGGGGGTTCGGGACCAACCTTCCCGGAGGCCTTCGCCGGAACCTGATGCGGCTCGACTTCAAGAATGCCGCCAACACCAACGTCATCGCCCACGCCGGAAGGCTGCTCACGTTGTGGGAGGGGGGGCTGCCCCACGCCCTCGACCCGCAGACGCTACGGACGGAGGGGCTCTTCGACTTCGAGGGGGGACTGAAGAATCGCTTCTCGCTGGTCGAGCGGCTCCTGAGCCCCGACCTCCCCTTTTCGGCCCACCCCCGCGTCGACGCCGAGACGGGCGAGATGTTCAATTTCGGGGTGAGCTACGGGCTGGAGAATCGCCTTCTGACCTACCGGGTCGACCCGTCTGGGGTTTTGGTGGAGCGGCGCGTGCACACCCTGCCGCGGCTCTCCTTCGTTCACGACTTCGCGCTGACCCGCCGCTTTCTCGTGTTCTTGATGCCCTGGGCCGACTTCGACGTACCGCGCGCCCTCCTCGGGCTGACCACGCCCGCGGCGTCGCTGAAGCTCTCGACCGACGCTCCCATGGAGGTCCTGCTCGTACCGCGGGACGGCGGGCCGACGCGTCGCTTCTCTGCGGGGCCGGGGTTCGTCTTTCACATCGGCCAAGGGTACGAGCGCGAGGATGGCCGCATCGTCATCGATGCGGTGCGGTTCTTGGACTACCCGCCGCTGGAGGATCTCGACGCGCTGTACGCGGGGGACAATCCCGGGTTCATCCCTCGGCTCCATCGCATCATTGTCGATCCCGAGCGGGGCACGTCGACCACCGAGCGACTGAGCGATTGCGGCGCCGAGCTCCCGCGCGTGGCGCCGGGGCGGGGGGCGCGCCGCTACGTGTTCACCACCGGGCAGCCGCCGAGTCGAGGGGTCCCTTTCTTTTCTTCACTGCAGCGCATCGACACCGACACGGGGGCGACGGTGAGCCGAGACCTGTACCCGGACCTTCCCGGCGAGCCGGTGGTCGTCGGAGACGGGTCGGACGACGAGCACGGCTTCGTCTTGTCTCTCGTGTACCGCGCGCAGTCGCATCGAACCGAGTTGTTGGTGGCGAGGACGGAGGACCTCGAGCCGGTCGCGGTGGTTCCGTTGCCGCACCATGTCCCGCCGGGATTTCACGGCAATTGGGTGGCGCGCGACGAACTGGCTGGCGCGGGCGGCGGGAGCAGGTCCACTTCGACGCTGCGCCCGCGATCCTCGTAGAAGCGGGCGAGGTCAGCCTGGGCGGCGCCGGCCTCCGACGCGCCCGCGTCGTTGTAACAAGCCACCCGCTTGCGCAGGAAGGCCTCGCGCCAGGGAACGTGGGGCTCGAGGTCGCGCATCGCCGCGACACACCGGCTTGGGTTCGGGTCGAGCATCGCGACGTCCGCGCGGGCCAAGCGGCGCGCTCGGTCGACGCCGTTGGTGGCGAACGGTTGCGCCAGCGCTTCGTCGAGCGATGGCACCAACGACCGATTGGCGCGCGCGATCGCAGGGGCCAGCTGGGTGGCGCGTTGCATCAAGAGGTTCGAGGCGAAAGGGAAGGTTCGGTACGCCTCGAAGGCCCGGATGAGGGCAGTCGCCGCGCCCTCATGGTCGCCGGTGCGGAGCCGCAGCCTCGCCTCGATCACGTCCGCTTCGACCGGCAGCTTGTCGCGAAGCTCTGCGATCATCGGAAGCGCCCGGTCGGCATCGGCCGCCTCGGCGTACGCGGCCCCCGCCGTCATGAGTTCGACCGCACGACGCGGCGCTTGCTCACGCGCCTCCCAGGCCGCTCGGGCCCGCGCGTAGTCTCCGGCCGTCCACGCCTGGAGGGCGCTGCCGAGTCGATTGCGCGAGGGGTTGCTCACGGGAGGAACCGTCGCACTCGGCGCTCCGGTGGGCGCCATGTTGAGGGCGACGTACGCGTCGAGCATGTGGTCCCAGTCGATCGATTCGCCGCGGATCGGGGCCCGACCGTGCCCGCGTTCGAGCGCGAGCTTGACGATGCGGTCCATCGTTAGGTTCTGCGGTCGCCCGAGGGCCCGGGCGACGCCAAACTCGAGGAGGTTGAGGTCGTCGGTGTTGACCATCAACGCGCCCGCCTCGGCCGCGACGGCGCGGGCGAACCCCGAGGACGCCACGAAGTGAGCGAGGACGTCTTCGAGCGATTCGGCCCGCCAGGTCCACATCAACGCATCGCGAAAGATCGGTTCCTGTAGCTTCGCCCGGATGGTCGCGACGTCGTAGGTGACGTCCTCTCGTCGACTGACGAGCAACATGTCGCTGACGTCGCCCCGCCACGCTTCGACGCTCGCAAACGTCTGGGAAAGGGTCGTGAACACGGTCTGCAGGCTCTGAACGTCGATCTCGTACGTTTGCGCCCACTGGACGAGCATGCCTCCCGGCCGGAGCCGCCGCGCCACGGCCTGGTAGAATTCGTGCGTGAAGAGGCTCGCGATGCCCGCGCGATACGGGTTCGACGGTTCGGAGAACACGAGGTCGTAGGTCTCGCGGGACGTGAGCAAGACCTCTCGCGCGTCGCCGAAAATGACGTTCACCTTCGGGTTGTCGAGCACCCCCTGGTTCACGGCCCGGCAGCGGCGCGCAACCTCGAGCATCTGGGGTTCGATCTCCACCACGTCGACCCGCTCCACCCCCGGGAGGGCGGCGAGCCACCCGGCGGTGCTGCCGGTGCCAAGGCCGATCACCATCACCCGCTTCACGTCGGGGTGCAGCAAGGCCCCGAGCAGACCGCTCATCACTTGGGTCGCCGAGTCCTCGACGGCCGCCCCGTCGCTCTTCCCGCTCACGACGAAGGCGGTGTCGTTGAGCGTCGCCAGGGCGAGACTGCTCTCGCGTCCGTCCACCTCCCACGTCGTCGCGGCGCGCTGCTGCTGCATCCACCGCTGGAGACCGGTGCGGGTGCCGCCCGCCAAGACCCCGTCCGCGCGTCCGGCGCCGATCGGACTGTGGCGCCACACGGCGGTGGGGCCTTCGGGAAGGGTCATGAGGGCCACGGCGGCCAACGCCGCGACGAGCGGACGCCATGCTCGCCGCCGGGCCTCGGGGCGCCTCTCGCGGAGGTCGAACCCCCACGCCGCGGCGCCCGTGAGGATGAGCGCGGCCACGGTGAGCTTCCACGCACCCGGGGCGGTGAGCCAGGGCAGCAGGATGAAGCCCCCCGCCAGCGAGCCGAGAATCGAGCCGAGCGTGTTCGTGGCGTACGCGACGCCGACGTGACGGCTGACGGCCGCGCGGCCGCGACCGAGCAGCGCGATGAGGAGGGGAAACTGGTAGCCGGCGACGATGGCCGCGGGGAGGGCGACGACCGCGGTGATCACGGTCCACCCGAGGGCGTGGCCCCACAACCCGCCGTAGCCGAAACCGCGCAAGACGAGCGTGGCGACGGCGAGATGGTCTCCGAGGGCGAACGGGATCGCGATGAACACCGCCTCCAGTCCACACGAAGCGGCAAAGTCGCCCAGCGTTGGGCGCCGCGCCGGATCGCGCCGCGTATACATGAGGCCGCCGATGCCGATGCCGAGCAGGGCCACGGTGAGGATGAGTCCGAACGTGTACGTGGAGCCGCCGAGGAGCGGCGCGAGCATCCGGTACCAAACCAGTTCGAGGAGCAAAAAGACGAACCCCGTCACGCCGGCCGCGGCGAGGACGAAGGCGACCGGCGCGGATCCTGCGGCCCGTGGGGCGTCGGCTCCGTCTTCTGCCTCCGTGGCGTCGTCATCATCATCATCGTCGTCCACGACCCTCGTGGTGGTGGTGGTGGTGCTCCGCGGGGCGGCGCGGCGACGCGAGCGGGCCATCGCGCGCGCCGCGAGACCCACGAGCGCGTTCAACGCACACCCCATCCACAGGGTCAGCCGGATCCCGAACACCTCGAGAAGGACGAAGGTCGCGAGCCCGGCGCCGAAGACGGCCCCGAGGGCGTTGGCCCCGTAGAGCCGCGCGGTCGAGCGGCGCGCGAGATCGCGGTCGTCGATCGCCGCTTTCGCCGCGGCGGGGAGGGTTCCCCCCATGAGCAGCGTCGGCGGCAGGAGCACCAGCGCACTCAGCCCGAGTCGCACCACCGTGCCCCACAGCAAACCCATGGTGGTCGCACCCCCCGCCGCGATGTACGCCGACCGCGCCAGCATCAGGAGGCCGGGAGAGATGGCCGCGGTGACCGCGATGAGAATCTCGAGGTTGGCGTAGAGAAGCAGCGGTCGGGCCGAACGCTCGGCGCGTCGGCTCAGGAGCAGGCTGCCAAATCCGAGCCCCCCCATGAACACCGCCAGCACGGCGGCATTGGCCGGCGTCGAGGCGCCAAATACGAGCCGAAGCTCCCGCAGCCACGCCACCTGGTAGATGAGCGCGCAGAATCCCGACAAAAACAGGAGGACGGCGATCGACGGGCCGCGACGTCGTGGCATCGGCGAGGGAGGATACGAGGAGCCCGATCGCCTGTCATCCGCGCCTCCCGTACGCGATCGATCACCGTATCGCGATGGGGATTTGTCGGCCGCGGTGGCTACGGCCATAGTTCGACGACGCCATGCATCACCCGCTCGCCCGCGCCGCGACTTGGGGGCTTTTGCTCGCCGGGGCGATCGGCTGCCGACCCGCGCCACCGTCTCGCGCGGCCACCCCTGCGGTACGCCCGTCTTCGTCCGCCGCCCCCCGCGCCCCATCGACGGTCGCCTTCGACGCCATCCGCGCGGCGCGACGCACCCTGGTCGTCGACGGCCACATCGATCTCCCGTACCGGCTCCGACGTGCCATCGACGGTGGCGTCCCCGTCGACGTGGCCCTGCGCGCTGTCGTCGACGGGACCTCGAAGGGTGATTTCGATTGGCCACGCGCGCACGCGGGGGGCCTCGATGCCCCCTTCATGAGCATCTACGTCCCCGCCTCTTACCAAGCGCAGGGGGGCGCCAAAGACGTCGCCGACGGCCTCATCGACTTGGTCGAGCAGCTCGCGCGGCTCGCGCCCGACAAGTTCGTCGTCGCGACCTCGGTCGCCGACGTCAGAAAGGCGTTTGCCGCGGGCAAGGTGGCGTTGCCCTTGGGCATCGAGAACGGCGCGGCGCTGGAGGGGAACCCCAACCACCTCGTTCACTTTCACCGGCGGGGGGTGCGCTACATCACCCTCACCCACTCGGAGGACAACGCGCTCTGTGATTCTTCCTATGCGGACACCCACATCCACAACGGCCTCTCCGATCTCGGGCGTCAGGTCGTCCGCCAGATGAACGCACTCGGCATCATGGTCGACGTGTCGCACATCTCCGACGATGCGTTCTGGCAGGTGATGGATGTCGCCCGAGCCCCGGTCATCGCGTCACATTCCTCGGCGCGCCACTTCACCCCTGGTTTCGAACGCAACATCGCCGACGACATGATCGCGCGGGTGGCGGAGGGAGGGGGGGTGGTGATGATCAATTACGGCTCCACGTTTCTGACCCGCGAAGCGCGGGCGTGGTCCGACGCGTACTACGAAGCGCGTACCCGCCACGCCACCCAACTCGGCCTCGGGGTCGACCACCCCAAGGTGAAAGCGTTCGCCGAGGCCTACCGGAAAGAGAATCCACTCCCGCGGGCGAATGTCACCGACGTCGCGGATCACATCGAGCGGGTGATCGAGATCGCGGGGATCGAGCACGTCGGTCTCGGGTCCGATTACGACGGGGTCGGCGACACGCTGCCCGAGGGACTGGAAGACCCCTCGCGCTTGCCGAACCTCTTCGCGGAGCTACATCGACGTGGCTACGACGAAGCGGCCCTCGCAGGGATCGCGGGGGAGAACCTCCTGCGCGTATGGTCGGCGGTCGAAGCGTACGCCCAGACGATCCGAACGCCGTCGACCCAAACGCCGTCGACCCAAACGCCGTCGACCGGCGCCGCGGCCCCCCGCGGGGCGACCATCCGGTGAACCCAGCCGCGGAACCCCATCCGACGAAGTGGGACGAGCGCGACCGGCAGCGGTGCGTTATCCTGCAGTGATGGCACCCGACTGGAGCAGAACCGCGGAGCACTCGGGCGGTCGTCGAATCGGGATGCCGGCGCGGGTCTTCGAGGCCTTGGCAAACCGCGGCATTGGCGTGGGCGGGCAGAAGCTCGTCGATTTGGGCACGGGCTTCGGCGACTTCGCGCGGGACTTCGCACGCCGTGGTCTCGACGTCACCGCGGTCGACGCGTCGACGGCGCTCATCGATGCGGCCCGGCGCGAAGGTGAGCGCCAAGACGTACGTATGGGGTATGTCGTCGCGGAAGCGGAGCGAACCGGGTTGCCGGCCCACGGCTTCGACGTCGTGTCGGTCGCGGAGGCCTGGGCGTGGTTCGACCGCCCCCGCGCGGTGCGCGAGGTGAAACGCCTTCTCCGTCCGGAAGGCTGGGTGGTCATCGCGAGTTTCGATTGGCTGCCGCTTCCCGACAACGCCGTCGAAGCGACGGAATCCCTGATCGAGAAGTACAACCCCGAGTGGCGATGGGGCGGCGGCACGGGGATCTATCCCGAGTGGCTCCGCGACCTCCGTCGAGGCGGGTTCGTCGCCCTCGAAACGATGTCGTTCGACGTGACGCACGACTACAGCCACGACGCTTGGTCGAAGCGCGTCAGCGAGAGCTCGGCCGTTCGCGCCAGTCTTTCTCCCGACGAAGTGTTTCGATTCGAAGAAACCTTGCGCACGCGGCTCGCGGAGCGCTTCCCCGGAGAAACGCTCACCATTCCCCACTGCTGCTGGGTGGTGAGCGCGCGCGTCGCTACGATGTAGCCGACGCGCTCAGGCCGAGGTCCCGGCGGGGATACCGGGTACCTTGATGTCGCGAGCGCGCTCGGTTTCGAGATCGAGCGCGGCGTACTTCGCGTCGAGCGCCGCGACGTCGAGTGTGAGGATGCGCCAGTAAAGCTTCAGCATCAGGGGATAGATGCTGGTGTGGACCTCCGACTTCACCTTGTCGTCGTAGTACGGGTACGCCTTCCGGTGGAACGAGGCGAGGTTGTAGAACGGGATGCCGGGGAACTTATGGTGCTCGTTGTGGTAGGTGACGTTGTTCCACAGGAAGTTGGTGATGTGGCACCGCGTCCCGTACGTACGGGAGCTGTAGGCGTTGTCGGTCGTGTCTTCCATGAGGAAGTGCTCGACCATCGACGTGCTGCTCGCGAGAAAAGCTCCGATGAGGAACGGGAGCCCGAAGAAAAAGACGAACACCTGAAGCGGCATCAGCACGAAGCCGGCGACGATCACCGCCCCGATCATCAGCAGCTCGAGGTTCATCCGGATGAGCTCCCACCGCGAGAGACGCTTGGTGTAGCGCGTCATTTGGATCGCCCAGTACAGCGGGTAGGCGCCCGTGTAGACGACGAGGAGGAGGAGCTTCGCGAGGACCGGGTTTCGCGTGTAGTCGGTCACCACGAAGTTGTCGACGTCTGTGTATTCGTTGGTGATCTTGTGGTGATGAAGGTGGTAGTTCCGGTAGATCGTCACGCTCATCCCGGTGGGTGACCAGCAACACAGCGACAGCCAGTAGGCCGCCGTCTTGTTCCGCGTCAGGTTGCCGTGGACGACGTCGTGGGCGATCGCCCCGAGGCCGCGGATGACGTACGCGATCAAGACGGAGCAGGCGACGCCGATGGGGATGGCGAAACGGTGGTCTTGGGTCTGGAACAGGGTGAACCCGGCCAGGCCCATGAGGGCGTAGAGCAATGGGATCTTGAGGGCGTACACGGGCTTGCGCCGGTGCGCCTCGCGCAGAATCGACTTGGGAACAGCATCCATCCCGGTCATGGGCATCCTCTCGGCCTCATCGGTTCGCGTGGGTTCGCCGGCCCCGGCCTGCGGTGCCGCGCTGCATCCTCGAGCTGGCATCTTTGCGCTGGCCTTCTTGCGCTGGCATCTTTGCGAAAAGACAGCGCGTCGGGGCAAGGTATGTGGCACATTTCTCCACGAGATGGGTACCTTTATTGCCCTTGGGCCGCGGCGTCAGGGGCGCCGGCTCCGGGTCGACGCCTTCCGGGGGCAGCTCCCCGCGGGCCGAAGGAACCCGGTTGGGGCATGGTTTGTCGCCCTGCTCGCGGTCGCCTTTGCCTTCTCGGTGCCCACGGGCGCGAGGGCGGAGCTTCCCCAGGCGGATTGGAAAACGCGTGCCGCGGCGCGAAAGCTCGGGGTCGACGGGCTCCAGCTCATGCGCCGGGAGTCATGGAAGGAAGCCCTCGACAAGCTCGAGCGGGCCTATCAATTGTACCCCGTACCGACGCTGGGGGTCGCCACGGCCCGTTGCCTCGCCGAGATCGGGCGTCTCGTGGAAGCCGCTGAGCGCTACCGCGAGGTCGGGGCGATGAAGCTGTCGCGGAGCGATGGGTTCAGCCAAAATCAAGCGGTGAAGACGGCGCAGGAGGAGCGCGCCGTGCTTCTGCCGCGCATCCCCAACCTCGCCGTGATCATCCGCGGCGACCGCGGAGACGACATCGAGGTCTTCGTCGATGGAGAGCCGCTCCCGGCCGAGCTCGTCGATGCCCTCTACCCCGTTGACCCCGGGGCGCACGAAGTGCGGGTTCGTCGCCCCGACGTGACGATCACCGAGTCCGCCGAGGTCGAGGAAGGCGAAACGGCCCGGGTCATCGTGAAGTTGCCCAATTTGCCGCTCCCTCCGCCCCCTCCGGTCGAGGAGGAGCCCCCGGATTGGCGCACGTGGATGTGGGTTGGGTTTGGCGTCGGTGGCGGCGGGGCGCTCATGGCGATCGTCGGTGGTGCCTCCGCCCTCCAGATTCGTGGGACCCTCCGCGACCGGTGTGGACCCGAGCGGAGCTGCCCTCCCAGCGCTCATGACGTCGTCGACGGCTACGATGCGGCGCGCTACGTGACCACCATCGGCATGGTGTTGGCCGGCGCGGGGGCGGCAGCCGGCACGGTGTTCTACGTTCTCGACGCCGAGGGCGACGATGGGGAAGGACCCGACGTAGCGTTGGGACCCGGCGCGATCCGCCTGCACTTTTGAGGGCAGCAACGTGAAGGCTGCGGTGGACGGGATGAGGGCGGTGGTGGCGTCGGGCCTCGCGGTGGTGATCCTGACCGCCTTCGGGTGCGCGCTCGAGTCCTTCGACCGAGGACCGGCCCCTGCGCCCCCGCCCCAGAACCCGTGCAATCTCTCCTGGCGCGGTTGCCGCATCGTCCAGA